>JAEDEU010000113.1 GCA_016293155.1 Clostridiaceae bacterium | reverse complement strand
GGGGAAGCCTGAAATCAGGAGGCTATATGGATATCACAACCTATCTCTCCGCCCTTTCCGGCGTGGGCGGGCGCGGCGTGTGCCGCCTGTCCGATCTCGCGCTGACTGCGGAGCAAACCGAACGCACCCACCGCCTGTGTCCGAATGCACAGGCGGCCGCGGTCGTGCTGTTCCCCTATCTCGTGCGCGATGCGGACACGGGGCGCACGCTCTCGCGCTATGCCTGCGGGCGGGATTACCACGCGGTGATCCGCGACGCGCTCGCGCCGCTGTGCGCGCAGCTGGAGGCGGACTTTCCGCCGTACCGGTTTCTGCCGCTCGCGGATGCCTCTCCGCTGCCGGAGGTGCAGTGCGCCGTGCAGTCCGGCGCGGGCTTTTTGGGGGATAATCACCTGATTTTCGACCGAACCTATGGCAGCTATGTATTTATCGGCACGATTCTGACCGATGCGCCGCTCGCGCCCACCGCGCCGAGCACGGAATCCTGTCCGCACTGCGGCGCCTGCCGCATGGCGTGCCCGCTCGGCGCGCTGACCAAACACGGCGTGGACGAAGCCCTGTGTTTGTCCGCGCTCACGCAGTCCAAGGGGACGCTGAACGACCGCCAGACCGCCGCGCTCGCACGGCATCCGCTCATCTGGGGCTGTGATATCTGCTCGGATGTCTGTCCGCTCAACCGCACGGCACAGGAAACCGGTCTTACAGACTTTCGCGAGGCGCGCATCACCGCCCTCTCCCCGGAGGAGCTGGACGGGCTGACCCGCCGGCAGTTCAAGGAGCGCTATCCCGACCGCGCGTTTACCTGGCGCGGTCCCGCTCCCCTTGTGCGCAATCTGAAGCTCCGGCAGTCCCGTGAAAAGTGACAGAAGCCTACCGGATTGCACGCCGCTTTCGGCAAACACGCCAAATTTGCGTGGAAAACCGTTTTTTCCGCGAAAAACGGCATCCGGCGATTGTTTCTCCCTCCAAGCAGTGTTATAATGAAAGAATATCGGAGTACCAAAGGGGAATGCTCCGGCACTGTCATTGTGAATTTCAAAAATACTCAAACGCAAAACATTCGGGAGGTTATTGGATGTTTGAATTTGTTACCGACGCAACACTGGCGGAATACGAGGCATTTAACGCATCGCACCCGTACGGACACTTTATGCAGTCCAAAAAGTGGGCGAATCTGAAGAATATGTGGAAGTGGGAGGCCGTCATCGTGCGCGGCGCGGATGGAAAGATCCAGGGCTCCCTCGCCCTGCTCATCCGCAATCTGCCAAAACTGCCGTTTACACTGATGTACGGCTGCCGCGGTCCGGTCTGCGATCTGAACGACCGCGAGACCTTCGGTGAGCTGATCGCCGGCGCACGCGAGCTGGCAAAGAAGCACCACTCCTATGTGCTCAAGCTCGACCCGGATGTGGTCATGGCAATTCAGCGCGAGCGTGAAAAGACCCCCGAGGAGGAATCCAGCACCAAGGTGCCGATGGTGGTCACCGAGGTTCCGGAGGGCAAGGCATTTGCCAAGATGCTCGAGTGGTTCGGCTTCCGTCCGGCGTCCGACGGCAAGAATTTTGAGGGCATTCAGCCGAACTTTGTCTACCGTCTGAACGTGGACGGCTGGAAGGTCAATCCCAAGACCGCCGCTACCACCGGCAGCATGGCATTCGACCTCGTCCGCGACGACCTCAAGGCGGACGACGCGGTATCCCACTTTGACGCGGGTACCCGCAACAAGGTGCGCAAGTCGCTGGGCAAGGGCGTTCAGATCAAAATCTGCGGCAATGAGATGATGCCGTATTTTGCAAAGATCATGCTGGAAACCGGTCTGCGCGATGGCTTTGTCACCCGCCCACAGAGCTATTTTGAGGACATGATGAATGCCATGGGCGAAAATGCCCGCCTGTACATCGCATTTTATGAGGACAAGCCGATTGCCGGCACGCTCGCCATCTACTACGGCGACAAGGTCTGGTATCTGTACGGCGCATCCGCAAACGAGGCGCGCAACGTCATGCCGAACTATCTGCTTCAGTGGTCCATGATTCAGTGGGCACTGGAAAAGAACTGCCGCATCTACGACTTCCGCGGCGTTACCGGCGATATCGACTCCGCAAATCCGCTCTTCGGTCTGTACCGCTTCAAGAAGGGCTTTAACGGCGATCTGTGCCAGTTCATCGGCGAGTACGATCTGGTATTCAACAAGCCGATCTACTTCGCCTACAACAAGGCGCAGAAGGTATTCCGCAACATTCGCCGCAAGCGCTTCCTCAAGAAGAATGCGGACAAGGATACCTCCAAGCCGAAAAACCTGACCGGCGATCACCGCGGCGAAAAGAAGGACTGAGCATGAAGCGTTACGTCATTGACACCGCCGCGCTGGCATCCAATGCGGCAATCATCCGCGAGCGCGCGGGCGTGCCGGTGATTGCCGTGCTCAAGGCGGACGGCTACGGCATGGGCATCATCAAGGAAGCCGAGATTCTGCGCGAGGCGGGCATGGATTTCTTCGCCGTCACCGAGCCGGAGGAGGCGCTCACCCTGCGGGAGCACGGCTTCCTGACGCAAAGCATTCTGGTCATGCGCTCGACCGCGGCGGAGGACGAGATCACAAAGATTGCCGCCGCGAATGCGATTTTCACCGTCGGCTCGCCTGAGGCGCTGGAGGCACTCACCGCCTTCTGCACGCAGACCAACACCACCGTACAGGCACACGTCAAGCTGGACACCGGCATGGGACGCTACGGCTTCCTGCCCACCCAGTATGACCAGCTCCGCCGCGTCTACGAATGCCGTCCGCAGATCACGGTCACCGGCATTTATACGCACTTCCATTCCTCCTTCGGCAACGCAAAGGAGACCGAGCGTCAGTTCCGCGCGCTGACCGCAGTGATGGATCGTCTGCGCGCGGACGGCATTGAGCCGGGCATCGGACACGCCGCCAATTCGTCCGGTCTGTTCTGCTACGATCAAAAATATACGCTGGATGCCGTGCGCATCGGCTCCGCCTTTACCGGACGCATTCACGCACCGGAGGCAGGCTTACAGCGCATCGGCTACATGGAAAGCCAGGTCATCGAGGTGCGCACCGTGCCCAAGGGGCATCCGGTCGGCTACGGCGCGGGCTACATCACCCGCCGCCCCACCGAAATCGCAGTGGTTCCGGTCGGCTACATTGACGGCTTTTCGGTGGAAAAGCGCCGCGATCTGTACCGCTTCCGCGACCTGCTGCGCTATGTTCTGGACGAGGTGCGCAGCTTCCTCGGCAAGGGAAAGATCTTTGTCCGCGTAAACGGCAAGCGTGCGCGCGTGCTCGGTCATGTCGGGCTGTGCCATGTCTCGCTGGATGTCACCGGCATGGGCATCCGTCCCGGCGACCGCGCGGTGCTGGAGGTCAACCCCCTGTATGTCAATCCCAACGTGGAAAAACACTATATTTAAGCACGATAAATCCCGCTCTGAAACAGACAGAGCGGGATTGCTTTTTGTATGCACATTGCGTTAATCCAATATATTGTGCCGGTAGCTCATGCCGCAGGGGCATTGTACCATGCACTCATAGCCGTCATCCTGAAACTGCGTCAGCCGTGCACCGCAGCGCGGGCAGCGCTGGTCGGTCTCGCCCGTGGCATACAGCTCCACCGCCGCCTGATGCAGCACCTCATATTCCTCCAGTGTCATGCGGATGTCACTGCTCAGCAGCCGAACCTTGACCGTCACGCAGTCGTTCTCTCTCGACTCGCCGACCTCGACAATCTCCATTTCCCGCCCGTAACGGTCCGTCACATGCGCTCCGGCACAGAGCGGTTCATTCGCCCAGACACTCAAAAAGGTGTTGCCATCCTCCTGACGCTGCTCTCTGACCACTACCGTTGTCATGTATTTCCCTCCTCAAAAAAGCCCTTCGTCTACTCCTTTTTATTATACTCACCCCGCCGGTTTCTTTCAAGCTGTTTCCCCCTTTGCTCCCGCAGAAGTACAAGGCTCCTCTTTTGGGGATTTCCGTCCAAAATGCAGGATCTCTAGGATTATCTTTCATTTTTGCTGTACTTTTCCAAAATTTATGATATAATAAAGTGCGAACAGCTGTGAAAACGACAGCTTTATCCGTTCTCCCTGCAATTTGAGCACGCAAGCCATGGGAATCAAGGAGGCTTTTTTATGATGAATCAGACCCAACCGCACGCCGCGCCGCTGACCGCACAGAGACATATCGCTATCTTCGGCAAAAAGGGCAGCGGCAAATCCGCACTGTTTGATGCCCTTGTACGTCCGGGCACCGCATTCCGCTCCGCACAGAGCGACGGCCCGTCGGTCGGACTGTGTCAGCTCGGCGGCAGAGCAGGCTCTGCCGCGCTGATCGACACCGCCGGACTCTCGGATACCGCACAGCTGGACAGCCCGGAAATGCTGCACATGCGCAACACCCTGCACCGCGCGGATATCGCGGTCTATGTGGCGGATGTCTGCGATTTTGACCGCGCGGCATACACCCGTGCGATTCAGTGGCTGGACTCCCGGCATATCGAGCATATGCTGGCATTCAATAAATGCGACCTCGCCTATGCCGGCGATATCGCCCGCCTCAAGGCGGAATTTCCCAATGCAATCTTTCTCTCCGCACTGACCCCCGGCTCTCCTGCGCTGCTGCGCGCCCGTCTGGAGCAGATGGTCAGCGCGCTGGCCGATTCCGAGCCGCCGCTGGTCGGAGACCTGGTCAAGCCTATGGATATCGTGGTCATGTCGGTTCCGGACGGCGCCTCCGGTGCAGTCCGCGGACAGGCTCAGCTCAATCTCGAATTTCTTTCCCGCGGGGCGCGTGTCGTACTGGTGCGCGAGAGCGAGCTTGCCCGCACCATTCAGGAGCTTCCGCACGTCGATCTGGTGCTCGCCTATGCGCGCACGTTCTCCGAGCTGCGCGAAACTGTGCCGGAGGATATCCGAATTACCTCGTATTCTCTGCTGTACGCCCGCCAGAAGGGCGATCTGGACGCCTTCCTCGAAGCAGCGCGCTGTGTCAGCGATCTGACTGCGAACAGCCGCGTCCTGATTGCAGAGGCCTGTGCCCACGGCACGCTGCATCAGGACACCGGCCGCGTCAAGATTCCGCGCGACCTGCGCCGCGTCGCGGGCGAGGAACTGCACATCGACTACTGCACGGGCGCGGATTTCCCGGACGATGTGAGCGGCTACGATCTGGTCATCCTCTGCGCGGGCTGCTCCATGACCCGCCGCGCCATGCAGTCGCGCATTGCGATCTGCCGCGACGCGGGCGTGCCAATCACCAATTTCGGCGCAGTGCTCGCCTATCTGGGCGCGGTGCTCGACCGCTGCGCGGA
>JAEDEU010000112.1 GCA_016293155.1 Clostridiaceae bacterium | reverse complement strand
TGGTCATAATGCCCGTGTGACAGAAAGGCAATATCTACTGTGCTGAGATCAATTCCAAGCGTTTCGGCGTTCTGCAAAAAGGTCTCATCCGGTCCCATGTCGAACAGGATTTTATGCAATTCGGTTTCGATGTACAGGCTCAGTCCGTGCCGAGTCGGCAGGAAATCCGAGGTGTTTTCTACCAATACGGTAATCTTCATGGCTTATCCTCTCAGACATGCCTGCTTCATGGCAGACACATACTCGCGGACAGCCTCGACGGCATTTTCGCCCTGCTCGGCGACGATGCGCACGATGGCAGAGCCGACAATCGCACCGTCTGCAATGCGGGTCATCTGGTATGCCTGTTCCGGAGTGGAGATGCCGAAGCCGATGGCACACGGGATATCCGGGTTGGTCTCCTTGACAAGACGCACCATCTCGCCGAGGTCGGTCTTGATTTCGCTGCGCACACCGGTGACACCCATGGAGGATACGCAGTAGACAAAGCCGACGGCATCCTTTGCGATCATGCGGATGCGGTCGTGGGAGGTCGGGGCAATCAGCGAAATCATATCCACCTTGTGTGCGGTACAGCAGTCGAAAAACTCGTCCTTTTCCTCATACGGCACGTCCGGCAGAATCAGACCGTTGACATCCAGCTCCTCGCAGATGGACAGGAAACGCTCGGTGCCATAGGAAAAGACGACATTGGCATAGGTCATAAATACCAGCGGAGTGGAGATTTTCTCGCGCAGACGGCGTACCATGTCAAAGATATCATCCGTCGTGGTTCCGTTTTCCAGAGCACGTTCGCTTGCCGCCTGAATGACAGGACCCTCGGCGGTCGGATCGGAAAACGGAATGCCGAGCTCGATGATGTCCGCGCCCGCCTCTGCCATGGCAAGGACAACGCGCTCGGTGGTTTCAAGATTCGGATCGCCGCAGGTGATAAACGGAATAAATGCCTTGCCTGCGGTGAATGCATTGGTGATCTTACTCATAGATTTCGACTCCTCTGTAACGGGCGATTGCGGCACAGTCCTTGTCGCCGCGTCCGGAAATGTTGATAACCATGATCTGATCCTTGTCCATGGTCGGTGCGAGCTTCATCGCATGGGCGACCGCGTGCGCACTCTCGATCGCCGGAATGATGCCCTCCTTGCGGGAGAGATATTCAAACGCATTGACCGCCTCATCGTCCGTGACCGGCACATACTGTGCGCGTCCGATGTCGTGCAGGTAGGCGTGCTCCGGTCCGATGCCCGGATAATCCAGACCTGCGGAGATGGAATAAACCGGCGCGATCTGACCGTATTCGTTCTGGCAGAAGTAGGATTTCATGCCGTGGAAAATACCCTCGCGGCCGGTGGCAATCGTTGCAGCGGTTTCCGGGGTATCTGCGCCGCGTCCTGCCGCCTCGCAGCCGATCAGGCGCACGCTCTTGTCTTCAATAAAGTTGTAGAAGGCGCCCATCGCGTTGGAGCCGCCGCCGACGCAGGCGAGCACCACGTCCGGCAGTCTGCCCTCTGCCTCAAGCATCTGTGCCTTGATCTCCTTGCTGATGACGCTCTGGAAGTCGCGGACGATGGTCGGGAACGGGTGCGGACCCATGACCGAGCCGAGGACATATAAGGTATCGTCACAGCGGCCGGACCACTCGCGCATAGTCTCATTGACTGCATCCTTGAGCGTGCCGGTACCGCTGGAAACCGGATGCACCTTTGCACCGAGCAGTTCCATGCGGTAGACATTGAGCGCCTGACGCTCGGTGTCCTCCTTGCCCATGAAGATTTCGCACTCCATGCCGAGCAGTGCAGCGGCGGTAGCGGTTGCCACGCCGTGCTGACCTGCACCGGTCTCCGCGATGACACGGGTCTTGCCCATACGCTTGGCAAGCAGGGTCTGACCGAGTACATTGTTGATCTTGTGTGAACCGGTGTGGTTCAGATCCTCGCGCTTGAGATAGATCTTGCAGCCGCCCAGATCCTCGGTCATGTTTTTTGCATAGTACAGCAGAGACGGACGACCTGCATATTCGTTAAAGAGCTTGGTCAGCTCTGCATTGAATTCGGGATCATTTTTATATTTGTCATAAGCCTGCTCCAGCTCGATGACAGCATTCATAAGCGTTTCCGGAAGATACTGTCCTCCGTGAATGCCAAATCTGCCTTTAGACATTTGCGTTACTCCTTCATTATGTAATACTTCTGACGATGGAAACCAGCCGACGGATTTTTTCGGGATCCTTCACGCCGTTGGTTTCCGCGCTGCTGGAAAGATCCAGACACATTGCGCCGGTAGAGGAGGCTGCCTCGTTCAAATTAGTCTCATCCAGCCCTCCGGCGAGAAAATACGGGGTGTTCAGCGGCGGAATCAGAGACCACTGAAAGCGCTCACCGGTGCCGCCGTACATTTTCTTATTGTACGCGTCCAGCAGCAAATAGTCAAATCCTTTCGCGTCTGCCTCTGCGATTTGTTCTGTGGACTGCACGCGCAGGGCGCGGATGATCGGGTTGCTCACCCGGGCACGCAGATGCGCAATATATTCCTCGGTTTCGTCGCCGTGCAGCTGGATCAGGTCGATGATGCCGCGCTCACACAGGGAAACCACATGGTCAATCGGCTCGTTTACAAACACGCCCACAGCGGGGATGGACGGATCGAGCATACCCTTTAGAATCATTGCCTGTTCATCCGACACAAAGCGTCTGGTAGGGGCGAACACAAAGCCGACATAGTCCGGGCGGCAGCAGTTGACCGCTTCGATATCACTTGGACGCATCAGACCACAGATTTTGATCTTCATATCAGTGCCCTCTCAGCTCACGGAGCATGGCGGATTTGTCCGGTGCACGCATCAGCGTCTCACCGATGAGCACGGCGTTTACGCCTGCCTGCTCCAGTGTGCGGATGTGATCCGGGGTTTTGATGCCGCTCTCCGCGACAAACAGCTTTTCCGGCGGCACGAGCGGGCGTAGATTCAGGCTGTTGTCCAGACTGACGGTGAAATCCTTGAGGTTGCGGTTGTTGACACCGATGATGTCTGCCCCGGCATCCAGTGCGGAGCGCACCTCTGCCTCGTCGTGTGCTTCCACGATAGCGGAGAGTCCGAGATCGTGACAAATCCCCAGATATTCATGGATGGTTTTGGTATCCAGCAGGGCGCAGATCAGCAGGACGGCGGATGCGCCCAGAATGCGTGCCTGATAAATCTGATACGGGTCAACCGTAAAATCCTTGCGCAGCACCGGAGTGGATACGGCAGAGGCGATTTCCTTGAGGTAGAGATCCGAGCCCTTGAAGTATTCCGGCTCGGTGAGGACGGAAATTGCGGATGCACCTGCGGTCTCGTAATCTCTTGCGATGTCCAGATAGGGGAAGTGATCCGCAATCATGCCCTTGGACGGGGAAGCGCGCTTGACCTCGCAGATGAAGCTCATACCCTGCGCGGCGAGGTTGTCAAAGAACGCCGTGCCTCTGCCGACAGGGAGGGAGCGTGCCTTTTCGCGCACCAGCTCCGGCGGTACGGTTTTCTTTTCCTGTGCGACACGCGCTCTCGTGCAGTCTGCCAGTGTCTGTAAAATCATGCGCTTACTCCTCGTGCCGCGATTTCGTTGGAAACCTGAATATACTTCTGAAGCGTGTCATATGCCGCGCCGCTGTCAATCATCTCGGCGGCGAGCTTGACGCCCTCTGCAAACGGGATATCCTTTGCCATGTGGATGCACGCGCCGGCATTCAGCAGGACGATATCGCGCTTTGGTCCCTTGTCCTTACCGGTCAGGATATCCAGTGCAATTTGAGCGTTCTCTGCCGGTTCGCCGCCGAGCAGATCGGACGGCTGGCAGCAGGTCATGCCAAAGTCCTTCGGGTCAATGGTAAAGGAAGTAAGTCTGCCGTTCTCCACCTCGCAGGCGATGGTCTCGCGGGTCAGGGTGATTTCATCCAGACCGTCGCCGCCGCAGACGACAATCGCACGCTTGACACCCAGATTTGCCAGTACCTGAGCAATCGGCTCAACCAGATTTTTGTCGTATACGCCGATCAGGTTCAGGGTTGCCGCCGCCGGACTGGTCAGCGGACCGAGCACATTAAACAGGGTGCGGGTGCCCATCTCGCGGCGAACCGGAGCGGCATATTTCATGGAAGAATGATAGAGCTGGGCAAACATGAAACAGATGCCGACCTCGTCGAGCACCTGTGCGCTCTGCACCGGCGTGAGCTGAATGTTGACGCCAAGCGCCTCTAAAATGTCTGCCGAGCCGCATTTGGAGGACATGCTGCGGTTGCCGTGCTTTGCGACCGGAATGCCTGCTGCGGCGATGACCAGAGATGCAACCGAGGAGATATTGAAGGTAAATGCCTTGTCGCCGCCGGTGCCGACGATTTCCATCAGATCGCCGCTGTGGTCGAGCTTCTTTGCCTTGTCGCGCATGACCATCGCGCTTGCGGTGATCTCATCAATGGTCTCGCCCTTCATGCGCAGTGCGGTCAGATAGGATGCAATCTGTGCGTTGGTTGCCTGACCGGACATAATCTCATCCATTGCCTCCCGCGCGACATCCAGCGGGAGATCGCTGCCGTTAATTGCCATTTCAATTGCTTCGCAAATCATATCAAACACTCCTTGAGTTCGGTTCAGAAATTTATATTGTTACAGGCTGAGGAAGTTCTGCATCATAATGCGTCCGTCCGGGGTCAGGATGGATTCCGGATGGAACTGTAATCCGTACAGTTGCTTTTCCTCGCAGCTGACCGCCATGATCTCGCCGTTCGGATCGGCGGAAATTACCTTGAGGGTATCCGGCAGATCGGTGCCGATGAGAGAGTGATAACGCGCCACCTTGACGGTCTTGGGCAGTCCGCGGAAGATCGGACTTTCGTTGTCCACGGAGACCTCGCTCTGCTTGCCGTGCATCAGCTTTTTCGCATGGCAGACGGTACCGCCCAGTGCCTCGCAGATTGCCTGATGACCGAGGCATACGCCCAGAATCGGAACCGTGCCGGCCAGCTCGCGGATGACATCCTCGCATACACCTGCGTCACACGGACGACCCGGACCGGGGGAGAGGATGATATGGGATGGTGCCAGCGCACGGATCTCATCAATGGTAATGCGGTCATTTCGGACGACCTTGATATCCGGCTGAATGCCGCCGGCGAGCTGATACAGATTATAGGAAAAGCTGTCGTAGTTGTCGATCAGTAAAAGCATGATGATTCCTCCTTACGCCTCGTTGATTTCCGCGGCGTGCTCGATGGCGCTGATGACCGCACCGGCCTTATTCTGCGATTCCATGTATTCGTTTTCCGGAATGCTGTCGGCGACGATGCCGCCGCCGGCCTGAA
>JAEDEU010000111.1 GCA_016293155.1 Clostridiaceae bacterium | reverse complement strand
CCGCTGCGCGCGCTGATCTTCGACAGCCAGTACGATTCCTACCGCGGCGTTATCGTTTATATGCGCCTGATGGAGGGCTGCATCAAGCCGGGCATGAAGGTGCGCCTGATGGCGACCGGCGCGGAGTTTACCGTTGTCGAGACCGGCTATCTGCGCCCGCTCAATCTGGAGCCGAGCGCGGAGGGACTGTGCGCCGGTGAGGTCGGATATTTTACCGCCTCCATCAAAACCATTCAGGACACCCGCGTGGGCGACACGGTCACCGGCGCGGACAATCCGGCATCCGAGCCGCTGCCGGGCTATAAAAAGGTACAGCCGATGGTCTTTTCCGGCATCTATCCGGCGGACGGCAAAAAGTACCCGGATCTGCGCGATGCGCTGGAAAAGCTCCAGCTCAACGATGCGGCGCTGACCTATGAGCCGGAAAGCTCGGTCGCACTGGGCTTCGGCTACCGCTGCGGCTTCCTCGGTCTGCTGCACATGGAAATCGTGCAGGAGCGTCTGGAGCGCGAATACGACCTCGATCTCATCACCACCGCGCCGAGCGTTATTTATAAGGTAAAGCGCACGGACGGCGAGGAGGAATATATCGACAACCCGCTGAACTATCCGGACCCGACCGTGCTCGAATACGCGGAGGAGCCGTTTGTCAAGGCGACCATTATCACGCCGAACGAATATGTCGGCAATATCATGGAGCTTTGTCAGGACCGCCGCGGCGTTTATAAGGATATGAAGTTCATCGACATCGACACCGACCGCGTGGAGCTGACCTATGAGCTGCCGCTCGGCGAGATTATCTATGACTTCTTCGACGCACTCAAGTCGCGCACCCGCGGCTATGCGTCGCTGGACTATGAGATGCTGGGCTACCGCCGCTCCAAGCTGGTCAAGCTGGACATCCTGCTCAACGGCGATCCGGTGGACGCGCTGTCGTTCATCGTCCACGAGGAGAAGGCATACGCGCGTGCACGCCGCATTGCGGAAAAGCTCAAGGACAACATCCCGCGCCAGCTGTTCGAGATTCCGGTACAGGCGGCAATCGGCAACAAGGTCATCGCCCGCGAGACCGTGCGCGCCATGCGCAAGGACGTGCTGGCAAAGTGCTACGGCGGTGATATCACCCGAAAGAAAAAGCTGCTGGAAAAGCAGAAGGAAGGCAAGAAGCGCATGAGACAGCTCGGCTCGGTCGAGGTGCCGCAGGAGGCGTTTATGGCGGTGCTCAAGCTGGATGAGGATTGAGTTATACCTCCACATCCCGTTCTGCGCCCAGAAGTGCGCGTACTGCGACTTCTACTCCCTGAGCGGGAGCACAGCGCGGATGGACGATTACTGCGCCATGCTGTGCCGCGAGCTGACCGAACGCGCGCCGGAGGACTGCACGGTTTCCACCGTCTACCTCGGCGGCGGCACGCCAAGCCTGCTCGGCGCGGCGCGCATTGCACGCATTCTGGACGCGGTGCGCACACACTATGCGCTGGAACCGGACGCGGAGATCACCTGCGAGGCAAATCCGGATTCCATGACGGACGCATTCCTGCGCGGCATCCGCGCGGCAGGCGTAAACCGTCTCTCGATGGGCATCCAGTCGGCAGACGACCGCGAGCTGAAGCGGCTCGGACGCATCCATACCTTCGCACAGGCACAGGCTGCATTTGCCCGCGCACGTGCGGCGGGCTTTGAAAACATCAGCGTTGACCTGATGTACGGTCTGCCCGACCAGACAATGGACGGACTGCGGCATTCGGTAAAAAGTCTGATTGCACTTCAGCCGGAGCATTTGTCCTGCTACGCACTCACGCTGGAGCCGGATACCCCGCTCGGACGCGAGCAGCCCGCCCTTCCGGACGAGGATACACAGGCGGATATGTACCGCCTGATCTGTGAAGCTGCCCGCGCACACGGTATGGAGCACTATGAAATCTCCAATTTTGCCAAGCCGGGATACCGCAGCCGCCACAACAGCGGCTACTGGAAGTTAACCCCGTATCTCGGCTTCGGACCGGGTGCGCATTCGGATTTTGCCGGGAAGCGCTGGGAGCACCCGCGCGATCTGAACGCCTATCTGAACGGACGGATGCTTCCAAACATCGAGGACGAGGCGCCCGACCGGCGGTGCGAGTATGTCATGCTCGGACTGCGCACGTCGGACGGCATCTGTGCCGCGGAGTACGATGGCGATTTTACTCCGGCGGAGCGCGTGCTCAAGCTGCTGCCGCAGTACGCGGTCTGCGAACACGGACGCTGGCGGCTGACCGAGGACGGATTCTTTCTGTCCAATGCGATTCTGTTCCGCGTGCTGGACGCGCTGGAGCTCACATAATACCGTTAAAAAAGTCTAATTTTATCCATACAGACACAGTAAACCCACGGCGGGGACGCATACGCCCCGCGGCGACTTTAAAGGAGGAAACTGATATGACACGTGCCATTTTAACCGTAGTAGGTCACGACAAGACCGGTGTCATTGCGAAATTTTCCGCAACCCTGAGTGCAAACAACGCAAACATTCTGGATGTCAACCAGAACATCATGAACGGCGATATTTTTGCCATGATGATGCTGATCGACGTATCCGGTCTGTCCTGCAGCTTCAAGGAGCTGTCCGCGGCGCTGACCGAGGACGGCAACGCGCTGGAAATGAGCGTTCATGTCATGCACGAGGACGTATTTAACGCAATGCATCACGTCTGAGGAGGGCACCCATGTTAAACAGTTATGATATTTTAGAGACGATCAACATGATCGAGGAGGAGCATCTGGATATCCGAACCATCACGATGGGTATCTCCCTGCGCGATCTGGCGTCTGACGACATCAACGTGCTCGCGGACAAGATCTATGACCGCGTCACCAAGCGCGCGGAGCATCTGGTCAAGACCGGTGAGGATATCGAGGCGGAGCTGGGCATTCCGATCATCAACAAGCGTATTTCGGTCACGCCGATTTCCATGATCGGTGCGTGCACGGACGCAACCTCGTATGTTCCGCTGGCAAAGGCGCTCGACCGCGCGGCTGCGACGACCGGCGTCAACTTCGTCGGCGGCTTCTCCGCACTCGTGCAGAAGGGCTTTTCCAAGGGCGATGAGGTGCTGATCAACTCCATCCCGGAGGCACTGGCGGAGACCGAGCTGGTCTGCTCGTCCGTCAACGTGGCATCCACCAAGGCGGGCATCAATCTGGACGCAATCAAGATGATGGGCGGCATTATTCGCAAAACCGCAGAGCTGACCGCAGACCGCAACTGCATCGGCGCAGGCAAGCTGGTGGTGTTCGCCAACGCGGTGGATGATAACCCGTTCATGGCGGGCGCGTTCCACGGCATCGGCGAGCCGGAGTGCGTCATCAATGTCGGCGTATCCGGTCCGGGCGTGGTTCAGGCGGCAATCCGCAGAGCGGGCGACTGCTCCATCAACGAGGTTGCGGACATCATCAAAAAGACCGCATTCAAGATCACCCGTATGGGTCAGCTGGTCGGCGAGAAGGCGGGTGCGCGTCTGGGCGTGCCGTTCGGCATCGTAGACCTGTCGCTGGCACCGACGCCGGCAGTCGGTGACTCGGTTGCCCGCATTCTGGAGGAGGTCGGTCTGGAGTGCTGCGGCACCCACGGCACCACCGCAATTCTGGCAATGCTCAACGACGCAGTCAAGAAGGGCGGCGTCATGGCATCCGCATCGGTCGGCGGCCTGTCCGGCGCATTTATTCCGGTATCCGAGGACGAGGGCATGATTAATGCCGTGCGTCAGGGCGCGCTGTGCTTCGACAAGCTCGAGGCAATGACCGCAGTCTGCTCGGTCGGTCTGGATATGATCGCCATTCCGGGTGACACGCCGGCAGAGGTCATCTCCGCAATCATCGCGGACGAAATCGCCATCGGCGTGGTCAACACCAAGACCACCGCGGTCCGCGTCATTCCGGCAATCGGCAAGAATGTCGGCGACGAGCTGGAATTCGGCGGTCTGCTCGGCTCCGCTCCGGTCATGGACGTGCATAAGTTCTCGCCGGCGAAGTTCATCAACCGCGGCGGACGCATTCCGGCACCGATTCACTCGCTCAAGAACTGATGAGGCGGCGGATCAGACGCATCAAACAACAGTGGCGTTCCTGCCGGGAATGGTTTTCGGCGGGAAAACGGCTCGCTCAGGCGGCGGTTGTCTGCGTGGTCGCTCTGCTGGGATTCTGCAAAGCACATTTTGGCAGAAGACTATGAGTAAAGCGCGCAAAGCGGGCATATCCTGTAAATACACTATCATTAGGAGATGAATACAATGGGTTGTAACCATGACTGCGGAAGCTGTTCTTCCAATTGCAGTGATCCGAAGTCCTTTCTGAAGGAGCCCCATAAGCTGTCCAGCATCAAAAAGGTCATCGGTGTGGTCAGCGGCAAGGGCGGCGTAGGCAAGAGCCTCGTCACCTCCATGATGGCGGTCGAGATGAACCGCCGCGGACACCATGTCGGCATTCTGGATGCGGACATCACCGGTCCGTCCATTCCGAAGGCATTCGGTGTACACGGCAAGCTGATGGGCAACGAGGACGGCGTATATCCGGCGCCGACCAAGACCGGCATTGATCTGGTATCGGTCAACCTGCTGCTGGAGGACGAGACCGCTCCGGTTGTCTGGAGAGGTCCGGTCATTGCGCAGTCCGTGCAGCAGTTCTGGCAGGAGATCATCTGGCAGGACATTGATTACATGTTTGTTGATATGCCGCCCGGAACCGGCGATGTTCCGCTGACGGTATTCCAGTCCCTGCCGGTGGACGGCATCATCATCATGACCTCTCCGCAGGAGCTGGTTTCCATGGTCGTCACCAAGGCGGTCAAGATGGCGGAGATGATGAATATTCCGATTCTCGGCATCATTGAAAACTACAGCTATCTGGCATGTCCGGACTGCGGCAAGCACATTGCCGTATTCGGCGAGAGCCACGTGGACGAGATTGCAAAGGAGCATCAGCTGCCGGTTCTGGCCAAGCTCCCGATTGATCCGGCACTGGCCTCTGCGGTCGATCACGGCGCGATTGAGGACGCACAGCTTCCGGATCTTTCCGGCGTAGCAGAGCGCCTTGAGCAGCTCGCGTAACCAACAGAATAACCAAAATACAAGGCAGTATTTCGACGGGATCGAATGCTGCCTTATTTTGGCTTCTGAGGAGGAAGCAGGAAAAATCAGAAAAAACGACTGAAATAATGGGAAAAACAACAAAATACATCAAAAAGATACCAAAATAGACAACGGTTGTATTTAGAAGAAACCAACAAAAGGGGAAGATGCTTCCGGAAAGTTTGCTGATTTATTTGCCAAATGCGATTGCTATTTTTAGGCGATGTTGATATAATAGGCTTGACTGCAGGGAGTAGAATTGACATGTTCCGGAATG
>JAEDEU010000013.1 GCA_016293155.1 Clostridiaceae bacterium | reverse complement strand
CGGTTCATCTGGATTCCTGCGCGCCGGCGCTGAAAATCGCACTGTATGAATCCCGCGGCTATCAGCCGATTGAACACCACCGTATTTTGACAGCGGACGGAGAAATGATTCAATACGAAGTCATGGAACTGCAAAAATAACACGATTCCGCCGTTCCTTTTGAAATTGCACCCCATTTGCCGACAGTACCATATCCTGTCCGCAAGCGGGGTGTTTTCTTTCTGCGCACAAAACAAAAGGGCCTGCCGCCTGTTCTTTCCAGACAGCAAGCCCTCTCGGTTAAGTTATTCTAATTGTCTGATTTTCGATGCACGCGATGCGCTCTGACACCTGGCAAGCATCATCCCTCAATGTTCGGGATTTCTCCGATCAGACCATCCGGCAGCTCGACAATATCATCATCGTCTGCTGCCATGTCAAACTCCAGCTCCTCGCCGCAGACCGGACACGCAATACTGCCTGCCTCCAAATCGTGCTCCTCTACAAAGATTTCCTCTCCGCATCTCGGGCAAATCACCTGATACAGTGTCTGGTCGCTCATATCGACGTCCTCATCCACAGCATCTTCCTCCACAGAGTCCTCAAATACCTCCTCGTCCGAATCCGCATCCGGTTCTCCGGCTTCTTCCGCAGAGGCTGCCGGCTGTGCTCCCGCATTGTTTCCGCCAAAGACGGTTTCCATCAGAACATCCACGACCTCGTTGAGTGCGGCATTTTCTTCCTCCAGCTCCTCCACGCTCTGCGCCATGTCCTCCAGCAGCTCCAGAATGCCGGACATCATCTTGCTGTCCTTTTTATCGTAATCCAGCCCGTCGAACAGGCCCTTTAAATAGGCAACCCGCGCAGACAGTGTCATATTCTTCTACCTCCTCAGTGGTCAAAAAAGACAAAAGACATCAGGCCGGGACTGATTCGTCCCTGCTTGCCTGATGTCCTGTTTGATTTCAATTAGCCCTTTGCGCGCTCCAGATACTCACCGGTACGGGTGTCGATCTTAATGCGGTCGCCGATCTCCAGGAACAGCGGTACGTTAACCGTTGCACCGGTCTCGACGGTTGCCGGCTTCAGGGTGTTGGTAGCGGTGTTGCCCTTAAAGCCCGGATCGGTCTCGGTGATCTCCAGCTCAACAAACATCGGCGGCTCTACTGCAAATACATTGCCCTTGTAGGACAGGATCTTGCAGTCCATGTTTTCGGTAACAAAACGGAAGCTGTCACCCAGGGTAGCCTGATTGATCGGGATCTGCTCGTAGGTCTCGTTATCCATGAAGTAGTACAGCTCACCATCGTTGTACAGATACTGCATGTCCTTGCGCTCGACATATGCCGGCTCATACTTATCGGTCGGGTTGAACGAACGCTCGGTCACTGCACCGGTCATAACGTTCTTCATCTTGACGCGGACAAATGCTGCGCCCTTGCCCGGCTTAACGTGCTGGAACTCGACGACCTGCAGAACATTGCCGTCCATCTCAAAAGTTACGCCGTTACGAAATTCGCCTGCGGATATCATAAATAAACCTCCAGTTGTTCGTTAGGAATTATCAATTGTATTTTACATGATTTTACACGGTTTGGCAAGCATTACTTAGCCAAAATGCGTGCTGCCACCGGAATTTATCCGCAGACAGTCAGCTGTTTGGGTGCTTTTGTCAGATTTTCACTGCCGTTTTCCGTAATCAGCAGCATATCCTCGATGCGCACGCCGAATTTTCCGGGCAGATAAATGCCCGGCTCTGCGGAAATAATATTGCCGCTTTTGAGGATTTCCATCCCGGACGGGGCCGCGAGCGGCAGCTCATGAATGTCCAGACCAATGCCGTGACCGAAGCTGTGACCAAAATATTCGCCATAGCCCGCATCCGCAATCACCTTGCGGGCGGCATGATCCACAAAGCGTCCCCGCACGCCTGCCCGTGCGGCTTCAATACCGGCGCGCTGCGCATCCAGAACAATCTGATACACCTGCGCCATCTCGTCAGTATAGTGGCTGACCGCAACCGTGCGCGTCATATCCGAGCAGTAGCCCCCGCGCGTGCAGCCGAAATCCATCACGACGAAGTCGCCCGCTTCGAGCGGCTTGTCATCCGGCACGCCGTGCGGCAGAGAGGATTTTGCGCCGGAGACCACGATCGGGTCAAACGACATTTTCTCGCCGCCATACGCCAGCATGAGAAAGGTCAGGCGTGCCGCCAGAAAGCGCTCGGTCACGCCCGGACGGATGTCGTTGAGCACCTCCTCCAGCGCCCGCTCCGCGATGCGCTGCGCCTCAATGCAGCAGTCCGCCTCCCAGCGTGATTTCACCTTGCGCAGATCGGAAATCAGCTCCTTCATCGGCACCATTGGACAGTGCAGCAGCTTTTCCCACTCCGCGTATTCCGAGCAGATCAGCGCACTTTCCTCATAGCCGATACAGCTTACGCCGTCCGCCTCACAGGCGGCATTGACCATTTTTGCATAGCCGCCCTTCACCTGTTCAATCCTAAAATCCCGGATTTTTGCCTGTGCCGCCTCGATATAGCGAAAATCGGTAAAAAACCAGCCGTTTTTTCTGGTAATCAGGCATACACCCGCCGAGGACGGGAAGCCGGTTGCATAGCGCCGGTTCGCCGCACTTGTAATTAAAAGAGCGTCAAATTCCTCCTGTCGGCACAGCGCCTCTTGAAGCTGCTTGAGCATATCAGATCAACTCCTTGATTGCATCCACCGCGAGCAGATAGCTGTTCTTGCCGAAGCCGACAATGGAGCCGGCGCAGACCGGTGCAATGACCGATGTATGGCGGAACTCCTCGCGCGCGGCGACATTGGACATATGTACCTCAACCACCGGCAGCCGGATGGCAGAGATTGCATCGCGGATCGCATAGCTGTAATGCGTATACGCGCCTGCATTGAGAATGACGCCGTCAAACTGATTCATGGCATCATGCAGGCGGGAAATCAGCTCGCCTTCGCTGTTGGACTGATACACCACGCAGTCCATCCCCTCCCGATTGCACTTGAGCACAATTTCCTCGTTGATCGAGGCCAGCGAGTTGCGTCCGTAGATTCCCGGCTCACGAACGCCGAGCAGGTTCAGATTCGGACCATGCATCACCAATATCTTTTTCATTGTTATCCCTCTTTCTCTGTCTGTTCAAAAATTTGCTTCATTGTCCGTGCGTCCTCCGCCTGTGTTCCCGCGGATTCGCAGATAAACCGCGGCTCATAACCGCGTGCCGCAGCCTCCTGAGCCACCGGAGTGAAATCCGGACCGTAGATCGTATCGGCAAAGGTCAGGTGACGGATTTCCCCGCTTTTGCCGTATTCGATATGGGAAAAATGGCTGTGGAACTGCCGCGCACGCTCCAGACCGATGGTATTTTCCATCAGATCAAACAGCGCTGCGACCTGTTCGCGGGTGCACATTCCGCCCTGCGTGCGTGCATTCAGATGACCGAAGTCGATACACGGCAGCAGGCGCTCATCCAGTGCGACCAGCTGCATCACTTCCTCTGCGGTGCCCATCTGCCGCACCTTGCCCATGGTTTCCAGACACAGGCGGATGCTGCCGTATCCGGCATCCTCCACGCGCTCCAGAAGCTCCCGCACGCCGCGGATGCTGTTTTCCATTGCCCGTGTGCGGGTGAGCTTGCCCATGCCGCCGCAGTGCACAACCACGCGGTCCGCGCCGAGATCCTGCGCCGCGCGGCAGCTTGCCAGCACGTAGCCCGCATTTTTTTCCATGCGTTCGCTCTCCTCGGAGGACAGGTTGATGAAATACGGCGCATGAAGAGACAATGCGATTCCGTGCGCACGCGCCCGTTCTCCGATTTTTCGCGCGGTTTCCGTGCCGATGCGCACGCCGCGCCCGCACTGGTATTCATAGGCATTCAGCCCCATGTCGGCGAGCCAGCGCGGTGCGGCAACGGTCTCCTTAAATCCTGCGCGGGCAAAGGATGCCGAATTGCCTGCCGGTCCGAACCGCGCGCTCACAGGCGTTTTCCTCGATTGATGTATTTCATCTCAAATTTCCTCCGCCATTCGATATATCGTCCGGTGCCGACATCCAGCGAATCCACCAGAATGGTCAGCGCCCCGCGTGCGTTGCCGCAGAATACATCGGTAAAAATCTGATCTCCGACCAGCGCTGTTTGCTTCAGCGGCACACCGGTCAGCTTTTTCGCGCGCGCCAGCCCCCATCCGAGCGGCTTGAGGCAGCGATGCAGCCACGGGCATGGAAAATCCCGGCAGAACAGCTCCACTCGTTTCTTTTTATTGTTGGACAGCACGACCACCTGTATGCCTGCATCCAGAATAGACTGTAGAAAGGGCACAACCGTTTCCGGAGGCAGTGGGGTATGACGCGATGCCATCGTGCCGTCAAGGTCGATGTACATCGCCTGTATGCCGTGCTTTTTCAATAGCTCCGGCGTGATTGCGTAGATGGAATCCAACACGTAATCCGGTACTAAAACACTCATAGCTTTTCCTTTACAAATTTTTTTCGTATCCCTGCCATGACCGCAGAGGATACCTCATATAGTGTAAAGGATTTTTTTTCAGAATGCAACTTGATTCGCATAAAATGATTGTCAAAACGGAGGTGCAGCTGTGGAGCATTCGTATATTGTTGTCGCGGCGGGGCAGGATTTAGCGTATCTTGACGAACGGCGCTGGCTGCATCTCTGCGCACGGACGGGCAGTATGCAGTTCCTCTCCCCGCCTCCGCAGCGGGAAGGGGATATTCTAGGCTTGTGCGACGGCGATTCCGTCCGCGATATCACCGGCTTCTGTGCACAGCTTTGCGAGCAGGCGGAAGCCTGCGGAGCGGTCTTTGCCGATCTGGAGCACAGCGGCTGGACCGGGCTGATCGCCGCGCTGGACACCGAAGCACATCGGCGCGGGCTGACCTGTTATGTGCCGCTGTGTATGTCGGATGCCGCACCGCATTCCGTCCTCACCGTATCGACCGCCATTTCCGGCGGCAGCCTGCGACAGTATTTTCAAACCCTGCTCTACCGCCATGGCGAGGGACGCATTGCTGCTCTGCTGGAACGAACCAGTATGCGCTTCTGCCTGCCCTCCGATCAGCCGGACGGAGAGCTTCTAAACGAGGAGGAGCGGGAGCAGCTGCTGCTTCAGCACGGCAGCACGGTATTTTTTTCCTCCGAGCTGTGCGCGAATTACTTTACCTACGGAGATCAGAACGGCTCTTATTTTGTCCTGTTCGATGATAAAAATACCTTTTCCCGCAAGCTGGAGATTTTAGAGGCGCTCGGGATTCGTGACCGCTTTGTTCTGTATCCGGATGCCGAGGAATTTTCTCTTTAAACGCAAAAGAGCCTGAAACGAATCACTCCGCTTCAGGCTCCTGTTTATGCTGTGCTATACTCTGACACAGTATTTTGCTCCGATGTTAATCCATCCGACGCCGCTTTTCAGCTTGCCCCAGGTGCCGGCTTTGACCTCGGTGATCGTAAACACCTCGTCGCGTCCGACCTTTTGAAGAACATCATAACTGACTCCTGCGCCCGACCGGACATTCAGCTCATCCACTGCAACCTGAACCCGATACGGAAGTGCATCACTGCCGGAGCGTTTTTTCAGCTCCAACGCCGCAGCCAGTCCGTCCACAATGCCCTGCGCACACTGTTCCGCGAACTTATCGCTCAAAACAATCGGCGTATCATGCGTACTGTCCATATAGCCGCATTCAATTAACACCGCCGGGGCATCGGTCTTGCGGAGGACGTAAAAATTCGCGGTAGCTTTTGGAACAGCGCGATTTCCCTTTAAGCCGGTCTGTGAAATCACTTTATCGTAAATGATATCGCGCTTTTTCCGGGTCTCTGCCGAGGCGCCTCGAACCGCAAAGATCTCCGTACCGCCGCCGCTGCCGCCGTTGATTCCGGCGTTGTGATGAATGCTGAGGTAAAAATGTGCGTTCCAGTGGTTGGACTGCCGACAGCGCTCGGAGAGCGATACGTCCGTCTTGCCACTGACGTCGTCCACGCGCTTTGTCTCACAATCATATTGCTTCAGTCCCTGCATCACCTTCTCTGCAATGCGGCTGTTCAGCACCCACTCACGTGTCTCATTCCTGTCGATGGATTTCAGACACCGCTTGCCGCTGGTGTATCTGCCGTGACCGGCATCAATCGCAATTCGCATGAGAGCCCTCCTTTCCGTTCGGCTCGCTCAGCTGCGCCAGTCGTCTGGTAATGCTCTCCGGAATCGGCACGCCGACTGCCGCGGCATTTTCCAGAATAGACAGCACCTCGCTGATGATGAACGAAATCGCTGAGAGCTTGCACACACCGTATCCGGTTTCGACCGGCAGCACAAGATCAATCAGACCACATGCACCCACCACGGCAAACAGCGTCATTTTGCGGATCAGCCCATCCTTTGCGATTCTGCTGCGGAGGCTGCCCTCATGCCATGCCTTTGCCAGTCCGGTCAGATAGTCCAGTCCGACCGCACCGAGCAGAATCAGCACAAACACGCCTACGCTGTTCGCGGTTGTCAGATATTCCATTAAATTCATATATGCTCCATTTCTGCTGATAGAAAGGAAAAATTTTGTATCCTCCTGCTTCTAAAACAATACAGGGGACTGCTGGTATGGTTTTATTATAGCATAGAACTTATGTTCTGTCAATTCCTTTCCTTCCATCAGAATTTCGCCCGCAACAGACAAATGCACCGCGGAATTCCGCAGTGCATTTTGAGAGTGTTAAAATTTTCCGCTGTTTCCGGAAAACCCGTCCTGATCCACAGTTGTACCGCCTTTTCCGCCGCTGCTTTGGATGGTTCTGCGGCTGACCGTCGTTCTCAGATAACGGTCAGACTGTCCCGTCAGCTTGAAGTCCGACAGGTATCCGGAGGCGCTGTTTTTCTCCTGCGCAGTCTTCATCTGCAAATAAAAGATGCCGACAACAATCAAAGCGATAAACACGCCGATGCCGATGAAAATCAAATTCATCTTCCAGCTTTCATCCTCGACATCAATCGGTTTACCTTCGCGTGCACACGCTAAATATTCCGCACTGGTACTGAGATAATCCGAAAATCCGGTATACCAGTCGTTATTTCTGAAATCATCCAGAAACTCGTCGTCCAGCTTTTTCTTACCGTAATCCGTGAACGCGTAGCTGCCAAAATCTCCGTAAGCGATGTGTGAGAAATCGCGTTCTTCCATACTCAGCACCAGCAGCGTGCCGTCCTTTTCCTCGCCCCAGCCAAGCTCGTGGCGCAGATAGATCTCTTTGGCAAAGTCGTAGATGTCGTCTGCTTCGGAAACGGTTTCAAAGTCTACCACCGTGAAGATATAAACGCCGCATTGATATTGCTCTGAAATGCGCTGTGCCTCCTGTTCCAGGCTCTGTGTTTGCTGTTTGGTCAGCAGACCGGCGTTGTCCACCACATACGGACTCTGTATATCCTCCGGAGCTGCCAGCACAGGTATCGCACAGAATACGGTTATCACAATGGCAAGCAAAACGCCTTCAGCTTTCTGTTTCATACGATACCTCCTCAGCCGAACAGTTGGATCAGCAGCGCGGAAACACCTGCTACAATCGCCAAAAAATATCCCCAGAATTTCTTCCACGATACCGGCAGGTCTCCCACCAGCTTTCCGGTCTGTCCGTTCATGGCAAACAGATACCGATTGCCCTTCCATTCTGTATACAGCATCCACACCGGCAGCAGCGCATAATACGCCTTGCTCTGCCGAGCCTTGATCGCTTTTGATTCCACCTGGACAGAATCATATCCGGTAATTGTTCCGCGCAGCTCATCCATCATGCTTTGCTCCATGCGTCTGCGGGCGCGCTCCGCGCTCTGTTTCGCGGATACATCATAGCGGTCTGCCAGATAGCCCGGCAAATACGCCGTAGAAAATTCGGTCAGCTCCGCATAATCAAACGGCTCAATGGCATCCATATGTCCGTCCGGCATTTTTTTCGAGCCGTCCACCGGAATGCGCTGAAATTCCGCTGTTCCGCCGCGACAAACCTCATAATGCTGCGTGGTGGTGATTTCCTGATCGTCCGACCGCACGACAGTGACTCTTTTGCACCGAAAGACTGCATCTGCATCCGCGCTGCCGTCAAATAGCCAGAACGGCACATAAACGCCCTGAATTTTTTCGATCTGATTGGTTTTGGTAAAGGTATTCGGCAGCAGATGCTTTCCCTTGTAAAACTTTTTCAGCGCGGCAACCGCTGCCGCCTTGTCCAGCTTAAACGGGATGACGTAATCCGGCTTGAGCGCGCCGCCAAGCTGTCCCGGTATAATGCTCGGATTGCCGCAGTACGGGCAGCTGGTCGCCGCTGTGCTCGCATCACAGATCAGCTCTGCGCCGCAGGACGGGCAGTTATATGCCCGGACTTTCTCGGCATCCGCTCCCCAGTCAGAGCCCGGTTGCGCTTCTATTTCGTCGTCGGTGTCTTCCTCAAAATCCTCCGCGGCTTCTGCCTCAATTGCATCCGCAGCCGCCTGTTCCGAGGCTTCCTCCGACCGCTCCGCATACAGAGCCTCAATTTCGGCTACCTCAAAGCTGCTGCCGCAGTAATCGCACTCCAGCTTTCCGGTTTCTCCGGAAAAGTGAAGTGGACCCGTACACGACGGACACTGATAATTGGTCACCTGCGTCGGCATAATCCACCTGCTCTCCTGTCCCTGAAACACTTTTTCCAAAAACTGCAAATTCTCCCTGCATCGCAGTTTCCCCAAACCGCGACACAGAGAGTAATTGCTTCATGATTTCCCCAAACCATGAATGATAAATCTATTAAACTCTTTTGTCGTTTCCCAGCTGCTTTTACCCATTTCAGCTACGAAAAAATCCGTATTCATCCTTTGAACTCTTTTTTGTGATCTTACCCCGGATCACAAATGATTTCTCTTTCCCTTCGGCACCGATGCCTGCCGGGAACCCCCATTCCACAGCCGCATATTGGATACCGCTTTCCGTTACTGAAGATCCCCGTCGTCAAACGGATCTCCGCATTCCGGACAGAACTTTGGCGGATGCGCCGGATCCTCCGGCTTCCAACCGCATTTATCACATTGATACTGCGGCACACCGGCAGGTTTCTTCGCACCGCATTCTGCGCAGAATTTTCCTGTGTTCTGCTTGCCGCAGGCAGGACAGACCCAGATGTTCTCGGCAGCCGGCTTTGCCGCGCCGCATTCCATGCAGAATTTTCCGGTATTTTCTGTCTTTCCGCAGGACGGGCAAGTCCAGCCGGACTGTAACTCCGGTCGCTTTGCACCGCATTCCGCACAGAATTTTCCGGAAGCCATGCGGCCGCATGTGCATTTCCACTGCTCCGGCGACGGTGCCTCCGGTGCAGCCTGCTGTCCCATCTGGAACAGCCCCTGTACATTTGCGCCGCCTGCGCCGCCGGCCATATTCATACCCATAAATGCCATCGCTGCTCCTGCGCCTTCATTGGCTGCCGCAGACTGCATCGCCGCAGCCTGTGCACCGGTCAGGTGCGCCGCCGCCATGCTCGGATTCCGAAGCGCCGCATTGCGCTGCAGCTCCTTCATCATTCGCTCGTCTTCCTCGCTCGCTGTGACCGAGGAAACACCCAGTGAAACAATTTCAATACCGCGCAGATCACGCCACTTGGCGGAAAGCACTTCATTGAGCGCCTGTGCCAGCTCCATGGTATGTCCCGGCAGTGCGGAGTAGCGGATCCCCATCTCGCTGATCTTCGCAAATGCCGGCTGCAGCGCTGTCATCAGTTCGGTTTTGAGCTGTCCGTCAATCTCACTGCGATTGTAATCCGACTCCACGTTGCCGCAGAGATTGGTATAAAACAGCAGCGGATTAGAGATGTGATAGCTGTATTCACCAAAGCAGCGGATCGTGATGTCCATATCCAGACCGATATTGCGGTCCACGACACGGAACGGAACCGGAGCCGGTGTACCATACTTGTTGCCGATCAGCTCCTTGGTATTGATGTAATAAATACGCTGATCCTTGGGCGGCTCTCCGCCGAAGGTAAAACGCTTGCCGATATTGCCAAACACCTTTTTGATGCCATCGCCCAGACTGCCGGCGAAAATCGACGGTTCGGTAGAAGCATCGTAGGTATATTCACCCGGCTCAGCGCAGACATCTACGACCTTGCCCTGCTCTGTAATCAGCATACACTGTCCATCGGCAACCGCAATCACGGAGCCGCTGGAAATAATGTTATCGCTTCCACGGGTATTCGAGGAGCGCCTTGAGCTTCTCTTTTGCCCCTTGACCGCGAGCACATCCGCCGGAAGCGCCTCACAGTAGAAGTATTCCTTCCACTGTTCCGCCAATACACCGCCGGCCGAGCCCAGCGCAGCCTTCACAAGTCCCATAATTCATCCCCTTTCCGACGTTTACCAGGTAAACTTATGGTATTATTCTACCGTATTTTTCCCGACATCGCCCTACCCGCAGCGGGTAGTATTGAATCAAAAAAGAAGGTTTTCTTTCAACAGGCAGAGAATTTTTTTCATCGAGCACGACATCCCATGGACACGTCATATTTTTTGATTGTTTTTCATAAACACCCTTCTCAAAAACGGTCAATGGAGTATAATGATAATTGACCGATGCGGTTAATGGAGGCGGCACAATGAATGATAAGTTTTTTTCACTTCCGGCAGAAAAACAGCTGGCCATCATGAACGCAGGCTATCGGGTATTTTCCCAAAATTCCTACAAGAAAAGCCCTATGAGCGAAATCGCTGATGCCGCAGGAATCAGCAAATCCCTGCTGTTCCACTATTTCCACAACAAGAAGGAGCTCTATCTGTTTTTATGGGAAAAATGCGCGCAGATCACGATAAGTTACTTAAAACAGTATGGATGCTATGAGCAAAAGGATTTGTTTGATATCATGTACCGCGGGCTTCAGGCCAAAGTACACCTGATGAAGCAGTACCCGAGTCTGAGTGCCTTCGCGGTCAAGGCGTACTATGAGAAGGATCCGGCTGTATGTCAGGATGTGCAGAAAAGTCTAAAACAGCATGCCGCTTATAAAACGAATGCAACGCTGCTGAAGCTGAATCCGGAGCAGTTTGTTCCGGGTCTGGATCTGCAAATGATGTATCAGGATATGTATTGGGCCTCTGTGGGATACATTTGGGAAAAGCTGCAGCAAGACGAGCTGGATGTGGATCAGATGGAACAGGATTTTATCAGAATGATCGACTTTTGGAAAAAAATCTACCTGAGAAAAGAGGGATAATATGAATGCAATCAAAACCATCGCTCTGACAAAATATTACGGCAAAGCCCGCGGGATCATCGACCTGAACCTGACTGTGGCAGAGGGTGAATTTTTCGGTTTCATCGGTCCGAACGGAGCGGGAAAAAGCACTACTATCCGCACTCTGCTGGGGCTTATCAATCCCACCAGCGGCAGTGCTGAGGTGTTTGGCAGAGATATTGTCCGGGACAGGCGGACGCTGCTGTCCTGCGTAGGCTATCTCCCCTCGGAGGCGGTATTTTATCCCAATATGCGCGTGCGTGACGTGCTGAAGCTGTCCGCCGATCTTCGCAAAATGAACTGTGCCCAAGAAGCGGCAGCCTTGTGTGAGCGGCTTCAGCTGAATACCGCGCAGAAAGTGGATGAGCTGTCCTTCGGCAACCGGAAAAAGGTGGCAATCGTCTGCGCACTCCAACACAGACCCAAGCTGCTGGTGCTGGACGAGCCAACCAGCGGACTGGATCCACTCATGCAGCGGGAATTTTTCACCATTTTGCGGGAGCGCAACAGAGACGGTGCCACTGTTTTTCTTTCCTCGCACATCCTTTCGGAAATCCAGCGCAACTGCCAGAGAGCTGCAATCATCCGGGACGGAAGGCTGATTGCCTGTGACAGCGTGGAAGCCCTCGCCAAAACCAGCGCAAAGCGCGTCACCGTCCACGGCGGGATTGATCTGAGCAGACTTTCCGGTATCCGTGACGTACAGACACAGGAGGACGGTGTCAGCTTCCTCTACGGCGGCGATATCAATCAACTGATTCATACGCTGTCCGAATGCCGTATTTCCGATTTGTCTGTCGCAGAACCGGATCTCGAAGAAATCTTTATGCACTATTACACGGACGGAGGGGACGAAAAATGACGCTGATAAAGCATGAACTGAAGCAGGGAAGAACTGCACTTGTGATCTGGACTGCTTCCATCGCCTTTTTGATGGTAATCTGCATCCTGATGTTCCCGGAGATGAAGGGAGAAATGGACGGCGTCAGCGATATGTTCGCCTCCATGGGCTCCTTCACGGAAGCCTTCGGAATGGATCGGATCAATTTCGGAACTCTGCTCGGCTTTTATGCCGTGGAATGCGGCAACATTTTGGGGCTGGGCGGTGCATTTTTCGCGTCGCTGATTGCCATTACCGTTCTTGCCAAGGAGGAAAAGGAACGCACTGCGGAATTTTTACTGACACATCCTGTCAGCAGGGTTCGGATTGTCACCGAGAAGCTGACCGCAGTTCTGATTCAAATCGTTCTGATCAATGCAGTCATCTGGGCACTTTCCGCGGCATCCATCGCTATCATCGGTGAGGAAATTCCATGGAAGGAGCTGAATCTGATGCATCTTTCCTATTTCCTGCTCCAGATTGAGCTGGCTGGTATCTGTTTCGGTCTTTCCGCATTTCTGCGCCGCGGAGGGCTTGGTATCGGTTTGGGACTTGCGACCGTCATGTATTTTTTAAACATCGTCGCCAACATTTCGGACAGCGCAGAATTTTTGAAATACATCACACCCTTCGGTTATACCGAGGGCGCGGATATCGTTGCAAACGGCAGTCTGGATACAGCTATGGTATTGCTGGGAATGGCATATACCGCCATTGGCATCGCAGCTGCTTATTGGAAATACTGTAAAAAGGATATTCAATAAATCAAGTATCAAACAGCATGACAAAAGGCAGTCAATCTTCACGGGTTGACTGCCTTTCTGCTTTTTTTAAAACAACGGATTGATCCATCCGTTCGAAATCATGTAAAATGCCAGATCAACCGCCTTGGAAAAGCCGGTTTTTGCCAGCATATTTGCCTTATGGTATTTTACTGTGTTTTCGCTGATGAACAGCTCGTCTGCAATCTCCTTGTTGGTCATATGCCGGCACATCAGGCGCAGCACCTCCATCTCACGGTCGGTCAGCGGCGCCTCGCCCTGCGGCATCGGAATGGTCTTCGGCTCCGGGAAATAGCTTCCGCCCGCCATAACCTCCTGTGCTACCTCCAGAAAAAAGCTCAGACTTTTACTCTTGTAAATAAACCCGTCCGCTCCTGCCGCCTTTGCACGCGGCACATAGGAAATCTCATCAAAAGCCGTCATCATAATAATTTTAATCTCCGGATATTTTTTGCGGATATCCTTTGCCGCCTTGAGTCCGGATGCGCCGCCCTCCGTGCAAACATCCATCAGCACCAGATCGGGATGAAGCCGTTCGCAGTACAGCTCGGCATAGTCCGCGCTCGGCACCTCTCCTGCGACCTCAAAGCCGTTTTCCGGAGAAAAAACCGCAGCGAGAGACTCCCGCATGGACACATGATCCTCTACAATTAAAATCCTGTTCATTCTGATCCCCCCTCTGGAATGATGACACAAAGATGAAAACGGGGTCTGACCTGCACAAACAAACTGCCGCCCAGACGCTCCGCCTTGCGGCGCATCTCACGGATGCCGCCGCCCTCTGTAAACTTCTCATCCGGTAAAGTACCATTGTTCTCCACGTCCATCATCTGCCCGTTTCGGAAGCAGATCGTGACGCGGGTTGCGTAGCCATGCCGTACCGCATTGCTCACGCATTCAGTCGCAATTTTAACAAAAGTATCCGCACGCTCACGGTCGTTCGGGAGCTGACCGTCAATCTGCAATAATACTCCCAGTCTCTGATAAACCTGAATCAAGGTTTGCAGCGCGTGTTCCGGCGATTCATCCACGGTATCCGTCAATCCGACGTTCAACCCCTCGGCAAGAGACTGAAGCAGCATCTCATCCGGTTTTCTCTGCTCACGCAGCGCGCGCAGCAGCAGGCTGATACGCTGTCCCAAAATATCGTGCGACCAGCTTTTGGCGCGGAACAGCTCCTCCCTACGGCATTCCTCCCGCAAATCGTGCATCCGCTGCTTCAGCTGCTGCTCACGCTGCTCCAATGCCCGATTCTGTGACAACAGTCCCTGCGCAATCTTCCATTGATGGGTGTGATCCGCTGCGAACAGCATGAAGTAGGTTTCGTGCCGGATTCTGATCTCATGCACTGAAAACATCCATATCGTATTATCCGGCAGACGATAAATCAGCTGGTCATCCATATACTCCCGCTGACATACCTCCAAAACTTCTCCGGCTTTCAGTTTTCCTAAAAAGTCGATGCCGCTGCGCTCATTCTCTCCGGTCAGCACCGCCATCAGCTCCAGCATCTGGCGATTGCAGAGCAGGATCAGCCCGTCCATCTCGCAAAACAAAATGCCTGAATTCAGAGAATCAATGGCTTCTTTGACCGAAAGGGTGGAAATCCTTGTATGCATCTCCCGATACCGCAGCAGTACAATATGGATTGACCGGAGCAGCCAGTATAGCAGCGCAAGCAAATAGACGATGGAAAAGCCATATCCGACCATATGCTCCGCAGCCGGAAGCGTTGCAGCCGATGCCGCCAGCACACCCAGAGGCCAGAACGTTTTCTTTGCGGCAGAGAGCAGAATGCTCATCACGCACAGCACACCGAACACAATCCAGCGCTGCGTGATATAGCCGCCATAGAAAACAAAACCGTCCGATGCCTGATATTGCACCTCCGCCATCAGCAATGCATTGAGGAACAGCTGTATCAGGATGCAAATCTCCAACAGATTTTCCGAATCCTGTACCCATCCCCTGCGAAACCGGAGAAAGCTGTAGGCAACGGCAAGCACCTGTATCATCACGCAGAGATCGGTTGCCATACTGATGAGAAACCGTATCACATCCGGAAGGATATAAAACTCAGTCATCCGTTTCGCCTCCCGTCGGAAAGGACAGCCAGATGGCAGTGGTGTCATCCAGTTCTTTATACGTAATTGCACCGTGCTCCTCTGCAACCGCTGCCTGCAAAGACCCTGAAAAAATCAGCGAGCCGCAGGGCTCTGCCGGCAGCATCTTGCAATAAAACCGATCCTGCTGCTTTTCCAGCTGTCCCAGCAGTGTGCTGCATTGTGTACGTACTGCCCAGTCCAGAATATCATATACAAAATCATAAAACAGGGTCGCATGACGGATTTTCAGCTCCGCATGAACCGTGCAGGTGAGCAGTGCCCGAATCGAAGCATACCCCGCAAACTCTGCCAGCTCGCTGACATACATCGTCAGCTCATCCGCGGAGATCGTATTGCTCTCCTGGGAGTGATAGAACAGATTACAGCGGCGCTTGATATGACAGAGGAGCAGCGCGACGCGCCACGCCTGTAGCTGACCGTCTTTCTCCTCATGCATGGTGTGAAGCAGTTCGAACAGCCGCTCGGTCTTTTCTCTGCAATCCTGCTCCAGTTCAGATATCAGCTCTGTGCGTACCTCCGCGGAGAACTGTCTGCGCTTCCGCTCATTCTGCTCCGCCAGCTGTGCATTGGCAGTCCGCAGACGCTTGATTGCCTCGCGTCGCTCCCGCTTCATCTGCTCCAGTGCGCTGATATCCTCCTGCCAGACCACCATACCGCCGTGAATCTCGTTGGCATAGACCATGGTATTTTCATCCCGTAGAATCGGTGTTCCCGGCTGGCTGCGCAGACGGTTCCAAAGCGGAGCCGGCAGCGGTGTCGATGTGGCAGATGCCAAAACGGTTCTGCCCACCTCATCGACCAGCTGCATATTCAGCGGAGAAGCCTCAAACAGCTCTCGATACCGTGTGTTGGCCGGTACCAGACCGGAACGCAGTGCGGATTCAAAGAACAAAATGGAAAATACACAGTTTGTAATCGCATAATCGCTTTCACGCGCTGCCGGAACATTGATTGCATAGCCTACGGCATAAAGCAGAATGGCCAGACAGAACGCCGACGAAATAATCCATCCGAGCTTACGCGGTGAATTCCAGTTCTTCCTCATAAGCATAACCATTGCCGTGCTCGTGAGCACGGCGGAGAGCACAAACATCAGATAATACATCACGCCGAAGCTGTACTGATCCTCCCAGTTGCCATTGGGATTCACACGAAATACCAGCTGATGCAGATCATTTGTCCAGATCAGAATGGCTGTCAACAGACAGATCACTCCGATTCGTTTCATCGGCCGGCGTGCCACTCCGCTGTTTTCCGGGTGGTCGATAATGAGTGCCAGCCAAAGCATGGTCAGCGGCAGACCAATCTGAAAAACAAAAAATCCATACCAGCACAGACGGCTGACGATCCCCTGATACGGCAGCTGCATCTGATACAAGCGCAGAAGCACCCAGCAGGCAATCATACTGCCAGCCGTGAGGATCACGCGCTGAATATCCCGCCGCATCGTGCGCCCGTTCGCGCTCACCATCCAGCAGATATCCAGCAGGATAATCAGCAGCGCCGTAAACACCTTCTCCCGCTGATCGGCAGCTGTATACAGCCGAATATGTATCACATCACGATCCAGCTCCCGCGTTGCATTTTTAGTCGCATCAAGCAAATGGTCAAAGCTGTCCAGCTGCACCGCGCGCTCATATTCCTTTTCATCCGGATACACTGAACTGCTGCTGCGTCCATCCCGCAGGCGCAGTCCCGCCTCAAGCAGAGCCTCCTCCACGCCGTCTTTGATTTGCAGCGGCTGCTCGGAGAGCAGCCCCAGCTCAAAGGAAAGTGTTCCTTCAGACGGAACAATAATTTCTATATTTTTATTTTTTCGAGCCATTGCCGCCGCCTGAAGGTCAAAGCAAATCGTCACCGGCTCATCGTATTGATCCAGACACAGCCGCTCGGAACGGTAAAGCGCTTCGAGCAGCCCGATCGCCTGTTCCGTGGAAAAATCCTCTCCTTCCAGACCATAGGAAATTGCTCCGAGCAGCAGGCGCAGTGCAGGTGTTTTACTGCTCATTCCGACCGTTTCCCCGATGGAAAGCAGATCCTTCCATCCGTGAATTTCCTCATTCGTCTGATCCCGATCCACTGCAATCACGACGGTGGACAGGCACTGCGGATACCAGAATCGTCCCACGCCCTTTTGTATCGCCGGGATTGCCTGTGCATCAAAGCTCTCCAATACCGTACCATTGGTTAACTCATCATATGCGTTCGCCTGCTGCATCGCCGGTGTATAATCGGGCAGAAAATCCGTCATCACCACGGGATACAGGTCAAACGGCATCTGGCTGCGCCGCAGCTGCTTCTGCTTCGTGCAGCCGGTCATCACCAGAAGCAGGATGCACAATACCGCTCCGATCCATTTTGTTCGATTTTTGCCGAACACGGCAGACACCCCCAGGCGCAGATTCTTTCGATCATATTGTAACAAACATAGGATAAAAAATCCATCCCTTGTTTTCGTTCCCCCAGATTACAACAAAATACGATTTCAATAGGCTTTATTTCAAAATAAAGTCAATCGCCTGCTCTGCCAGCTCCTTCTGCCGTGTGCTCACCATGCCGTGTCGTTCTCCCTCTATGACGGTCAGCTCCGCATTTTCATAGGCTTGTGCCGCATCCTGCGCATAGGACAGCGGAACCAGCTCGTCCCGGTCTCCCTGCACAATCCAGACCGGTCCGGTGTAATCGTCGATATCATCATACAATTGAACCGAGCGGGCGTCATCCATATATTTTCTCACGCCCTGAAAGACGGCCGCATAGCGGTAGTCATCCACCATATCCGGAATCATAAATGCCGGTGCGATCAGCATCATACCCGCAATGTCGTCCGTCCGGTCATTCGCCGCCATCGCGGAAACCAGTCCGCCCTGGCTGTGCCCCATCAGATACAGCTGATCGGTATCCATAAAATCCATCATCGCGTCAATGACTGCGTTCAAATCCTCTTTTTCCGTCAGCACGGACATTTTTGTGATGTCATTTCCGCTTTTGCTCGTCGGAGAACCTCCGTAAAAATCAAAGGTATAGCTCGCAATGCCCGCCTCCGCCAGCTGTTCTCCGTATGGCTGAAAGCGTTTATAGCGATCCATATAGCCGTGACTCATAACAACCGCCGACCCGACTGGTTCGCTCGGAAGATATGCCACGCCGTACAGCTCACGTGCGCCGCACATCACAAAAATCTCCTGTGCAGTATAAGCATCCGTGCGCTCCAGCACCTCGCCTTCCCGGTATAATGCCTCGGCCGGTGCAGGTGTCTCCATGCTCTCCGTCTCCGGAGGGAGCGGCGCTGCGCATCCATTCAGCACGGCAGCCAGCAGCAATGCAGCAAGACTTTTCCTCGCCATCCGCATTCCAACAGCTCCTTTCCTCGATGTTGTTTCCTCCATCATACCATAAAACCGTCCGCGACGCGCGGCGAAATAGGAAAAATGTCTGCCAACTGATTCCATCTCCGGCAATGATATGGATTTATCCTTTCATACCACTTTCGCCCCAAATCTTTGCTTATTTTGCTTATCTTATAATACAATAGTTCAGATTGACAATCATAAGCAGGATATACTACAATAAAATAAAGGCAATGACGCTTTCTTCGGAAACGTCCTTGCCTTTTTCTATTTTTTGACCATTCCCTACCCATGTTGACTCACAGAAAGGGTGCATTTTTTTGGCAGCATTTGAACCGATCCTCTCCGGATTTCCCGGTCTGGACCGCGCGTTGGATTCGATCCGACTGGGAGACAATGTCGTCTGGCGTGTTTCCTGCGTGGATGACTTCCGTTATTTCGTCACGCCGTATGTGGAGCAGGCCATTCGGGACAAACGCAATCTGATCTACATTCGCTTTGCTCAGCATGATCCGCTGGTTGAAGAACGCCCGGAGGTCAAGCGCTATACGCTCGACCCGACCGAGGGCTTTGAGCCATTCACCGTTTCCGTACACAATATTATCGAGCAGGAGGGCTTTGACGCTTTCTATGTATTCGACTGCCTCTCCGAGCTGCAGGTCGCATGGGCGGCTGACCTGATGATGGGAAATTTCTTTCAGGTCACCTGCCCATTCCTGTTCCAGCTGGATACGGTAGCGTATTTTCCGGTGATCCGCGGGCGGCACTCACACGATGCCATCGGACGCATCCGCTCCACCACTCAGCTGCTGCTGGATGTCTATCATACGGGAGACACCTACTATATTCAGCCGCTCAAGGTCTGGAACCGTTATTCTCCCACCATCTTCCAGCCGCACCGCTTTGACGGTGATGCGCTGACACCATTGACCGATGGACACTCTGTCGGACGCTTTTACCAGATTCGAGAAGAAATGCCGGACACCGAGCAGCATCTGGACAGCTGGGAGCGTTTCTTCACCTTTGCACGCATGAAATACGATCAGGGCATTCTGGACGACCGATGCATGGCGGATATGTGCCGTATGATGATTACCCGTGACGAGCGCATGGCAGAGCTGATTTTGCAGCATTTTGACGCAAAGGACTATTTCCGCGTCTACAAGCGCATGATCGGCACGGGCACCATCGGCGGCAAATCGTGCGGTATGCTGCTCGCCCGCCGCATGGTACAAAGCGCAATGCCGGAGTTTGCCGAATATTTTGAGCCGCACGATTCCTTCTACATTGGCTCGGATGTTTACTACACCTATATCGTCACCAACAAATGCTGGGAAATGCGCCTCCTACAGAAAACCGACGAGGGATATTTTTCGGTCGCGCAGGAATTCAAAGAGCGCCTGTTCTCCGGCACCTTCCCGCCGGAGGTCGAGCAGCAGTTCCGCGAAATGCTGGAATACTTTGGTCAGAACCCTATTATTGTCCGTTCCTCCAGTCTGCTGGAGGACAGCTTCGGCAATGCCTTTGCCGGAAAATACGAATCCGTATTCTGCGTCAATTCCGGCTCTCCGGAGGAGCGGCTCGTGGAATTTGAGCAGGCTGTGCGCACGGTCTATGCAAGCACGATGGATCCGTCTGCTCTGGAATACCGCCGCCGCCGCGGACTGGACACCAAGGACGAGCAAATGGCAATTCTGGTCCAGCGCGTTTCCGGCAGCAATTTTGGCGATTTCTTCATGCCGAGTGCCGCCGGTGTCGGTTATTCCCACAGCGCCTATCGTTGGCGGCAGGACATCGACCCGTCTGCCGGTATGCTCCGCATTGTCATGGGACTGGGCACGCGCGCAGTCGACCGCACAGACGGCGACTACCCGCGTCTGGCAAGTCTGGATCGCCCGGATACGACAACTCTGACCACCATCGCGGAAAAGCATCGCTATTCTCAGCATTTTGTCGATATCCTCGATCTAAAAAGCAATCGCCTCTCTACCGTAAAGCTGGATCAGCTGCTGCCCTCCCTGCCGCACTGGTACCAGTACCGCGTGCTGGAGCATGACTTTGAGGCGGAGGATCGTCTGCGCCAATGCGGGCGTTATCGTCCAGTATGCTTTGCCAACTGTCAAAACCTGCTGTCCAACCGCACCTTTACCAGAATGATGCGCAAGCTGCTGCACGTGCTGCAGGAAGGCTATCAGGTACCGGTGGATACGGAATTTACCGTCAACTGCAGCGAGGACGGCGGATTCTCCGTCTGCCTGCTTCAGTGCCGTCCGCTCAATTCGGGCGGGCAGGCTCAAAAGGTCACGCTGCCGCAGCTGGAGCAGACCGATATCTTGTTCCACACGCGCAATGCCTCCATGGGCAACTCACGCTGTACGCAGTTTGATCTCGTCATTCAAGTCAATCCGCACGGATACTGTAATTATCCCTATGCGAAAAAGCCGAACGTCGCGCGCTGCATCGGACAGATCACGCACGCACTCGCCGGGCAGCAGAAAAAAATTCTTCTGCTCTCTCCCGGACGCATCGGTACATCCTCTCCGGAGCTGGGCGTTCCGGTTTCGTTCGCGGATATTGCAGAGTGCTCTGTGCTCTGCGAGGTATCCGACAGCTCCGCCGGATACATGCCTGAGCTGTCCTACGGCAGCCATATGTTCCAGGATCTGGTCGAGGCGGATATTTTTTATTCCGCGGTCTTTGAAACCGATCAGACTCTGTGCTATCAGCCTCAGCTCCTCCAGCAGTTCCCAGACCGTTTTGCCGAATATGCGCCTGAATTTGCCGACCTCAGCGGCATTGTGCGTGTTTATGAGGTCAGCAGCTCGGGACTCACGCTGTGGTCGGAGATGCTCAGCGGAGAGACTCTGTGCGGAATCGCTCCCGCTTAAACACATTATCAAAAAAATCGGCGCGCCGCAGAAGAAATTCTCTGCGGCGCGCCTTCGTTTCGATCTAGGGAATAGAGAAAACGTTTTGGTTGGCAATATAGGAAGGAATCAGATCAGTTTCCAAGATACGGACGGACACAATCTGCGCCCATCCTGATCACATCCTCTGCGTTCATCGCCCAGTATTCCGGGCGGAACAGCTCGAGGCATGCCGGTCCGTCATAGCCGACTGCCTGTACGGCGTCGGAAACTGCCTGTACCGGAATTGCACCCTGACCGGGCATGATGCGGTGACAATGATCGAGAATGCCGAGCGGCAGATCCTCGCAGTCGTTAATGTGATAAACAAACAGCTTTTCCTTCGGAATTCTGCGGATATAATCGACATCTGCGCACTTGTCGTGCAGGTAAACATTGATGCAGTCCACAGTCAGACCAACACTGTCGCGGTTAACTGCCTCAACAATCTCCAGCGCCTGACGAACACTGTTGCAGCACCAGCGGCGGTCACCGATCGGCTCGAAGGATAGCTTGACGCCGTAAGGCTCCGCAATGTCAGCAAGCTGATTCAGAACCTTGACCGAATCCTCAAATACCTCCTGCTCATTCTTCGTGCAGATCTCATTGGTTACAGTCGGAACGACGATGATATACGGATTGCCGATCTCCTTGGCAACTTCACAGCCAAAGGTGAACAGCTCTACCAGAGCATCCCACTCCTCCGGTGTGCAGAAGTTGATGTTCTCAATCGAATTGAAGGCAAAGGGTTTCAGATGGCTTTTTGCAAAAAACGCCTTGAGATCATCCATCGTATGCGTCTTGAAGTATTCCTTGAGCATATCGAGACGCAGCTCAATGTAATCATATCCATACTTTTCGCACAGCTCCAGATCCTTTTCCACACTGGAGTTTTCCTTGCAGGTAGCTTCGTTATAGCCGAGCTTTAACATATCAATTCCTCCTTGCTGAGATAATTACAGTTCTCCGCGCGCTTCGCGCTCCGCGAGCTCCTTCATAATGGCAGGATATTTTTTATCCAGCTTATACAGGAACAATACAACGACAGCGATAATCCAGACCAGAACCGGACCCCATACATAAATGTTCTGAATCATGGCGAGTGCGGAATCCGGCTGTACAACCGCTGCACCGGACGAGCTGATATAACCGGCTGAATCCAGCAGCTTAGAGATAATGGCGCTGGTAATGCCGTTGCCGAGCTTGAATCCAAGCGCACCGCCGGCGAAAATCAGCGATTCCTGACGAATGTGTGTTTTCCACTGACCAAATTCAACAATATCGCCCAGCATACCGAAGACAACCGCCGTCAGCGGAGCTTCGCCCAGAGCACGGACAATACTCGTGACAAGCGCCCAAGTGAAGCTGTCCGTATTGAAAAGAAATGCTGCATGTGCCACGACCGCAATAATCGCACCGACCAGAGAAATTTGCTGCTTTCCGAACCGGCGCAGCAGTATCGGACAAATCATTGCACCAACAACCAGCGTCAATGCTTCCGCTAGATACAGCACACTATACATCCACGTATCATTGTGGAAAATATACTTACAATAGTATGGCAGCGCGGTGCCTACGATTGTACCATGTACACAGGTGACGGTCCAGAGAATCAGTCCTGCCCAGAAATACTGGTTGCCCAGCAGTGCCACAAGCGACTGTCCCAAAGATACCTTGGTGTCTTTGCTCTCCTGCGCCTCAATATGTACGGTTTCCTTGCAGCGCACGAAGCAGACGATCAGCATGATAAACGCGAGCACAACCCACATGGACATTGCCTTGACCCAGGCCGCCTGATCGTCACCGAACAGCTTGACGACCGGCTGAGTAAAGGTTACCGCGATGATACGTCCAAGCGGCGCCATCGACATGCGGAAAATGGAGAGCAAATCACGTTCATGCGAGGAACGAGTCATCATCGTGGACAGCGTACCATACGGGACGTTGATTGCCGTATAAAATACAGTGGTTGTCAGGTTGTAAGTAATAAAGATATACCAGAACTGCAGCGAACCCTCGGTCTGCGGTACGGTAAACAGCGCAATGGCTGAAATACAGTATGGAATGGACATCCATAAAATCCATGGACGGGCCTTGCCCCATTTGCTTTTTGTCTTGCTGACGATCACGCCCATGATCGCGTCACTGGTTCCGTCAAATACACGGGAAATCAGCATAACCAGACCGACCGTTGCAACCGGAACGCCAGCATAGTCCGTATAGAACAGTACCAGCAGCGCTGAAATCATACCGTAAACAATATTACAGGCGGTATCTCCGAAGCCATAGGCAATACGTGTGCCTACTGTCAGCTTGGGTTCATTTCCCAGAACCGTCGCTTTGTTTTCATTCATAATATCTCCCTTTCTCCGTCTCCCCAGCTTTAGGGGTACGAATATCATAATACAGTCTCTACATCTTTTACTTTCTCTGCTCCGGATGAGAGATCATCCGGAGCAGATGCGATTGGATGAACTGAATTACTCTACCTCGCTGAGCTTGACCGGGCGACCTTCCTTCAGGGACTTTGCAGCTGCCATTGCAATCTTAACCGGCTGCAGACCATCGAATCCGGTTACCGGAGTCTCGGTATCGTTCAGCACGGCATCAGTGAATGCCTTTGCCTCTGCGATGAATGCATTGTTGTAGCGCTCCAAGAAGAACCAGGTCGGCTTGGAAACCGAAACACCGTCAGCGGTGGAGATCATTGCCATATCGTTGAGGTCGTTGGAAACCTGTACACAGCCCTTATCGCAGTGTACCTCGGTGCGCTGATCGTAACCGTAGTGTGCTGCACGGCTGTTATCAATGACACCCAGTGCGCCGTTCTCAAACTTCATCATGACAATTGCGGTGTCAACGTCATCATACTTGTCATAGCCAGCGCCGGACAAAGCCGCACCGTAAGCGATAACCTCGGTGACCTCACTGCCTGCCAGATAGCGCACCATATCGAAATCATGAATGGTCATGTCCATGAAGATGCCGCCGGAAACCTTGATGTAATCCATGGACTGGTGATCCGGATCGCGGGAGGTAACCTTGACAATGTTCGGCTGACCCAGCTGACCCGAAGCGACCGTATCACGTACCATCTTGTGGTTGTGGTCGAAGCGGCGTACAAAACCTACCTGCAGCTTGGTGCCTGCTGCCTTGACCGCATCCAGCGCCTCCTGGATTTTTGCCAGATTGGTGTCGATCGGCTTTTCGCAGAATGCATGCTTGCCAGCCTTTGCAGCTCTCATAATAAACTCTGCATGGGTATTGGTGGACGAGCAGATGAATACCGCCTCGATGGACGGATCGGAAAAGATCTTTTCCGGATCATCGTAGCACTTTTCGATTCCCATGGATGCCGCCCACTCGCGGGTTACATCGTTCATAAACGGATCCGCGACAGCGTACAGCTCTGCGTTCGGAACGGAGTGAGCCAGATTCTCACCGTGCAGCTTGCCAATTCTTCCTGCGCCCAGAAGGCCGATGCGTACTTTCTTACTCATAATAAATATCTCCTCTCTAAGTGTGATCCTAGCGATCCACATGCGGTGAAAACAAATAAAACAAGATATTAGATGTCTCTGCTCCCCCTCCGTGTTATAATAGAACAATCAGGTGAAACAGGCACAGCAAGAACACCTACAAAACCCATGGTTATTTCGCAAGATGTTGCAAATTTCCTTTGTTTTGTTCGTTTTCTCCTTGTTTCTGTCTAAAATTATACCAGAATTTCAATCAACACGTTAGCTTATTCTTGCGCAAAATAACGGGCAAAGCAGGGACAAAATGTTCTTTTTGAGACATCCCCTTTGTAAAATTGTTTTTGTACGGAAAAGGAGGAAATCATGAGCAACCAACAGACTGTCTTTGCCGCAGGCTTCCGCTCCCGGCTCTGTCCGCGTCTGATCGGAACCCACTTTATTGATGAAGATCACAGCAACCGGCACGCCCGGCTTCTGCATACACACAAAAATGAACTGGAGCTGCTTTATATTTACAGTGGAGACGGACAGTATATGGTAGACGGATGCTCCTATCATGTCAAGCGGGGCGATATTGTCATCTGCAACGCCGGAATTCTTCACGGCGAGGACCCGTCCGAGCAGCGGCAGATGTGCTCCTACAGCATTGCGATGACCGATATATTCCTCGAAGGACTTCCAGACAACCACCTTTCCGACACCAAAAGTGAGCCGATCGTTTCCTGCGGTCTGCTCGCACAGCAGGTCGGAGAAATGATGCAGCTGATCTATCTGCTGCACTCCAAGCAGGGGCATCTGGAACAGGTCTGCGGCAATACAGCAACCGCGATCCTGCTGCTGACCTACGATCTCGTTCTGCGCCGCGAGCGGTACCGTCAGGATCGTTCCAATTTTTCCTCCTATGTCCTCGCTCGCCGGATTCAGCATTATCTGGATGAGCATTACGCCGAGCCGATCACACTGCGTTCCATCAGTGAGGCACTGCACATCAGCGAATATTATCTGGCACATGTATTTAAGGATGAGATGGGCGTACCGCCGATGCAGTATGTCATTAAACGCCGCATCGGAGAGGCACAGACTCTGCTGATGGATACCGATCTGCCAGTTGCAGTAATCTCCGAGCAGCTCGGATACAGCAATCCCTGGAACTTCAGCACCGCGTTCCGAAAATGTGTCGGAATGTCTCCCAGCCAGTACCGGGAAGCGTTCGATTCCCTTCACAAAAGCAAGGAATAATCACAACTTTCCGGAGCAATTCCACTATTTTCTCTGTCAAAGACAAACCGGATTCATATTTTTGTTATTTCACGGTTGATTGCTTGTATTTTTTGTGCGAATTGACTGGAAAA
>JAEDEU010000110.1 GCA_016293155.1 Clostridiaceae bacterium | reverse complement strand
ACATCGTGCTGGCGGCGGAGTGTACGCTGGTCAGCCTGCTCAACCTCCGCGAGGAAACCAAGGTGGTTCAGCTGTGGGACAAGGGCTTCCCGTTCCGAAAGTTCGGCTACAGCACCCGCGCCGTCATCGGCGGGCTCCGCGACCGCGAGCTGGAAATTGCTCCGCTGCACGGACGTTATGATCTGGTTCCGGTGGCATCCGACGAATTTTCGGATATTTACCGGGATGCATTCCGCCTGAAGGATGCACAGTGCGTGCAGCCGCTGGGCGCCGCATCCACGGATGTGCTGTTTGATGAGGACTTCCGCCGCAAGGCACGGGAGAAGCTGTATCAGGTATTCCCGGAGGCGAAGAAGAAAAAGCTGATCTTCTATCTGCCGTCCGCGCGGTACACGCTGACCAGACCGAAAAAGTGGGTCTTTATCGACCATATGTACATGAACGAGTATCTCGGTAAGGACTATGCAGTGGTCTACTACAACGACACCGCGGACGAAACGCTCCGCAAGCAGAAGCCGAAGCTCGCAAAATACTATACCGAGTTCCTGCACGACGCGACCGAGGAAATGACGATTACCGAGCTGATGGCGATTGCGGATATTATGATCGGCGATTACCGTGAGGAGATCTTCACCTTTGCCGCAACCGAGCGTCCGGTCTTCCTGTACGCGCCGGATTACCGCACCTATTTCTATCAGGCGGATACCTACTATGCGTATGAGGACATTGCACCCGGTCCGGTGTTCAGCGACGGTCAGGAGCTGACCCGCGCGATTGCGGATCTGTCGTCCTACGACTTCGAAAAGCTCCAGGTGTTCCGCCAAAAATATCTCACCTACTGTGACGGACATTCCGTGGAGCGCATTGTCGATGCAATGCTCCGCTGACCGGAAAAGTAAAAAAACAAACACCCACCCGTTTTCCATGCAGACGGGCGGGTGTTTTTGCGTTCAGTGGTGCATATGCTTGTTGAGAGAGATTCGGGCAGCTCTTACGATGTCGCTGATGATGCGCACCTGCTGTGGGGAACAGTGCGCCAGCAGCTTGTCGATTTCATGGATGGAGGTACTTTGTGAGGTGGGCGGATCGTGCAGCAGATCGTCCGTCGGCACGCCGAGTACATCCGCGATACACACGAACACCGGCAGGCTCAGCTTGGTGTTGCCGGTTTCAATGTGACTCATGTGCGTGACAGAGATGCCAATCCGCTCTGCCAGCTGTTCCTGTGATAATCCCTGCGCCTTGCGCAGCGTTCGGATTCGTTGTCCAATTTTGTAATAATTCATAAGCGCATCCCATACGTTTCGGTCAAAATATTGCAGTAATCGGCAGAAGTTTGCCCGTATAATTTATTTCCCCTTGAATTGTATAGGCGGGAATGATATAATTTAATAAACTGAATAGGCTATTTTATGCCTATAAAGTTAAAATGATTCGTGCCGTGCTCCGGGGGGTAAGCGGTTCGATCAACCGGAGAGACTCAGCCGAATAATCCTGATCGGTGATTCCACAGGCTCTGCGGGATAAAGAAACAGGCGCGGCAGTTCCGAACGCATGCCGCGCCTGTTTTTATGTTAAAATAAAAAAGCCGCCGAAAGGCGGCTTTTCTGCATCTTATTTGGGCTGGACAATCAGCTCGGGAAATTGCTCGCAGCACAGCGCATAGGTTGGACGGTCAAAAATCACCAGACAGACCGTCATGTCGTGCTCGGGCAGAAAGCTGCTGATGGCAGATACCGCCACGGAGAGAGCGGCGGCTTTGGGATAGCCGTAGATGCCGGAGGAGATCAGCGGGAAGGCAATGGAGCGCAGCCCGTGCCGCTCCGCCAGCGCAAGTGAGTTCAGATAGCAGGAGCGCAGCAGCGCTTCCTCTCCGTTCGTTCCGCCCTGCCAGATCGGGCCGACTGCATGGATGATATAGCGGGCGGGCAGGCGAAAGCCCGGCGTGATGACGGCATCGCCGGTGTCGCAGTGCCCGATTGCACGGCACGCGCGGGTCAGTTCCTGTGCGCCTGCGGCGGCGAAAATCCCTCCGCATACGCCTCCGCCCTGCGCCAGACGCGAATTGGCGGCGTTTACAATGGCATCGACCTGCATCGTGGTGATATCATTTCGTACGATTTGAAAGGGCATAACCGTTCCTCCTTCCAGCGTGTATCTGACAACTGTGCAGCACGCTCTGATCAAACCGATTTTTCTATCATTATACCGCATGGCGGCATTCTCTGACAAGGATAACGTGTAAATGAGGCAAAAGGAGTAGTAAGAGTACGGATTACAGCATGATAAAGCGATAAAATGTAACAAGGAATCGTTCAAAATACACAAAAACATAGAAAAAAGACGAAATATTTTTTACGATGATGTGGAATCGAGATATAAAATATGATATACTGATGTCGAGCCGAAAGAAAGATTGAACAAAAGTTATCATTTATGGAGGAAAATAGAATGAAAAAATGGGTTTATCTGTTCCGTGAGGGAAGTGCAGACATGCGTGAGCTGCTCGGCGGCAAGGGTGCGAACCTTGCCGAAATGACCAATCTGGGTCTGCCGATTCCGCAGGGCTTCACGATCACGACCGAGGCATGTACCGATTACTATGCACAGGGCAAAACCATTTCGGACGAGATCACCGCACAGATTTTTGAGGCGCTGGGAACGCTGGAGCAGCAGCAGGGCAAGCGCTTCGGCGATGAGTCCGACCCGCTGCTGGTATCCGTGCGTTCCGGTGCACGTGCCTCCATGCCCGGCATGATGGACACAATTCTCAACCTCGGACTGAACGACGTATCCGTCGAGGGCTTTGCGAAAAAGACCGGAAATCCGCGCTTTGCCTACGACTCCTACCGCCGCTTTATCCAGATGTTCTCGGATGTCGTCATGGAGATGAGCAAGACCTTCTTTGAGGGCATTCTGGACGAGATCAAAAAGAGCAAGGGCGCACAGTATGATACCGATCTGACCGCGGACGATCTCAAGGAGGTCATCGCGCGTTACAAGGCGATTTATGCCGAAAAGATGGGCGAGGAATTCCCGCAGGACCCGAAGGTACAGCTGATGCAGGCGGTCAAGGCGGTATTCCGTTCTTGGGACAACCCGCGCGCAATCGTCTACCGCCGCATGAACGATATCCCGGGCGACTGGGGCACCGCAGTCAACGTACAGGCGATGGTATTCGGCAACATGGGCGATACCTCCGGAACCGGTGTTGCGTTCACTCGCGACCCGTCCACCGGTGAGAAGGGCATTTTTGGCGAGTACCTCATCAACGCGCAGGGCGAGGACGTCGTTGCCGGCATCCGCACCCCGCAGAAGATTGCACGCATGGCGGAGGATCTGCCGGAGTGCTATGCGCAGTTTATGGAAATCGCGAACAAGCTGGAAAACCATTATCGCGATATGCAGGATATGGAGTTCACCATTCAGGAGGGCAAGCTGTACTTCCTCCAGACCAGCAACGGCAAGCGCACCGCACACGCGGCGATCAAGGTTGCCTGCGATCTGGTCGATGAGGGTAAGATCACGCCGGCGGAGGCAGTCATGCGCATCGAGGCGAAGAGCCTGGATCAGCTGCTGCACCCGACCTTTGACCCGGCTGCGCTCAAGGCGGGCGAGGTGATCGGCGAGGCGCTGCCGGCATCCCCGGGCGCTGCGGCAGGTAAGATTTACTTCACCGCCGAGGAAGCAAAGGCTGCCCATGAGGCAGGTGAGGACGTAATTCTGGTTCGTCTGGAGACCTCTCCGGAGGATATCGAGGGTATGCACGCGGCAGAGGGCATTCTGACTGTCCGCGGCGGCATGACCTCTCATGCGGCAGTGGTTGCGCGCGGCATGGGTACCTGCTGCGTTTCCGGCTGCGGCGACATCCAGATTGACGAGGCGGCAAAGGTATTTGAGCTGGGCGGCTATACCTTCCATGAGGGCGACACCATCTCGCTGGACGGCTCGACCGGCAAGATCTACCGCGGTCTGATCCAGACCCGTGAGGCATCGGTCGGCGGCGACTTCGGACGCATCATGGCATGGGCGGACGAGTTCCGCACGCTCAAGGTGCGCACCAATGCGGACACCCCGGCGGACACCAGAAATGCGGTTCGTCTGGGCGCGGAGGGCATCGGACTGTGCCGCACCGAGCACATGTTCTTTGATCCGGAGCGCATCCCGAAGATCAGAAAGATGATTCTGTCCGACACGGCGGAGCAGCGCACGGCGGCTCTGGATGAGCTGCTGCCGTTCCAGAAGGCGGACTTTAAGGAAATGTATAAGGCGCTTGAGGGCCGCCCGATGACCGTGCGTTATCTCGACCCGCCGCTGCATGAGTTCGTACCGACCGATCCGGCGGACATTCAGGCGCTGGCGGATGACATGGGCATGACCGCAGAGGAGGTCCAGAGCCGCTGCGACGCCCTGCACGAGTTCAACCCGATGATGGGTCACCGCGGCTGCCGTCTGGCTGTCACCTATCCGGAGATTGCAAAGATGCAGACCCGCGCGGTCATGGAGGCTGCGATTGAGGTTCAGCAGGAGACCGGCACGGAGATCACGCCGGAGATTATGATCCCGCTGGTCGGCGACAAGAAGGAGCTCAAGTACGTCAAGGATGTCGTTGTTGCGGCTGCCGAGCAGGTCAAGGCGGAAAAGGGCAGCGAGATGAAGTATCACATCGGTACGATGATCGAGATTCCGCGTGCGGCACTGCTGGCGGATGAGATTGCCGAGGAGGCGGAGTTCTTCTCGTTCGGCACGAACGACCTGACCCAGATGACCTTCGGCTTCTCCCGTGACGATGCGGGTAAGTTCCTGGACGCGTACTATCAGGCAAAGATTTACGAGTCCGATCCGTTTGCACGACTGGATCAGAACGGCGTCGGACGCCTGATTCAGACCGCGGCAGAGCGCGGACGCTCCACCCGTCCGGGCATCAAGATGGGCATCTGCGGCGAGCACGGCGGCGATCCGTCCAGCGTGGCATTCTGCCATAACGTTGGCCTGAACTATGTATCCTGCTCTCCGTTCCGCGTGCCGATTGCGCGTCTCGCAGCAGCACAGGCAGCGCTGGAAGCAAAATAAAATAATCTGCACCATTTGATCAAAAGGGCGTTTCCGAAAACAGGAAACGCCCTTCTTTTGTAAAAAACAAAAAATTTGCTTTATTTTATCCGTCATGGGACACGCTTGCGCGGCTTGAACGGCGTCGCCGCCGGATCGCGCATGCGACAGAGAGGATTAAACAAAAAGCACAGCAGCCGGTCGGAGACTGCTGTGCATTATTTTAGCAAAAAAGCATTTGACAAAGACATTAGCGTATGCTAATATAATGCGTAGATTAGCGACGGCTAATAATGGAGGTGATCGTATGCCGTTATCCATGGCGAATCCGGGCGAAACAAAGTACATCA
>JAEDEU010000109.1 GCA_016293155.1 Clostridiaceae bacterium | reverse complement strand
CGCGACCCTCATCATATCGGTAAACATGGTTTCCCGCGCCTCTGCGCTCAGCTCCTCATGGCTGATGAGCGAATCCGAAACCGAGAAAATCGCCAGTGCATCCACGCCTGCGCGGGCGGCATTGCAATAGAGCGCGTAGCTCTCCATCTCGACCGCGAGCACGCCCATCTTTGCCCACTGCTGCCACTCCGGCGTTTCGGTATAAAACAGCTCAGAGCAGATTACATTGCCCACCTTGCACGAAATCCCCAGCTTTTCCGCATTTTGATAGGCGTTCAGCAGCAGCTCGAAGGAGGCGGGTGCGGAGAAGGTACCGGGCAGGCAGTACTGGTGCGCAAAGTTGGAATCCGTGCAGGCACACTGCGCCATGACCAGATCGCCCAGCTTCAGCTCCGGCTGAATCGCGCCGCACGAGCCGATGCGGATGAGATTTTTCACACCGTATTCGTGAATCAGCTCATAGGAGTAAATGCCCATGGAACCCGTACCCATGCCGGTGCCCATTACCGAGATTTGCTCTCCTTGAAATTCACCAGAAAATCCAAACATTCCACGAATTTTATTGAACATTTTTGGATTTTTTAAAAAATTTTCCGAAATAAACTGCGCTCTTAACGGATCTCCGGGCAAAAGAATCGTCTGCGCGATGTCGCCCTTTGCCGCGCTGTTATGCGGAGTTGCCATAAAAATTCCTCCTCATGTCATCGTCCGATTGACAAATTCCATTCACGGAGTCTGTTCTGTGTTACTTCATCAGAAAGGTGCTGACACATACGGACAGGGTCATCACGACCAGCAGAGCCGTCACTGCAATCAGCGGACGGCGAATGCTCTCGTGCTTCTGTGCCGCCAGAAAATACATTCTGCCGCCGCAGGCGCCCACGAGGATTGCCGCAATCACGGTTGCCCAGAACGGCAGACCGGTCTCTCCGCCTGTCAGCAGAGACGCAAGGCTGAGCACCACAACCACCGCGCCGCAGACGATCAACGCAACGTCCGAACGGTCTGCATTGCCGTTTTCGCGGCAGCGCTTCCACTGATACACACTGCCTGCAAGCATCAGTAAAGCTGCCAATACAATTATCATTCTCATAAAAAATCTCCCCTTTTGTGATTTACCTTTATATTATATCAGTTCACGCCCGCAATGAATGCAGAATTTGGAATCCGCGTCGTTGCGCGCTCCGCATTTGATGCAGAAGCGATTCGGCGACTGCGTCTGTTCCGCCTCGATCCGGTTGTGAATTGCCTGCTCAATATCGCCGAACAGATCGTCCTCCGGCTGTGCCGCGGGGCTTCCGTCCTGCATCTCGCGCACGGTTTCCCCAACAGAAGCCTGAATCTGATCCATCACTGCGTCCATGTCGATGACCGGCGCAATCTCCGGCTGTGCAACCGGCTCGGCTGCCTGCGCCTGCGCCATACGCGTGCGCATCTGCTCCGGTGTGATGCGGGTGGTCTGATCCAGATCCGCCGCCGGAACACGCATCGTATCCGCCGTAATGCGCGTGGTTGCGTCCGCCTCCACTGCGGTGTGCTTCGCCATCTTGCCTTTTGGCTGTGCCGCCGCCTTCGGCGCGGACGGCTTTCCGACCGGTGCGGCAGCACGCGGCTTCCATCTGCCCGGACCGGGCAGGGTGCCCCTCGGGTTGAATTGGAACTGCACGCCGATGCCGAGAACGGAGCACGCCAGACCGAGCGCCCAGATCATCGGACCGAGCTCCACGCCGATCAGCTCAAACAGTCCGTACACACCGATCATGCCCATCAGTCCGGAAGAAAGGATAATCATCGGACGATAAAACAGCACGCACAGCAGACCGATCAGCACGGACGGAACAAGCAGCTCCGCCGCAAAGCTCGCCAGCAGCTTCGGATCGGTCAGATCGGGCGACATGGAAATCGTCTGCCAGCCCACCAGCACCAATCCGGCCGCCAGACCGCAGAACGCGCCCATCAAAAACGCCGCAAACCGGAAGGCGACAAAGGTCATGGCGGCGAGCACGATTGCGGAAAGCACGCCCATGAGCATCATTCCGGTGTTGTCCGGTTCCAGCGCGATCAGCAGCGCGCCGATTGCCGCGCCGATGCCCAGACCGCACAGCGCCGCAAAAATGCGAAAAATCCGATAGCCGAAAAAGCAGTTTACAAACGCCAGCACCGTGACGCCGATGAGTGCCGAATGAAATGCGGCAAAAACGGCTCCGACCACCGGGCTGTCCATCAGCGCCGCAAGATCGAACTCATTCATCAGCTCTATCAGATCCATAAACTCCCTCCTTTCCATTATCTGCTTTGTTATGATCTATTTTACACTATTTTAATCCGGAGTGTCAATTTTCCTCGACTGGAAAATGACTGCTTTTCGCCTGATTTCGTCAGCATTCTGCCGCCGCTCCTTGCTTTTTTTTGCGTACTATGCTATCATATCGGTGTCGCGTCAAATGACGTTTATTGAATTTGCACAATTTCCCGATGGAGGCATTCCGATATGATCAAATCCCAAATCCCTGAACGCAAGCACCCGACCGCTATGGCTCTCGGCAAGGAACTTCCGCTTGGTTCGGAAAATGCAAACCGCCGTACCATTCTATATCTGTTCGATGCGGCCATCGCGGCGCTCATTCTCGTGCTCGCCTATTCATTCTATGCCACCAATCCCGCGGCATATTTCAATTCGGTTGTCATTTCCTATACGCTTCGCTGGCTTGTGATGTTTGTATTCATCTTCTTTGCCGAGCATCACTTCCAGGAGCAGCGCGTCAAGGACTACGAGGCGTATCTCGAACGCAGACGCCGCGAGCAGGAGCTGGACGCCGCCGAGCGCGCACACAAAAAAGGCACCGCAAAATCCAAAAAATAACACAAACCGCCGGACAGCTGTGTTTTAGCCGTCCGACGGTATTTTTTTATACAGCTTTTTTATTTCCACGCCGGTGTGCCTTCTGATAAGCCAGATTGCACGCGCCGACAAGCAGCAGCAGCACCGCCGGTACAAACAGTACGGACATACCGCCGCGGATACCGAGCTGATCGGAGATCATGCCGATGACACTCGGTGCGATGGTTGCGCCGATGCCCGGAATGGTGACAAATACGCCCATACACATCGGATAGCGGTCAAACAAATCGCCGCCGTTTGCGACAATCGTGCCGTACATGCCTGCCATGCACAGACCCAGACCGATGGTGCCGATGGTCATCGGTACCAGTGCGCGGCTGCCCATCATCAGCGCGAAAAACGCCGCAATGCCGATGACCATAACCGTAATCATCTGATACGGACGGAAGCGGCGCGCGAGGAAGGAGCTGGTGAACCGTCCGACCAGCAGCGCAATCCACAGTGCAGAGGTCAGCAGCTGTGCCGCCGCGCTGTCCACCGTGCCGGAATCCACAAAGAACGTGACTAGCCAGCCCATGACCGATGCCTCAATCGCCTGATAGCCGAACATCAGGATGGTGCACAGCCAGAAAATTTTCTCGCCCAAAAATCCAAAATCCGCCTTGCCCTTCTGCTCCTGCGCACAGACCTCCGGACCTGCCTTGAGGCGGGAATTGAACAGAAAACACACGATGCCGATCACAATTTCAATCGCAAACGCCGTGCGCCAGGATGCGCCGCACGCCAGCACGATCAGCGGCGCAATGCACGCGCCGACTGCAAAGCACGCATGAAGCAGATTGAGCGCGCCGGCATCGCCGCCCGACAGCGTGGTGACAATCTGATTGTTAAAATTCGTGGTCGCTCCCTTGCTGATACCGGTCATCAGCATGGCAAACAGCAGCAGAACCGGATTGCCTGTGACCATCATAATTGCAAGACCGACAAAGGCAAAATTGGTCAGAATCAGGATGGTGCGCTTCATGCCCAGATATTTTGGCAGAATGCCCGTGACCGCACCCATGACCAGATAGCCAATCGACTGAACCGAAAGCAGCATACCGCCGACCTGATAGTCGATCTGGTACTCCGCCTTAATCATCGGCAGCGCCGAGCCGATCATAATAATGTAAATACCCTGCACCAGATAAATCGAGAATACACTCAGAACAAGATAACGGTTATCCGGTGACAAGGAATTGAAAAAAGACTGTTTTTTCATACTACTCCTCCATACAGGCTGCTTGATAAACCGGCAACAATGGTAACTTGTTTCATGGCGTTTGTCAAGGTGTATTCTTGCGGTTGCCGATTGATTTTTTCTATATTATTGCGTTCCGTCTCCCCGTTTTGCAAAGGGACAAAGGAAGCAAGATCGGATCAAACGGACGGGTCGAACCGGCATGGCAAAACCGCCGAAGAAGCTTTCTCCGGCGGTTGATTTTTTAGCTGAAACAACGAGTCAGTCCGTGCGCTTCTTCTGATAGATGAGATTGATCGCCGCGACGAGGAGAAGCAGCGCCACCAGCACATACAGCACGCACATGCCGCCGCGGATGCCGATGTGATCCGCCAGCGTACCGACCGCGCTCGGCGCGATGGTCGCACCGATACCCGGGATGGCGATATACATACCCATACACATCGGATAGCGTTCGGTCAGATCGCCGCCGTTTGCGATTGCCGTGCCGTACACGCCCGCCATAAACAGACCGAGACCGATTGCGCCGATGGTCATCGGAATCAGCGTGCGGCTGACCATCAGCATCGTAAAGCACGCCGCAATGCCCACCGCCATCACCGCGAGCATCTGATCCGGACGGAAGCGCTGCGCCAAGTATGCACTTGCAAACCGTCCTACCAGCAGCGCGCCCCACAGGGCGGTTGCCAGCAGCTGTGCGGTTGCCTCGCCCGCCGCACCGGAGTCCACGAAAAATGTAACCAGCCAGCCCATGACCGACGATTCAATTGCCAGATAGCAGAAAATAATCATCGCACACAGCCAGAAGCTCGTCTTGCGGAAAAAGCCGAAATCCGGTTTGCCGGACTGCTCGTGCCGATACGCCTCCGGTCCAACCTTCATGCGCAGGCTGTAAACGAAATTGAGCACGCCGCAGACCACCACAATGCCAAACGCCATGCGCCAGGACGAACCGCACACCATCGCAATCATCGGCGCCACGCACGCACCGATCGCAAAAAACGCCTGCGCCAGATTGAGCGCACCTGCATCGCTGTTGGTCAGACAGCTCACAAACTGGTTGCCGAAATTGCAGGTGCTGCCCTTGCTGATGCCGGTCATCAGCATCGCCAGCAGCAGGAGCACCGGATTGCCCGTCACCATCATGAGCACCAGACCGAGAAACGCCAGATTGCTCAGAATCAAATAGGTTTGCTTTGCGCCCAGATAACGCGGCACAATTCCGACAAACGCGCCGGTCACCAAATATCCGACGGACTGCACGGACAGCATCATGCCGCCCACCTGATAATCAATCTGATACTCCGCCTTGATCTCCGGCAGCGCGGAGCCGATCAGAATCAGATACAT
>JAEDEU010000108.1 GCA_016293155.1 Clostridiaceae bacterium | reverse complement strand
GCCCAGGTGCTGTTTTCTGCCGAAATCACGCGTCCCAGCTCGACGAGCAGAGACGGGATATCGCGCTCCAGCACAACACCGATCACGTCACCAAAGCGCTCGGAATGCAGTGCATCCGAGCCATTGACCGTCATGCGGAATGCCGGAAGCGGCGTTTTATCGACCATGCGGACACAGCCCTGGAAGCCGATTTCACCGGTCTGATGGGCGGCACAGCTGGACGGACAGCCGGAGAAATGAACGATCGGCAGAACACCGTCGGCGAAATTCTCAGCGCGTACTGCTTCAATGGCTGCCTTGAGCGCACTCTGGCTGTCGCGCACACCCTGCTGGCAGATAGAAGCGCCGATGCAGGCAACACTGCACTCAAACTGTGTTTTTGCGCCGTCTTCGGTGACGGCGAGCACCTTTTCCGCCTCCTCAGCGGTCAGGTTGACAATATACAGAGTCTCCGCAGCGCCGATGCGGCATTCGACCTCGGGCATCTCCTTGATGACCTCATACAGCTCTGCCGGCTTGCCGGTCGGAAGCGCGCCGCCGATCGGCTGGTACTTGACTGCATACAGACCGGTCTGCTTCTGCGGGATGACGCGTGCGTGCGCAATCGTTCCGGTTCCGGTCTTGGTGATTTCAGCCGCAGCCGGCGTGATGTCCAGACCGCCCTCTGCGCGTACAGCTTCCAGATTGTTCAGATAGGTCTCGCGCAGACCGTCAATGCCCAGTGTTTCCTGCATGAAACGGGTGCGGGCACGAGCGCGGTTTTCATAGTTGCCATGCGCGCAGAAGGTTTGGATCATCGCCTTGATGCAGTACAGGACATCGGAGGCCGGAAGCTGATCCAGAATCTTGACACCGAGCTTCGGATTGCCGCCCAGACCGCCTGCGATGTACAGCGTGAACGTGCCGTCTGCATTGGCAATAAAGCCCATATCGCGGAAGGTAGCGTGTACACTGTCATCCACACCGTTGCAGAAGCCGATCTTGAGCTTGCGCGGCATATGGATATCGCGTGCAATGCCGAGCAGATACTGCGTCGCCGCCTCGGCATAGGGAAGTACGTCAAATGCCTCACCGCACTGCACACCGGAGAGCGGGCTGCACATCACGTTGCGCGGATTGTCTCCGCCACCGCCGCGGGTATAAATACCGCAGTCGATTGCCTTTTCCATCAGTGCAGGAACCTGATTGGCGGTCAGATTGTGCATCTGAATGGTCTGGCAGGTAGTGAGCTTGAGCAGGGAAATATCATGCTGTGCCACGGAGTCTGCGATATACTTCAGCCGCTCCTTGGTCAGTCTGCCGGCTGCCATGCGCAGACGCAGCATATTCTTGGAGCCATCGCGCTGTGCATAGCTGCCAAAACCGCCGGAAAAGCCCTTATAGGCCTTTCTGTCCAGCTCGCCATTCTGGAAAGCCTGAAGCTTTTCGGCAAAGGTGCCGATTTCGGTACGGAAGGTATCCACCCACTGTTTGTTCATTTCCACGATAAGTCACTCCTTATATTGTTATAATTAAATTCATATAAAATAAATTATGATAAATAATTTTTGATAGCGGAAATATTATATCACTTTGAAAGCGATTCGTACAGAGGGAAGCTGTAAAAAATCAGAAAAAAAGAGGAGAGCGTCAGCTCTCCTCTTATGTAGTTTTAATAAAAACAGAATTACTCAGCCTTCGGGCCTGCTGCGATAACCTCTGCCGGCATGTCGGAGTACTTCTCAGCGAAGTTGTCAACGAACATCTTGGACAGCTTCTTAGCAGCTTCCTTGTAAGCCTCCTGATCCTGCCACATCTTAGCCGGGATCAGCAGCTCGTCCGGAACACCCGGGCAGGTGGTCGGAACGGAAACGCCGAAATACGGATCGGTAACGAACTCGCTCTTGAGCAGCTCGCCGTTCAGTGCAGCGGAAACCATTGCACGGGTGTACTTCAGCTTGGTACGCTCGCCGGTACCATTCCAGCCGGTGTTGACCAGATATACGCTAGCGCCGGTCTTAGCAACCTTTTCGCTCAGCATTGCAGCATACTTCGCCGGGGACAGCGGCAGGAACGGCTCGCCGAAGCAGGTGGAGAAGGTCGGAACCGGCTCCTTGACGCCGATCTCGGTGCCTGCCAGCTTGGAAGTGAAGCCGGATACGAAGTAGTACATAGCCTGGTTGTTGTCCAGCTTGGAGATCGGAGGCAGAACGCCGAATGCATCAGCGGTCAGGAAGATAACGGTCTTCGGGATACCGCCCATGCCGGACTCCTCAGCGTTGCTGATGTACTCAACCGGGTAGCCAACGCGGGAGTTAACTGCCAGAGAGTCGTCGTCGAAATCGAACTCACGGGTCTCCGGATCCATAACAACGTTCTCTACCAGAGCGCCGAACTTGATTGCATTGTAGATGTCCGGCTCGTTCTCAGCGGACAGGTTGATGCACTTTGCGTAGCAGCCGCCCTCGAAGTTGAATACGGAGTCGTCAGACCAGCCGTGCTCGTCATCACCGATCAGCTTACGGTTCGGGTCAGCGGACAGGGTGGTCTTGCCGGTGCCGGACAGACCGAAGAATACTGCGGAGTCGCCGTCAACACCGATGTTTGCAGAGCAGTGCATCGGGAATACGCCCATCTTCGGCAGAACGTAGTTCATGACGGAGAATACGGACTTCTTGATCTCGCCGGAGTACTGGGAACCAACGATCAGGACGATCTTCTTCTCGTAGTCGATTACGATGCAAGCCTCGGAACGGGTGCCGTCACGCTCCGGAATGCACTTGAAGCCCGGTGCAGCGATGATGGTGTAGTCCTCAGAGAAGTTCTCCAGCTGCTCAGCGGTCGGGCGGCGCAGAAGCTGATGGATAAACAGGTTCTGAGAAGCCAGCTCGTTGATGATGCGGAAGGACTTGGTGTACTTCGGGTCAGCGCCTGCAAAGCCGTCGAAAATAAATACTTCCTTGTTCTGCAGGTAAGCGATAACCTTCTCATACAGTGCGTCGAAGCGCTCCTGGGTCATCGGCTTGTTTACCTTGCCCCAAGCGATCTCGTCATGTACGCCCTCGCTGTCAACGATGAACTTATCGTTAGCGGAACGACCGGTGTACTTACCGGTCTTTACAACCAGAGCACCGGTGTTGCTCAGAGTGCCTTCGCCGCGCTGCAGCGCATGCTCAACCAGCTGTGCCGGAGTCAGGTTACGGTATACTTCGGCAGTATTGATGATGCCGAGCTTTTCGATACCATAAGTGTTCATGAAAATTCCTCCATAAGAAAATTTTAAACCTTATTATTTAAGAAGATGAAATTGCCGAATCCGTTCGAAAATGCAGGAAATGGAGAGCAATCCTTCATTTAAGAAAACAGGAAAATCATTCCGTTTCATCCTTATTTACGATACCACAAACCCTGTGGAAAATCAAGCTAGAATGCGGTTTTGAAAAAAATTTCGCGAAAAAATGAGGTATAAGCACAAAATGAGTGAGAGAAAATGGATTTTTTTGTGCAATAACACCAGATGCCGAAATAAAGGAAAAGGAGCATACGCATCGTCTGCGTATGCTCCCGGAACGGGTTCTTTCATGCAGGCTGCAATCATTCCTCGAGTGCACTGCGCTGCTGGATAAATTCTTCCAGACAGAGATTATGCTCTGTGATATAGCTTGCAGCGTCCCTGCCGACGTAGCGGAAGTGCCACGGCTCGTAAATAATATCGGTAATCTCGCTTTTATCCTCCGGATAGCGAAGGATAAATCCGTATTCTGCACAATGTGCGGCAAGCCATTTGCCCGCATCCGTATCCTCAAAGCCGGAATCTAACGTATCATAGCCCTGTCCGACAATATCAGCAGCCAGACCGATATTATGCTCGCTGCAGCCGGGGGGAGTGACAATGGTGGAGGCAACAGCCACAGCGTCATCTTCATTCTTACCCTGATTTCGATATTGTTGGATTTTTCGATTGTATAGCTCTTCCTGATATTCAATCGTGCGGTAGGTAGAGACAATGCATAGATCCATTCCGGCTGCATTGCCGGCATCCATCATCTGCTTGAGTGCATCTGCGGCGCGCGCATCGAACTGAACCTCGTCATCCGAAGCGGAGATATCGACAGTTGTCAGATTGAGCTGATAGTCCTCCGGCACCGGATTGGATTTGTTGACCAGAACCATGTTCCAGGCGGAAAGATCGGGACAGGCAGCGCGCAGCTCCTGCTCCGATTCGGTTTCGGAATGCGTCACCGGCGCTTCCTGTTGCTGTACGGTATTGGAGGATGCAGCAGAGGTTTCATACCAGAGTGAGATACCGCAGAGCCGCGCGATTCCCATACAGATACCGACCAGCGCCAGAAGTGCAGCGCACAGGACGACAAAGGTAGGTTTTTTAAACTTCATATTTCTCACCTTGTTATTGATAAAATACGGAAATAACTTTCTAATCGTTTCATCTGAATATTTATATATACTAATATTATTAAAACGCGTCCAAACCGTAAAGTCAATGGAGAAAGAAGAAAAAGTCACAGAAAAGTTACAAACAAACTTCGACGGTATTTGACGAGGGCGCAGCGATTCCAGAGCCGTCAAAGACCGGAATAAAGCTTTCTCCGACGGATTCCGCCTCCTGAACAAACCCGTCCAGACCGAGCTCCGCCATCAGTTCGCACGCATTGTCGTATTCTTCCTGTGTGATGCGGCGGCAAAGCTCCGGAAATGCCTGTACATGAGGAAGCGGCGTATACTGCCGCATCAGGCTGACCAGCACACGGCTGCCCCAGCGTTTGGAAACAGCACGCAGAATCTGTGCGGTATCCTGTGCCAAAGTGGGAAGCATTAGGTGACGAAGAATGACGCCGTGCGTCATCATACCGTCTGCGTCAAACTGCGGCGTGCCGACCTGACGCAGCATTTCATCAACGGCCTCGCAGGCGACATCGAAGTAATCCGGCGCAGCGGAATAGCGCTCTGCATAATAGACGCTGAAATATTTCAAATCCGGCAGATAAATATCGACCAGCCCATCCAGCATACGCAGGGTGTTTGGGGATTCATACCCGCCGCAGTTGTACACGATGGGAAGGGTCAGCCCGTTTTTTCGTGCGATGCGGATGGAATCGGCAATCTGCACGGCATAATGTGTGGGCGTAACCAGATCAATGTTGTGTGCGCCCTGTTCCTGGAGCGACAGAAAGGTGCGTGCCAGCTGTTCCTCGCTCACCGGAATACCGCTTTCGCAGGCGGCTTGTCCGCTGATGACCGCGTTTTGGCAATAGACGCACCGGAGCGTACAGTGACAGAAAAAGACCGTGCCCGCGCCGCGGGTGCCGGAAAGACACGGTTCCTCCCAATGGTGAAGGGACGCTCTGCCGATGCGCATGGTTTCACCTGCACCGCAGAAGCCGCGCTCTCCCGCGGCACGGTTTACTCCGCAGGAGCGCGGACAGAGAGTACAATGTGTTATCATGATTGA
>JAEDEU010000107.1 GCA_016293155.1 Clostridiaceae bacterium | reverse complement strand
TGCGGCGAAGGGCGGCATTTTATTCCGTTTTGCCGAGAAAACGCCAAAAGCGGACAGCCGGCTCACACATTTTTTCAACACGCCGTCAGACCTTCGGTTCAAGTCCGATTGCATAAAAAAACGAGCCCGATCTGAAGATCGAACTCGTTTTTGGTGCAGATGGGGGGACTCCGCCGCTGCGCGGCTTGCCATCCCTCGCGGCGCGTGCGCCGCTTCGGGCCTGCCGGCTACAAAACGTGCCCCCGGCACGTTTTGCTTCACGCCGTCAGACCTCCGGTTCAAGTCCCACCACATGAAAAAATGAGCCCGATCTAAAGATCGAGCTCATTTTTTGGTGCAGATGGGGGGACTTGAACCCCCATGTCCTTGCGAACACTAGTACCTGAAACTAGCGCGTCTGCCATTCCGCCACATCTGCATATTTGGTGCGACTGACCGGACTTGAACCGGTACGGTTGCCCACACGCCCCTCAAACGTGCGCGTCTGCCTATTCCGCCACAGTCGCATTTGTTTTTTCGCCGCATTCAGAGGGATTTCTCAGCGACGACTAATATTATATCCGCATCTCTCCGCTTTGTCAACATCTTTTTTGCAAAAAACTTATTTTTTTGTCCGGCGTGTTCCTGCCGCCTCGGAGCGGGATGAATTGTTCACAGCTTGTTTTTCTTTTTTTAACAGAATATTCTCACACATGACAAATACAATTCATCAAATTCGGGTATCCTTTGTCTCAAGGAACGGCGAAGTTCCCGCTCGCCGTTCCCTTTTCGGAGCGAAAAGGGTTTTTGCTGTCCCCTGAGCAGATTCCACTGTTCGCTCCGATAACCATCCTTTTTATGTTCCCACAACGAGGGCGCCCGATTCGGTCAAAGCCGGATCGGGCGCTTTCTATATCTATGCTCACGCGGTCGGATTCCACAGACTTTTCAGGATCTGATCGCGTTTTTCTCCGATTGTTGTGCTGCGGATCGCACTGCGCAGCGGGAGCACGGACGGCGGGGAAACACTCAGCTCATCCACGCCCAACGCCAGAAAGGTCTCGGTCAGAGAGATGTCCGCGGCAAGCTCTCCGCAAATGCCCAGCCAGATTCCGGCACAATGTGCATTTTCCGCCGCCAGATGAATCATGCGGAGCACGGACGGATGGTGCGCATCGAAGAACCGCGCCAGCGTATAGCTCTGACGGTCGATGGCGAGCGTAAACTGGGTCAAATCATTGGTTCCGACTGAGAAAAAGTCCACCTCCCGCGCCAGCTGATCGCTCATCAGCACCGCCGCAGGCGTTTCCAGCATAATGCCCAGCTCGGTGTCCGGATTGAAGGGAATGCCCTCCGCTGTCAGCTCAGCCTGTACCGCTTTGCACTGGCGCTTGACCTCCTGCACCTCCCAGAGCGAAGCAATCATGGGAAACAGAATTGCAATTTTTCCATATGCAGAGGCACGATACAGCGCCCGCAGCTGTGTTTTGAAGATCTCCGGACGGGAAAGACCGATGCGGATGGCGCGCATCCCCATCGCCGGATTGGGTTCTTTGTCCAGCCGGAAATAGCCGACCTGCTTGTCCGCGCCGATGTCCGCCGTGCGGATAATGACGCGCTTTCCGTTCATGCGCTCCGCGACCGCCCGATACGCACGGAACTGCTGCTCCTCGGTCGGAAACGTCCGTTCCTGCAAATACAAAAACTCCGAGCGGAACAGTCCGATGCCCGCACCGTCGTTGGCAACCACGGCGTCCAGATCGTCCGGCGAGCTGATGTTGCAGTAGACATGCATGGTCTGCCCGTCCACCGTGACATCCGGCTTGCCCTTGAGCCGATCCATCAGCTCCTTCATCGCGCGTTCCTTTGCCTGCTTCTTTTTCAGGCGGCGCGTGGTCAGCCCGTCCGGCTCAATCGCCAGCTCTCCGGTCTGTCCGTCCATCATGACGTACTTGCCTTCGTAGAGATCGGTCAGACGTTTTCCCGCGCGCACGATTGCCGGAACACCCATAGTGCGCGCCAGAATCGCCGTGTGCGAATACATCTCGCCTCCCGCTGTGACGACGCCCAGAATGCAGTTCGGATCCAGCTGCGCCAGCTCACTCGGGGATAAATCCTCCGCCGCGAGAATCACCGGCTCCTCCATCACGATTTCCTTCGGCTGCACGCCGCACAAAATGCGGAGCACACGATCGGAAACATCCTTGATATCCGCGATGCGCGCGTTCATATAGTCGTTATCAATCAGAGAAAATCTGCGTTCAAAGGTGCGGTAGGTTTCCTGCACCGCCGCCTCGGCACAGATGCCGGTAAAAATATTCTCCCGGACGGTCTGGATATAATCGTCATCCTCCAGCATCATCCGATACGCCTCAAACAGCGCTGCCGTGCCCTCGCTCACCTGCTCCAGAACCTTATGGTACAGTGCGGACAGCTGCTGCATGGCAAGCTGCCGCGCAGCTTCGAAGCGTGCCAGCTCCGCCTCGGAGTCCGGCGCATATTTTTTTTCGATCAGCGGCTCGCTGCGCCTGAAAAAATACAGCGTGCCTTCCGTGATGCCCTTGGATGCGCCCTTGCCATAAATTCGGATCATAAAACAAGCCTCCATTCTTCCATCTGCCTCTGCTTCGGAGACGAAAAAACTGTGCCGAAAAATCGGGAGGCCTCCGTTTTTCCAGCACAGTTTACAGAATTCAGATACCACACGTTTTCCTTGGTGTGATTGTACCACGGCTGACGGTCAAGCGTCAATTGTGCATCCTCGTACAGATTTTGCGCACCAGTTCGGCGGATGCCATACCGCATGCACAGCCCAACGCAATTCCGCCCAGTACATCGGTCGGAAAATGCACGCCGACATACAGACGGGAAAAGCCGATCAGTACCGCAAGCACCATTGCCGCAGCTCCTGCCCGCGGACAGCCCGCACGCCAGAGCGCAGACGCAGAGGCAAATGAGCTTCCGGTGTGTCCGGACGGGAACGAATATCCTCTGGCGGCAACCAGATTGTTCAGTCCCGCTACCACATGGAACGGACGCAGACGTCCGATCAGCGGCTTGAGCAGCATCTCTCCAATCAGCAGCTGCAACGCCAGCGCCAGCAGAACAGCAGCGCCCGCCATTCTGGTTTTGCGTGGTATGCACAGCGCGATGCCCAATGCAATCCAAATTGCGCCGGAGTTATTCAGTCGGGTGAAAAAGATCATCAGAGCGGTCAGCAGCGGAGTGCGCAGCACCTCTTGAATCCACAGAAGAATCCCTCCGTCCAGCGCGATGAACTGTTCCATCACAAACGCTCCTTTCGGGTCACTGTCTGAGCTTTTTGAGCAGCTGTAGTCCGCAGACAATTACGCCGCCGAGCAAAAAGCATACAATCGAAAAGGTTGCCGGAGTCATCGCGGGCATGGGCACATCCAGCGTTTCCGGACCGCGTACAATTGCATACAGCGAGCCGATCATCAGACCGAGAATGGTATACATCGTCTGCGGGCGGAAATGCGTCAGTGCGGCGCGCACGCCGCGGATCACCAAAACGATGCCTGCAATGATGCCGATTCCAAATGCACACAGCATGGGGAACGGCTTGAAATCAAGATACAGCAGCGAACGCACACCGTTGATGACGGGCACGTACAGACCGAAAATCAGCAGCAGGGTCGAGCCGGAAATGCCCGGAAGCACCATGGCGGAAATGGCGATCATGCCGGCGACCAGCACATATAAATATCCAAAAATGCCGCTGACTGCTGCATCCGCACCGCCGCCGGAAGGATTGAGCAGCGTGATTGCCACAACAACGGCAATGCCAAGCAGAGTAAATACAAGGTTTCGATAGTTGCCCTTGATGGAATCCGCTTCTTCCTTACAGATCAGCGGGATGGAAAACAGAATGAATCCCAAAAAGACCGAGCTGACCTGATAAATATGCTCCTGGAACAGACGGGACAGGATGAGCACTGCCAGCACCATACCGGTCAGCCAGCCGATGCCCAGCTTAACCAGAAAGCGCAGCGCATCCTTTCTTTGCTGACTTGTTCCGGAAAGCAGTGCATCCAGCGAACCGATAAACTGATCGTAAAATCCCAACAGGAACGCGATCGTACCGCCGGACACACCCGGGACGCTGTCTGCCAGCGCCATGAAAAAACCACCGATAATATGCATGATGTTACCTCGTTTATTTTCCTATATTGTACTTCTCCGATGCCGTTCAAACCGCACCGTATTTTTTAATCCAAACTATCATATCCCAAACCGATGCTTCTTGCAATGGTCATATTGGATAAACCGCAGCATTTCGGCGCTATTTCTGTGAGAAAAGTGTAAATTTTTTATTTCTGAAAAAAATCGAAAAAAGGGGTTGACATTTGCGTGTTCAATGCATATAATAAATATCGTCGCTGAGAGATGCGGCAAACAAAAACCAAATATGCAGATGTGGCGGAATGGCAGACGCGCTAGTTTCAGGTACTAGTGTTCGCAAGGACATGGGGGTTCAAGTCCCCCCATCTGCACCAAAAAGAAAAGTCGCTGTGAGGCGGCTTTTCTTTTTGGTTCTCTTCATTTTTCTCTCTTCACTGTTCTCTTTTCTCTCTGCTTGCCTGACGCGACTTTTCCAGAGAAGAGATAAGAGTGAAGAGTGAAAAGTTAAGGTGTCCGCTTCGCGGACGGATGGAACACTGCCTTCGGCAGAACGATATGTGTTTTCTTTTCGCTTTGGAGGTTTGGTTTATGAAAAGTCCTTTGCTGGAAAAATCGTTAGATTTCGCCACACAAATTGTTTTATTTTATGAAGCCTTTTCTAAAACACGTAAAGACACTACAATAGCCAAACAGCTTCTTCGTTCTGCGACCAGTGTCGGCGCAAATATCAACGAAGCTGTTTACGGAAACAGCAAAGCCGACTTTATTTCCAAACTGCACATTGCACTGAAAGAGACAGGTGAGAGCATCTACTGGCTGACACTGCTGCAGCGCACTCAATTAATGCAGTATGACTACGATGCTGCGCTGGCGTTGGCCGAAGAAATCAAACGGATGTTAATCGCCTCTATTAATACCGCAAAACAGAAGTCGCCATGAGGCGACTTTTCTTTTTAGTTCTCTTCGTTTTTCTCCCCTGTTCTCTTTTCTCGCTGCTTGTCTGACGCGACTTTTTCAGGGAAGAGATAAAAGCGAAACGGTATAATATGCGCTTCACTCCCCATACAGCTGAACAATTCCGGCTGTTTTTTTATCCCCCGAAAGTAAGTCTTAGGAAACTCACACTTTTTTCCATTTTTATTTCGCGTTTTTATGCCCGTTTTTCTCTTTGTTTCTTTTGACTCGATCAATTATGTGCGCAAAAATGTCAGTTATCCAAGGCTAATCCCATATTTTCCCCTCTTTTTTGCACTTGACATTTGCCCGACTTGAATGTATACTAAATCCGTAAACTAAAGCAGGTGAAAACATGAGAATCACGCATGAAGTTGATTATGCGA
>JAEDEU010000106.1 GCA_016293155.1 Clostridiaceae bacterium | reverse complement strand
CTTCGGAAGTAGCCGGTTTTTTGTATTTTCAGAGTGGGTTTATCGGCACGCTCTGCTGAGTTGGTCATTATTTGACAGGTAAAGATCATCCCGGCGCAGAAAAAACGCCGGGATATGCAGGTTATAGCAGTTTTGCAACGGTTTCGATCTCCGAAAGGGACAGGATATGCAGATGCGCCAGCTCATTGCGCGTGTTGTGCAGGATCTCCAGTGTGGAAATGACGCTGTCCGTCAGAGATATTTTGTGGATGCGCTGTAGGAAGATCAGATGTCTCAGCTCAAATTCCTCCGGTCGGGTCACGGTGTTGCCGAATTCATCCTGAAACGGCAGCGCGTCGGACAGCTGTGCCCGACAGCTGTCGATGAGTCGCAGCCGAGCGTCCTCAATGCCGGAGAACAGTGTGTTCAGCTGAGCCTTCCAGACCGCGTGGGTGAGCTGCTCCGTGCGGACACCGCCCGGTCGGGAGGCATACTCCTGCGGAGAACGCAGGAATGCAATTCCGCCGTCCAGCAGCGATGCACAGCGCTCGGCATCGCCGAAGGAAAGCTCGATTGCCAGCGCGGAGGCATAGCGCTTTCGGAAGCTGTTCATCGAGGAGTGAGATGCCAGCAGATTGGCAAAGAAAAACAGGTCGTAATCACTGCTGTCTGCCAAAATGGTTTGCGCATCGTGCTGCTGTGCCGCGGGACCGGTCAGCTCCAGAAGCAGAAGACCGCAGTGGTCTGAGGCGAGGCGGCGGAACTGTGCCAGCAGCTGAAGCAGTTCGGAGGCGATTGCCGGATCCTCTGTACGGATCCAGATCGCGCGTCCGGAGAGTACCTGATGCTGGGTCAGAAAGGCGGCGGCATCCATGGAAGGGAGATAGTAAACCGAGCTTTTCATCCAGTCCGGTTGGTAGAAGGTGTTAATCAGCTGTTCTGCGGCTTTTCCCCCGCCAGAGACCGGCGAAAAATATTCCAGCATCAGCATACCGCTGCTGAGGATGCGCAGCTGATCCTCCATCAGAGAGCGGAAATCCATCTCCCACGGAATGGGATTTCTATGATAGAAGGAGACCGCGTGGGTGCGCAGGGCAGTATCCGCCAGCTGCGTTATCAGCTTTGCCGGGCCGAAGGTCTGCTGCCACCACAGCAGCTCAGGTTGTGTTGTTTGATTCATACGGATTCCTCCCCATATTGTTCGAGTGCCGCCCATACGCTGTCCTTGCCGCCGAGCATATTGCGGAAGCTGCGGCGGTTAAAGAAATAGTGTCCGTCTGCACAGCGCAGGATGTTCAGCTCCTCCAGCTCGCGCAGCAGTGCCTCGATGCTGGCGGTCGGCAGCTCTGTGATGCTGTGAATTCCGCAGGTCTCGCAGATTTCCAGCACATCGCGCGCGGTAAAGCCCAGAATGGCTCTGGTCGGATACTCATGATAGCAGCATGCCAGCGCATAAGACAGGATCTGGTAATAATTCTGATTGTCCACGTGCAGCGTGATAAAGAACTTGTTTCGGATCTGCTCGCTGAACGTCTTGTCCTGAATGAGCATACGGATCTGGTCGTCGCCCAGATAGTAGGGCGGCTCGCCGGATGCGCCGGAGCCGCGCTCGGACAGGCGGGAGATCAGTCTGGAGCAGTAAAAGTGAATCAGCCCCGGATAATAGTTGCAGGAGGAGAGCACCTGAGAGATCAGGGCGTTCTGCTCCGGCTTCATGCGGAAGCCGAGGTAGTACAGCGGCGTTTCCAACAGCTGACTTGCATCCGCGTAGGACAGCGGCTTGATTGCCATGGAGGTCAGGTGCGCCAGCTTGGAATTGTGCTCAGTGGCATGGATATGGAAGCGCTGGACGTTGTGCAGACCGGCAAGAACGAATTTGAACCGGTCTCCGGTCAGCGTTTGCAGCGCGGAGAGGGTTTCCACGCCGAGATAGCCGTCCTGTGTACTGCTGTCCAGGAAGTGATCCGCTTCATCCAGCAGAAGCAGCAGACGGCTGACCGGCTGCTCCGGATCGTTCATACGGGTGCGAATCGCATCCGAGAGTCCCTGCCAATCGGTGCCGGCGGGCTGCTCGGAGAGGAAGCCGAATTCCGGACGTGCCAGCTCGCGGAGAATATGCGAGGCGATGCTGTCCTTATCGTCCGACTTGATGTCCACATACAGGCTCCAGCTTCCGTTTGCACGGTCATCACACAGATAGCGTGCGCGGTGCAGCAGCGCCGTTTTGCCAAGCTGCCGTCCGCCATAGATGATGTTGCAGCGTCCGCTCTCCATGATTGCCTGAAGCTCCTGACGGCGTCCCATAAACATTTCCGGCGGGATAATCGCCTGCGGATTTTCAAAGTATGGATTGTAATAGTGGAAGGGAAGCGTGCACTGTAGCATGGCGATGCTGCGTTCCTCAATATCGAACCGCGTCAGATAGGCGGCGAGCACGCGGTCGATCAGCAGCATGGTGCGCAGATTTGCGCCCTCGCGCTTGAGCATGAGCGCCAGCTGACGGCGTTCCGGCAGGGTCAGCGCGTAGTCCAGAATGACGAGTACTGGACGCAGACCGGTGCCCAGACCGCGCAGACGGCTCATCAGCGTTTCGCAGGAAAAGCGTCCCAGCAGGTAGTTGACCTGTAGTCCGGTCTCGCTCAAACGGGTGCCGAAGGCGGCAATCGGATGCGCGTACTCGGAGAGTCGGCAGTCCGGCGGGCTGATCCGGATGGTGCGCACCAGCGTGCCGGAGTCCTCGGCGGAGGACGGCTGAAAGCCCAGCTGCGTCAGCAGCTCTGTGGTGCTGCCCAGTGCGGTGCTGCCCTTCGGCCAGTTGCTGACAAACAGGCGGGCGGAGCGGAGCTGCTTGTTGTGGTCCTGATTGTGTGGGTGCTGCTCGGAATAGATGCGCTCAAGCAGGGTGTTCGGGGAATAATACTGGTTGAACAGCTGGTTGTAATCGTGCAGAAATTCGGAGAGATAGTCCCGTCTGCCGGTTTCCAGCAGCATACCGTCCGCCGGAGCCTGCTGATAGCCCTCGTCGTCGGCCAGACGGATATAATCGCTTGCAACCGAATATTTTCCGTTGTCGATCAGCGTGCGGATGGTCTGCGTGATCGGGAGCTGTCCTTTGCTTTGTTCCAGCTGCTCCAGTCGGTGCAGCACCTCTGCGCGGAGCTGCTTCGCCGCCTCGTCGACAGCCTGTAAATAGGCGGCGGTAGCGCGGCGGAAGAAGCCGAAATTGCCGGAGGCGCGTGCGTGCGGCAGATAGACCTGCTCAATCTCGGTCATGATCCGATCCTTGTTGCCGACCTCCAGGCGTCCGTAGCTGTCTGCCAGCTCCAGATTGGCCTCGAACTTGGTGACCCAGCCGGACAGCAGCTGGAGCACGCTCTGCTCGTCCGCCTCAATGCTGTCCCAGTCCCCGGCGGGGAGCTGCCGGCTGTTCAGATAATTCCGATACAGCAGCGCGCGCCCGAAGTCGAACGAACAGGTGCCGTCCGGACGATAAATCTGCGCCCGGATGGAGTCCATCGTCCGATGCTCTGCGGCGTGGCGGTACACGCGGCGCCACAGCTCATAGCCCGGAATGATCGAGACCGATTCCTCCAGCTCGGGCAGTCCGGTTTCCGGATTCAGCTCAATCTGTTCGCCGGTCAGGAAGTCCAGATAAAATTCCTGCGGGCGATCAAATTCCCCATGGACGCGCAGATGCATTTCATGCAGCGTATGAATCAGACAGGACAGCGCGGCACGGTCGGAGAGCGCATCCGGCTGCGGATAGCCGCGCAGCTTTTCCTCGGTGCGGGCAAGGTTTTGGGACAGACGGAGCTGGGTTTTGGAGATCAGCTCCAGATCACGTTCATCGGTGATCTGACCGCTGCTGTGAAGCGCTGCCCAGTTCATGCAGACGGTCATAATCTTGCATAGATTGTTCAGAACGCTGTTGCGCGGGCCGCCGACAATATCGTCATGGCGGTAGCCGGCAAGCGAAGCGCACACGCTGTCAATGTAATCGCCCAGCAGGGTTTTGCGAAAGCTGTCCTCCGTATAGCTGTCGGCGGGGGCTGTGGAGCGCAGAAAGCGTCCGCAGAAGGTCTGAATGTCACGGACACGGGATTTGTCGTTTTCCAGAACAGCGCGCAGAAAGCCCATCAGCTCTCCGGTCGGGCCGAATAGCAGCGCACGCAGATCCGCGAGCAGAGTCATTTTGGTGATGCAGCGATCCAGCCGTGCCTCCAGCAGACTGCGCGCATCGTTTTGAATTTCCTGTAGGCGGTGACCGGAATCGGCAGCCTCCTTGGTCAGAAGGATGAGATAGGGGTCGAAGCCGCGGTGGAATCGTTCAAAAATCTGGCACAGATCGTAAATGATACTGCGCAGATCGGGCGCGATTTCATACAGCGTGCCGGAGAAAATACTGTTGAGGTTCTGCTCGCGGATGAGATACTCGTATCCAACCTGATCGCGGATATCCTCGGAGAACAGCATACGCAGATAGGCGCAGAAGGTGAGTGCGCCAAACGAATCCTGTCCATCATCGTCCGGACAGTAGATTTCCTGAAGCCGATCCAGATGATAGACACATCGCTCCAGCGGATCATTCAGCGCATAGGCAAAGCGGAGATAGTGTGGCTCGTAGCGCTCACGATTCAGCCGGCAGGCGGATTTCAGCATGAGAAGTCCGCAGTCAAAGCGCTGCTCCGCGAATAGGGACAGCGAAGTGGGGAGAATTTCAAAATCCTCCGGCTCGTGCGATGGAAAAATACTGTTTTCCGCGTCAATTACCACAGGCGCAGGCGGCTCGACCGGAGCCTCCGGGGCTTCCGGAATGAAGTGATTTTCCGGTTCGGGAGTATCCGCCTGCTCGGAGGGAATTTTTTCTGATTCAGCAGCAAGCTCCTCCGGCTCTATGAGGGCATCCTTCTCGGGCGTGAGCGGCTGTATGGGCACGGTTTCTATGATCTGGGGCAGTTCGGCAGCCGGAGCGGCACATTCTTCCGATGCAGAGGGGGGCTCATCCGCCGGTTTTGCGGCATCCGGTTCCTGCTCCGGAATATCCATCAGTTCTGCCAGTGAGGTTTTGTGGAAATCCGGGGTGTACAGCTGTTGGGTGCTCATGTCCGCGAACAGGATGCGATCCATCGGTGCGCCGCTCTGACGCAGCTCGATTTCCCAGTACTGCGCGTTTCCGTAGCTGTCGGATGCGAACAGGATCAGACCCTTGTGCGTGCGGAGCAGCGCGGCGGCGGCATCCAGCATTTCCTTTGACTGCGTGCCGTGGAGCAGCATCGGGAAAAAGAGCAGATGAGTCTTTGCGTGACTGACTTCGGCGCAGCACCATGGCGTATCTTTTTGGCTGAGCAGACGGCATTGGAACTGGCTGTTCAGCGCGGCGGCGTGCAGAAGGAATTTACCGCACCACTGGCAGCGCTGATAGCTGAGCAGGCTGTCCGACAGCGTGTTATGTACGCTCTGCGCCGCGAGAAAGTCAAAGCCCGGCA
>JAEDEU010000012.1 GCA_016293155.1 Clostridiaceae bacterium | reverse complement strand
GGTGGTCAGGCAGCCCAGCTCGACCTCGCCCTCCTTGAGGACGGCGCTGACGGCGTTTGCCACGTCGGACAGCTTGCCCACGCCGGACGGCTCGATGATGATGCGGTCGGGAGAGAAGCGGGAGAGCACCTCGCGCAGCGCCTCGCCGAAGTCGCCGACCAGCGAGCAGCAGATGCAGCCGGAGTTCATCTCGGTGATCTCGATACCGGCGTCCTTCAGGAAGCCGCCGTCAATGCCGATCTCGCCGAATTCGTTCTCGATCAGCACGATTTTCTTGCCCTTGAGCGGGCCTTCCAGCAGTTTTTTGATGAGCGTCGTCTTGCCGGCGCCGAGAAATCCGGAGATAATATCAATCTTGGTCATCTTCAAAAGTCCTTTCTGATGCGCGGAAAAGCGCAAGTTAGTTTTAGCTGATAGTATGGTAACTCTATTTTGCGAGAATTGCAAGCGGCTTTGGACGATAACCGGAAAAAAGACAAAAAATTCTCCAAAGCCGCAGAAAAATCCGCGGGAGTGTGGTAAAATAGAAACCATAAAACTGCTGTCGGGAGGGATGACAGATGTTTGAAGCATTTGAAAACAGCAAGCACAGGCTGCGCGCTTCGTCGCTGGCATGGATGATTGCGGGACTGATCCTGCTGGTTCGTCCGAACAGCGTCATTGACCTGTTCTGCAACGTGATTGGAGCACTGATTATCGCATTCGGCGTGATTCAGGTGCTGCCGTCCGTCGCCAATCGGATGCTGGTGGTATCGTCCGCGGTGATCTGCGTGGTTTCGGTGGCAATCGGTGTGTTCTTTATCACGAACGCCCGAATAGTCGCGTCCGTTCTGCCGCTTATCATCGGCATTGTCATGATCGCGGACGGCGTTTCCAACCTGTATCATGCGGTCAAGATTCGCCGCTATGATCTGCACTGGACGCACGTTTTGATTGTCGGTCTGGTGACGCTGGCATTCGGACTGCTCATCGTGCTCAATGCCTACCACACCACCGAGCTGGTGCTGCGGCTGATGGGCGCGGCGCTGCTGTTCAACGGTATTTCCGATCTGTGGATTATCGGACGGGTGTCCAAGGCGGCGAAGCAGGAGGCTGAGGCGACCGGCTCGTATCGGGGCGACTACATCGACGTGGAGGCAACTCCGGTGGATGACGATAAGGAGGAATAATCGCCATGGGCGGAAAATGTGAACACTGCGGGCGGGAGCACAATCTGATTGAACGCCTGGCGGAGGAGCCGATGCCGACCGAGGAGGAGCTTTACGATCTGGCGGAGCTGTTCAAGATTTTCGGGGATTCCACCCGCATTAAAATCCTGTACGTCCTGCTGGAAAAGGATATGAGCGTGACCGAAATCGCGCAGACGCTGAGCATGACGCAGAGCTCGATTTCGCATCAGCTGCGCGTGCTCAAGCAGAGCCGGCTGGTTAAATTCCGCCGCGAGGGAAAGAATATTGTATACTCGCTGGCAGATCTGCACGTGCATACCATCCTGAGTCAGGGTCTGGAGCACATCGAGGAGTGAGACGAGCAGCGGAGCGAATTGGAAGAATGCCCGGAGCAGGGAGCATTTTTCCCCAAATTGTGACGGATTCCCGCAAATCCGTTCCCGCTTTTTGGCATACTGACAATTTTCGCGTTCCGCTTTAATTTGTGCTTGCACTTTTTGTCGGAAGTAGTATAATGAAATTTGTATGGAACAATTATCAGGCTGTCGCTTATCAGTCTGAAATCTATCGTTGGAGAAAATACTGTAAGGTGGTCGAAATTCTCGCTCTGCAATATTGACATCGAGAGATAATGAAAGCAGCGGACGCTGTACTTTCTGAAAGCAAGGACGCACATTGCAGTGCGTCTTTTTTTGTGTGTCAACGAGGTCTTTGTTCCACGCTACCATGAAAGGGGATAGATAGTTGAAAAAACTGATCGAGCTTACCGGCATTACCAAGGATTTTGACGGACAGCGCGTGCTGGACGGCGTTTCGCTGGACATCATGGAGAACGAGTTCGTCACCCTGCTCGGTCCGTCCGGCTGCGGCAAGACAACGCTGCTGCGTATTTTGGGCGGCTTCCTGGAGCAGGACAGCGGCACGGTTGTATTTGACGGACAGGAAATCAGCAAGCTGCCGCCGAATAAGCGGGAAATCAATACGGTATTCCAGCGCTATGCGCTGTTCCCGCATTTGAATGTATTCGATAATATTGCATTCGGTCTGCATCTGAAAAAGCTGCCCAAGGCGGTCATTCGGGAAAAGGTAACCGGCGTTTTGAAGCTGGTCGGACTGTCCGGCTTTGAGAAGCGGCATGTCAATCAGATGTCCGGCGGACAGCAGCAGCGCGTTGCCATCGCGCGCGCACTGGTCAATGAACCGAAGGTTCTGCTGCTGGATGAGCCGCTGGGTGCGCTCGATCTGAAGCTGCGCAAGGAAATGCAGCGCGAACTCAAAAAAATCCAACAGGAGGTCGGCATTACCTTCGTGTTCGTCACGCACGATCAGGAGGAGGCGCTCACTATGTCGGATAAGGTCGTCGTCATGCGCGACGGCGTCATCCAGCAGCTCGGCACTCCGGTGGATATCTATAACGAACCCAAAAACCGCTATGTCGCAGAGTTTATCGGCGAGAGCAACATCGTGGACGGCGTGATGCTCCGGGACTATGAGGTCAGCTTCGAGGGCAGAACCTTTGAATGCGAGGACGCGGGCTTTGCGCCCAACGAGGAGGTTGAGGTGGTCATCCGTCCGGAGGATCTGGAGATCACCACGCCGGAGCGCGCCTGCATTATGGGAACCGTCCGCTCGGTGCTGTTCAAGGGCGTGCACTACGAGACCATGGTCGAGAGCGACAGCGGCATTGTGTATAATATGGCAACCACCGACCGCACCGAGGTGGGCGACCGCATCGGTCTGTGGTTCGGGCCGGATGAGCTGCACATCATGAAAAAGGGGTGAGGACATGAAACAGTTTCGCTCCATGTCCTATCCGTATGTGGTGTGGATTACCGTGCTCATCGTCGTGCCGATGCTGCTGATTGTCGGCTATGCGTTTACCGTAAACGGCACCGATCTGCTCGACTTTCAGTTCACACTCGACAATTTTCAAAAATTCTTTCAGGATACCGTCTTTTTGGAGGTGCTGATCCGTTCTCTGCGCGTGGCGCTGATTACGACGGTGCTGTGCCTGCTGCTGGGCTATCCTGCGGCATACATCATTGCCAATGCGCTGGGAAAGAATAAGTTTGTGCTCATCATGCTGGTCACGCTGCCCACATGGATCAATATGCTGGTGCGCACCTATGCGTGGGTGGGCATCCTGCAAAAGGACGGTCTGCTCAATGCGGTGCTCGGCTTCTTCGGCATCGCGCCGCTGGAGCTGATGTATACCGATACCGCCGTTATCATCGGTATGGTGTACAACTTCATTCCGTTCATGATTCTTCAGATTTATACCGCGCTGACTAAGATGGATCATGCACTGATTGAGGCGGCGGCGGATCTCGGCGCAAACCGGGTGATGTGCTTCCTCAAGGTCACGTTCCCGCTGTCGCTTCCGGGCGTCATCAGCGGCATCACGCTGGTATTTCTGCCGGCGGTGTCCAGCTTCTTTATTCCAAAACTGCTCGGCGGCGGCTCGTATATGCTCATCGGCAACGTCATCGAGTCTCAGTTCCTCACCGTGGGCAACTGGAGCTTCGGCAGCGCGATCTCGCTCATCATGGCGGTGATCATCATGATCTCCATGTATATCACCCGCCGCGTGGATAAGAACGGAGGGGAGAACGCATGAAGCAGAAGAACAAACGAATCACCCCGGGAAAGATCTATATGACGCTGATTCTGGCGTTTTTCTATCTCCCGATTGTGTATACGGTCGTGTTCTCGTTTAACTCGACCAAGTCACTCACGCATTTTAAGGGCTTTTCCCTAAAATGGTATGAGAAAATGTTTGCGTCCAGCTCGATGATGGATTCCATCATCACCACATTTGTCATCGCAATTCTGGCAACCGTGATTTCTACCGTGCTGGGCACCATCGCCGCCATCGGCATGTTCCGCTCGGGCAGACGGCTGCGTGCCTACGTCACTCAGGTCAACGATCTGCCCATGATGAATCCAGAGATTGTCACGGCGATCGGACTGCTGATGTTCTTCGCGACGCTGAAAATCGAAAAGGGCTTTGTGACCATGCTGCTGGCGCATATCATGTTCTGCACGCCGTATGTCATGCTGAGCATCACGCCCAAGCTGCGCTCGCTCGACCCGAATCTGATGGATGCGGCGCTGGATCTGGGCGCTACGCCGTGGCAGGCGCTGCTGCGCGTGGTCGTGCCGCAGCTCACCCCGGGCATTGTGTCGGGCGCACTGGTTGCGTTTACGATGTCGTTTGACGATTTTATTATTTCGTATTTCGTCACCGGAAACGGTGTCAGCAATATTTCCATTTTGGTTTATACCATGTCCAAGCGGGTTAATCCGTCCATCAACGCGATTTCCTCGCTGGTCGTGCTGATTATCACGGTGGTGATGATTGCAATCAATGTCATTCCGATTGTGCGGGATAAGGTCATCAAGAGAAAAGAGGAAGTAAAATGAAAAAGAGAATTGCACTGGTGCTGGCGGCAGCAATGACCGCCTGTGCACTGAGCGCCTGCGGCGGCGGCAGTACGCAGGATGCGGTGGAAAAGTACGGCTCGGATACGCTCAAGGTGTATAACTGCGGCGAATACATCGGTACGGATGTCATCTCGGACTTCGAGGACGAGTTCGGCGTCAAGGTGGTGTATGAGACCTTCGATTCCAACGAGATGATGTACACCAAGCTGCAGGCGGGCGACAGCTACGATATTCTGGTTCCGTCCGACTACATGATTCAGCGCATGATGCGCGAGGATATGCTGCAAAAGCTGGATCTGTCGCTCATCCCGAACTACGACCTGCTGATGGATGAGGTCGTCGGTCTGCCGTATGATGAAAACAACGAGTACTCCATCCCGTATTTCTGGGGCACGGTCGGCATCGTCTACAACAAGAACAACGTTGCTCAGGCTGACCTTGAGCAGGGCTGGGAGGTTCTGAGAAATCCCAAGTACAAGGAGCGTATCTATATGTACGACTCTGAGCGCGACTCGTTCATGGTTGCACTCAAGGCGCTGGGCTATTCGATGAATACCGAAAGCGAGGACGAGATCAACCAGGCGTATCAGTGGCTGTGCGAGCAGCGCGACACGATGAACCCGATCTACGTTACGGACGAGGTCATTGACAACATGGCGAACGGCATGATGGATATGGCTGTTGTTTACAGCGGCGATGCGGCATATATCCTGGAGGAAAACGAGGATATGGGATACTACATGCCGGAGGAAGGCACCAACATCTGGAGCGATGCCATGGTCATTCCGAAGAATGCGGCAAATCCCAAGCTGGCGCATGAGTTCATCAACTATATTCTGACCTATGATGCGTCCTATGCGAACACCGAGGAGGTCTGCTATGTCACCACGCAGTCCGAGGTTTACACCGATGTGACCGCGGATGACGGCATGTTTGCCGACAACGAAGCCTATCCGATCCGCACAGATAACGCGAAGGATGAGGTATTCGAGGACAACGAGACCATCCGCGCACTGCTGTCCGAGCTGTGGCTCAAGGTCAAGGCGGGCGCGTAACAAACAAATCAAAACAGCAGAGGCGCAGCCGTTTGGCTGCGCCTCTTTTTTGCGTGATACAGGATTTAATCCTCCGCTTCTCCCGCTGTCATGCTGTTCACCAGCGCGTTGACGGTGTCCTGCGATACCGCGAACCACTCATTGCCGCCGTCCACATTTGCGGCATAGGTGCGCGACGCATATTTGACAAAACTGATAGTGTGCCGCGTGCCGTCCTCCAGCTCGATGGCTGCGGCATATTCCGGGGAACCGGACGGTGCGCCGTCCAGCTGCTCGGTGAACGAAATTGCGGAATAATTGATATAGCACGCATCCATGGCATCCTCGGTCATGTCCGTGCCGTTGTATTTCGCCGTGGTGGTGCGCTCGACATTGCCGTCCTCGTCCTCGGTGTCCGTCTGCGTGAAGTCCACGCGGTGTAGCGTGTCGCCGTCCGAGAGGGAAATTTGCTTCAGCTCGGTCTTGCCGAAGGACAGCAGCTCATCCGAGCGGTAGGTGCGCCAGTCGGAATCCAGAAACGCCAGATTGGACGCATCCGAGATAAACACGGTGCTGCCGCCCTCGCGCATCAGATACCGTCCGCCGCTGCCGTCCGAATCTCCGACCAGTATGCGGAAGTCCGCGTTGTCCGTGCGGATGCGGATGGCAACCGGATCGTCCAGACCGTATTTGGAGAGGTCGGACGGGTCATCCTCCGCGATGGACTGCGCGGTCAGCGCGTATTGCAGCTGCGTGAGCAGGTCATCCGAAAACGCGGAATCGTCCGCAGAGCAGGAGACCGGATTCAGGAGAACAAACTCCGAATAGGCGCTCACTGCGTCCTCGCGGATGCTGTCCGTGCTGCGCCGCTCTGCGACCAGCACCGGATCGGTGTGAATTTCAAGGTGGTCGAGGTCGGAGTACAGATCGTAGTATCCGCCTGCGACCAGCAGGCTGCGATAGTCTGACAAATCCGCAGTCAGCTGTGCGGCGGCGTCCGCATCCACCAGATAGACATCCTTCGAGCCGTCCAGACGGCAGTAGGTGCCGCCGAGCGCGCTGTTTTCCTTGCCGAGCAGGATGGTGGAATCCGTCCCGCCCTTGACGGCGATGGATGCTTTGGTGTCCTCGTCCGCAAGTCCGTAGGCGGTCAGGTCGGTGCAGTCGGTCTCTACCTCGTATCCGCTCAGGTCGCAGACTGCGCTGACAAGTGCGGACATCTGCGTGTCGTCGTAATCGTGCGCGTCATCGCTCATCGCGTACACGGTGGTATCGCCGTCCTGACTGAGCGAGATTGTGAATGCGCTGCCGTCCGACGGGGTGACGGTGACGGCGGACAGATCACTGCTGTCCAGCGAGAGAATAGCAACATCCTCCTCGTCCGCTTCGTCTGCGGCGGGATTCAGTATCAGATAGGCGTACAGACCGCCGAGTGCGGCGACGGCAAGCGCCGCCGCAAGCAGTTTTTTGTGCTTTTTCATAGGTGCCTCCTGCGCAGGAATACCGCAACCGCGCCGAATACCAGAGCGAGCGGAATGGCGAACAGGATGATAAAGATCACGTATCCGGTGCTGCCCGTGATCGGCATGATCTCGCCGGACAGGGATTTGGATTCAATCGAAACCAGCTCGACCTCCGGCTGCATATAGGAGATGGCGGTGCTCAGTACCTTCTGATTGCCGACCGCGGTGGAATTCATCAGGTCGGACGTGGTCATTGCCGCCGCGGTGGTCACGAGAATCTGACCGCCGCTGTCGCTGCCGGTGTACTCGGACAGGGCAAGCAGGCTGAGCGGACCTTCGGTGTCGCCGTCCTCGCGGTCATAGCTGGTGACGGTGTCGCCGTCCAGCTTTTTGGCATACGAAGAATCGTAGGTTTCCACCAGAGAGGAGACCGTGTGCTTGTCGGTTTCCTCCAGCGTGAGATAGCGCGCATACGGCATGACCAGAACGCTGTTCAGGGCGTCGTCGCTCAGTTCGGAGAGCGCCTCCGCGCTTGAGATCGGAGCGGCAAGCGGCAGATATGCCTTGCCGAGGTTGTAGGTGCTGTCCAGTACCATCTCCGGCTGAACCGTAATGCCCCATTCCTTGAGATAGCCGTACAGTACCGGCAGCTCGGACGGGCAGTCCGTGCCGTCCAGATAGAGCAGGTCGCCGCCCGCCTTTAAATAAGCGTCCAGCTTGTTGATCTCATCTTCGGTATAATCGCTCTGCGGCAGGCAGAGAATGAGCATGGCATAGTCGTCCAGCGCGTCCGCCTTGAGCAGATTCAGCTCCTCGGTGGTGTAGCCGTTGGATTCCAGCAGCTCGGTCAGCGCGGAGGAAATCGTTTCGCCGTGACCGTTCAGAATGCCGATTGCGGGCAGATCATCTCCGGTGACGGCGAGGATGGCAGAGGTAAGCGCCTGCTCGCCGCGGAAGGCGGAGGCATAGGCATAGCCGTAGCTGTCGGTCTGCGTCTCATAAAAATCCATCTCGGTGAGCGCGCGGCGGCGGTCGCCGCATTCGACGATCACACTGCCCAGCGTCAGATTGGACAGATCCTCGTATTCATTCACGATGTCCGGATTTTTATAGGGGTCGATATAGGTGACGGTGAGGCGGTCTCCGGCACTGCGGGCGTACTTATCCAGCAGAATGGAGACGTTGCCGTAGTAGGTGTCGTTTTCAAAATCGTCCTCGTCCATCAGGACGGTGACGGTGACATCCTGCTCCAGGTCGCGGAGCATGGAAAGACTGTCCTCCGTGACCTCATAGAGCCGGTCGGCGGTCAGGTCGAGCGTCAGATCAAACCGGTCGGTCAGATCGGTGCAGATCAGATTGACAAGCACTGCGGCAAGGAGGACAAGCGCCAGTGCCGTGGTGCTCAGAGCGCGCTGACGGAGCTTTTTGCGGTCGCGCTTCGGGGTGCCCTCCTTGAGCTTCTTGGAAAAGGGAAATTTCATGTCAGCACCTCCTTAATGTCTCCGGCGCTCGACCGCGCGAACCGTAAAATATAAAAACAGTGCGGTGAGCGTCAGGAAATAAACCAGATTGCCGAGCGAGAAAATACCCGAGGTAAACGTGCTGTATCGGGAATAGATGGACAGCCAGTTGAACAGGGTGGTCAGCAGCTCGCTGTCCAGCGAATACTGAAGCATATCCAGAATATAAATGCCCAAAAATACGGCAAAGCTGAGCACTGCCGCAATGAGCTGGCTCTCGGTCAGCGCGGAGAGAAAGGCGCCGATTGCCGCGAATACGGCGGAGGCGCACAGCAGAGCCACATAGGTGCCGATAATGGACGGCCACGCGGGCGTGCCGAAGATGACAATGACAATCAGCCACGGAATCGTGCCGACCATGGCGGCGGCGATGACGGTCATGGCGGACAGGAACTTTGCCAGAACGATTTCCCACACGCTGACCGGTGCGGTCAGCAGCAGGCGGTCGGTGCCCTGCCGGTATTCCTCGGAAAACAGCCGCATGGTCATCAGCGGCATGAGGAACATCAGCACGACCAGCATGTTGGCAAACACGGCGGAAAGATCGCTGGACTGCGACATCACGCACGTGGCAAAGAAATACAGATTCATAATGGCAAAAAATGCCGCCAGATAGACAAAACCGAGCGGGGAATGGAAAAAGCTGTGTACATCACGCTTCCAGATCGCTGTCATCGCTGTCCACCTCCTTGTGCTTTTTTGCGCCGAACAGACGGCGCTTTTTCTTCTTTTTGGACGGTTTCGTGCGCTCTGCCGCCTGCTCCGGGGCATGGTCGGTCAGCTTGAGGAAGATATCCTCCAGACTCAGCTCCAGCTGCTTCATGGACAGGATGGCAAAGCTGCCCTGTGACAGCGCGTCAAATACCGCGTGGCGCACATCCGACTCGGAGGTAACACGGTACAGCGCCTTTGCGCCCTCCTGACGGACCTGTTCGACCTGTGAGACGCCCGGAACCGCACGCAGTACGGTCTGCACCTCGGCGGGATCGCCCTCGATGGTCAGCTCCAGCTGCGGCGTGCCGCTCATGCGTTCGGACAGCTCACGCGGCGTGCCGTCCGCCACGATCTGCCCCTCGTTGATGACGAGCACGCGGTCGCAGATAGACTGTACCTCCGGCAGGATGTGGCTGGACAGAATGACCGTGCGTTCTTTTCCGAGCTCGCGGATCAGCTCGCGGATCTCGATGATCTGCTTCGGGTCCAGTCCGACGGTGGGTTCGTCCAGAATCAGCACCTTTGGATCGCCGATGAGTGCGCCGGCGAGTCCCACACGCTGGCGATAGCCCTTGGAAAGATTGCGGATCAGCCGTCCGGTGACCTCGGAAAGCCCCGCCATGCCGCAGATTTTGGCAAGATACGCCTCGCGGGAATCCGGAGCCTTATATTTTTTCAGCGCATAGACAAACGTCAGATATTCCGCCACGGTCATATCCGGATACAGCGGCGGCTGCTCGGGCAGATAGCCGACCATGCGGCGAATGCCGAGCGGGTCCTCCTCCAGATGCTTTCCGCCGATGCGCACATCGCCGGAGGTCGCCTCCAGACAGCCGGTCAGGATATTCATGGTAGTGGTTTTTCCCGCGCCGTTCGGACCGAGGAAGCCGATGACTTCACCGTCCCGCACGCGGAAGGAGATATCGCGCACCGCGCAGGTTTCTCCATAGCGTTTGACAAGGTGCTCTACCTGTATCATGGATCAGTCTCCTTTTGTTCAGTGATCTTGGATGAGTATACCATTCCCTTGTGTACGATATGTGAACAAACCGTGCATATGCAGCTGACTGCATGAGGTGCGTGTGTCAAAAATATGGATATTTTGATGAATTGTTGAAAAAATGGAAGTAGTTTGTTATACTAATTGTAACAGAAACGGAGGAGGAAGGAAGGATGATACAGCACTTTGTACAGGAGCTACCGCAGGACAGCTTTGAACAGCTCCCGAAGCTGGTACACGTCTGCTGTGTGGAGCGCGACAACAGCCGCATTCCGCGGGCGATGCACAACCACGAAAACCGTGCAGAGTTTGTTTATATTGTAGAGGGCACCGGAAATCACATCATCGGAAACCGCCAGTACGAAACACACGCGGGAGATCTGCTGATTTTCAACTCCGGCGTGCCGCATGAGGAGCGCGCGGCACAGGAGTCCAGCCTGCACTATTTTACCTGCGGCATTACGGATTTGAAGCTCAAGGGTCTGGAGCCCAATTTTCTGACCTCGGAGCAGATTATTCCGGTCGTTCGCGCGGGCGAGTATGGCGAGCGGATTCAGACGCTGTTCACGCTGCTGAACAACGAGGTATTTTCGGGAGACAGCATGGCGGGAGAAACCGCGCGCTATCTGATGATTGCCCTGCTGACGCTGGTGCTGCGTGCTGTGAAGGAGAGCGGAAAGGTGCACAGCAATGTGCGCATGGAGCTGGGCACGCGCATTAAGCAGTATGTCGATCAGCACTATCTGGATCCGATCAGTATGTCCGACCTGAGCGAGGCGCTTGGCATCAGTCAGTTTTATCTCAGCCGCGTCTTTAAGGAGCGGACGGGCTACAGCCCGATGCAGTATATCATCAACCGCCGCATCGGACGCGCCCAAAGCCTGCTGATTTCCACCGATCTGTCAGTGACCAAGATTGCCGAGCAGTGCGGCTATGATAATCCGAACTATTTTAATCTGCTGTTCAAAAAGACCATCGGCATGGCGCCCGGCGCATACCGCAAGGCGGTCATGGGAGAAGGAAAGAAACGAAATCCGGCTCCCAATCAGGAATGATAAAAGCGTGCCAAACGGCACGCTTTTGCGTTTAAATCGGATATTTTCGGAACATTCCGGGCGGAATGCCGACATTTTTCTGAAAGCTGTGAATAAAATGCTCCTCGCTGTTGTAGCCGGTGGCGTAGGCGATTTCCTTGACCGACATCTGCGTGGAGGACAGCAGATGCTTCGCGCGGTCAATGCGCCGCAGCAGGATGTACTCATAGGGCGAGTAGCCGGTGCGGCTCTTGAACTGGCGGGAGAAATAGGAAGAGCTGAGATTGACCGCATCCGCGACCGACTGCACACTGATCTGCTCGCAGAGATGGCGGTTCATATAGCGGATTGCCTGTGCCATCGGATCGTTTTCGTTCTGCTCCGGCGGTTCCTCGACCAGAATCAGGCAGAGCAGGCGGTGAATCAGCTGAGAGCAGGCGGATTCACTCGGGCGTTCGTCGGAGGCGCAGTCGCTGAGGAAGGAGCTGAGCAGACGGAGGATTTCCGCATAGGCGGGCGGCGTGAACACATGACGAAAGCCGCGCGACTGTAAAATTCTCCGGCAGAAGGCGTGGGAATTGAGACCGCCGAACAGCAGCCAGGTGAATTCCGAGCCGTCGGATGCCGAGTAGCGGTACGGCTCGCGGCAGTCGAACAGCACGATTTGTCCCGCGGCGGCGAGCACGGTCTTATGGGCAAATTCCAGCTCAAATGCACCGTCCTGCACGGCAAACAGCATGATATTCTGATTGTGATCGCCCTGCATAGCAATTTCCGACTGATGGCTGAAGGAATAATTGTGGTTGCAGAAATAGTGCCCGCAGCGGGTCGGATAGTAAAGCAGCTCGCGCGCCAGAGAGGACGGTGTGAAAAAATATCGCTCCGAAATCTGGTGCACGCCGATTTCCGGAATCAGCATATCGGGTTCACGCTCCTTTCAGGAATATGGTAGCAGAGAACGAGCGGAAACGCAAGAGACAAAAAGCAGAATATCGCAGGTATAGAGCACTTTGTCTCATTGGCGTCGGCAGGAAAAGGCGGTATAATAAAAACAACAACAGGGAATAAATCCCGAAAAGAACAGAAAGTGTTCACACGCCAACAAAAATCACAAGGAGGAAACAACACATGAAAATCGCATTTGACGTTGACGTTCTTGCGAAGCAGATGTCCATTAACGACATGGTGCACAAGGTTGCTGACTGGGGCTACAAGTACATCGAGCAGTCTCCGCATCCGCGCATCAACCCGTTCTACAAGCACCCGCTGTTCTCTGAGGAGTGCGAGGCGGAGTACCGTCAGGCTCTGAAGGAGACCGGTGTAGAGATCTCTTCCTTCATCGTCGTTTACCGCTGGAGCGGCCCGACCGAGGAGCAGAGACAGTTCGCAGTTAAGAACTGGAAGAAGATCGTTGAGATCGCAGTTAACATGGGTGTTCCGGTCATCAACACCGAGCTGTCCGGCGATCCGAACCAGCAGGAGATCTGCAATGGCATGTGGTTCCGTTCGATGGAAGAGCTGCTGCCGCTGTTCGAGAAGGAAGGCCTGCGCGTTGAGATCCAGTCTCATCCGTATGACTTCTGCGAGCTGAACAACGAGACCTGTGATATGGTTAAGTCCTTCCGCTCCAAGAACCTGGGCTATGTTTACTCCTCTCCGCACGGCTTCTTCTACGATCAGGGCAAGGGCGACGTTCGCTCCATGCTGAAGTATGCCGGCGACGAGCTGACCCACGTTCTGTTTGCGGATACCTTCAATCAGACCCTGGACTGCCGTTACATCGCAAACCCGCCGTGGCTGAACTCCCGCGGTGCAGCTGACGTTACCATCCATCAGCACCTGATGATGGGCGAGGGCGACGTTGATTTCGCAGGCATCTACGAGACCCTGCGTGAGATGGACTTCGCAAACAAGCAGCTGAAGCCGAATGCTCCGAAGGTAGGCGGCGACAACATCGCTTGCGTATCCATGTTCGGTTTCCCGGAGAAGATGGACGTTCAGGCTCCGGCAGCTCTGGAGCAGATCAAGAAGGAACTGCTGTAATTTTGGTTTCTCTATCGCTCTTTAAAAGGTGAATTTGCAATCCCAACAGCTTCGGCTGTTGGGATTTTTTTTATTTTACGAAAAAACGCAGATGTAATGCGCAAATTCGACCCCAAAAAATAATGTTAAAGCACCTCGAAAGATCATTTTTTGCAGCAGATAAAACGTGGGTGAATTGTGCATTGCTGCCTTGGGGACGATGGCGTTCTTGTTGATTCTTGCGGGGAATTGCCGGGTGGAGAATATAGCATAATGTGCAGCAAGAATCCGAAATGTTACAGCGATATGCAAAAATACGAACGGAAAAAAGAGCAAGATAACATCAAAAAGCGAAAAATCCCACTGCACGCAGGAGGGGGTGTACATGGGATGAACAAACGTAAATTAACACTTTTTTGTTTAAAAGAGACAAAAATGAGGGTATAAAATAGTCATATTGCACAAAATAAGTGTAAATATTTTGTTAAATTGGCGTGTTGCGGAGCATAGCAAGAAATAGTATAATACCAAACGAAAACTGGTTCAGACCAGTGGGAAATTGTCTTGCTTCGTGTGGTCTGGGAACATACGGAGTACACTTTATTGAAGGTTCGGTGCACTGCTTTTGGGAGCGCAGTGTGCCGGATTTCAAGAAAGGGATAGAAAAAGAAAGAGAGGGAAACACAATGATTACTGTTCTTGAGTTTGTCGGTTTTACCGCGCTCGTAGCAATCCTTTCCTGGTGGAAGACCCGTGGTGACGATCTGTCCACGAAGGAAGGATACTTCCTCGCCGGCCGTGGTCTGCCGGGCATCGTCATCGCAGGCTCCCTGATGATGACCAACCTGTCCGCAGAGCAGCTGGTTGGCACCAACGGCCAGGCGTTCGCCGGCAACATGAGTACAATGGCGTGGGAGGCAACCTCCGCGTTTGCACTCATCATTCTGGCATTTGTCATCCTGCCGAGATTCCTGAAGGGCGGCGTCGCTACCATTCCGGAGTTCTTCGAAATGCGTTACGACACCTTTACCATGCGCCTGTTCTCGGTTATGTTCCTGATCGCGTATGTCATCACCATGCTGCCGACCATCCTGTACTCCGGTGCAGTTGCTCTGGCAAAGATCTTCGACATCAGCGGCGCGCTGGAAAGCTTCGGCATCAGCGGCTACTTTATGGGCACCAATGTTGAGATGAGCTACTTTGTAGGCATCCTGCTTGTCTGCTTCGCTACCGGCGTAATCGGCATGATCTACGCAGTATGCGGCGGCCTGAAGGCAGTTGCTTATTCCGATACCATCAACGGCGTTGGTCTGATTATCGGCGGCTTCGCTGTTCCGATCCTGGGCATCATCGCTCTGGGCAAGCTGGACGGCGGCGGATTTATCGAGGGTATCAACCACTTCGTAACCGCTACTCCGGAGAAGCTGAACGCTTGGTCCGCTCCGAGCGCACTGCCGCCGGAAGTTCCGTGGCCGCTGCTCGTCACCGGTATGTTTGTAAACAACCTGTTCTACTGGGCTACCAACCAGTCCATCATTCAGCGTTCTCTGGGCGGCAAGAACCTCGCAGAGAGCCAGAAGGGTGCAATCTGGGCAGGCTTCTTCAAGTGCCTCGACGTATTCGTTATCGTTATTCCGGGCATCATCGCATTCCAGCTGCTTTCCGCACAGGGCAGTGTAGATGCATCTGTCGGCATGGCTGCCGATCAGGCATACCCGCTGCTGGTTCTGGAAGTAATTCCGAAGCCGATCATGGGCTTCCTCGCAGCTGTTATGTTCGGCGCAATCCTGTCCTCCTTCAACTCCGTCCTGAACTCCTCCTCCACGATCTTCACGCTGAACATCTGGCAGCCGATCTGGGGCAAGAATGCAAGCACCGAGAAGGTTGTTAAGGTCGGTCAGTACTTCGGTACCATCGTTGGTCTGATTGCAATTGTAATCTCTCCGTTCGTTATGTTCTTCGGCACCGGTATCATGAACTTCATCAACGAGTGCTGGGGCTTCTTCTCCATGCCGATGCTGACTGCGGTTCTGTTCGGCCTGCTGAGCAAGAAGGCACCGTCCATCGCTCCGAAGATCATTGTTCCGATTCACGTTGTACTGTACGGTTCCACCAAGGTCATCCCGTTCTTCAATCAGTTCCATTACCTGTACGTCGTATTCGCTCTGTTCGTCATCGAGTGCATCATCTACATGATCTGCATCAAGGTCGCTCCGCGTGAGAACGACTTCATCATGCCGGATGCAAAGGTTATGGATATGACTCCGTGGAAGACCGGCAAGATCTGGGCTGCTGTCGGCGCTGGCGTCGTAGTAGTCATGTACATCATCTTCTCCCCGCTGGTACTGGGAGCGTAAAAAACAGCATACTGCTCCCATATGGTTCTGCGCCCGCTGCAAAGCGGGCGCAGTTTTGTTTGCAATCAAAACCGGCATCGTGTAAAATAAAGACAGCCGCCGAGGCGGCAGATGAGGAGGTACATGATTATGAAACAGTTTAAAGAGCTTGCACACATTGCGGTGCTGACAAAGGATATGGAGGCTTCGATTGCGTTCTATGAAAAGCTGGGCGGAGTGTGTGCACAGCGCGGCAGCGTGCGCAAGCCGACGGGTGTGAACCAGCTGGCGATGGTTCAGCTGGCAGGCTTCTGGCTGGAGCTGATCCAGCCGGGTGACGGAACTCCGGTCGATGCGAAGGGCGGTGTGCTCCCGCATCTTGCCATCGAGGTGGAGGATTTGCCGTCCTGCGTGGAAGAGCTGAAGGCGATGGGCATCAACACCTTTAAGACGGAGAAGATCAACGTGCTGAACGACCTGTTCGGCGGTCTTCAGAACATTTTTTTCACCGGTCCGGACGGCGAGCTGATCGAGCTGATTGAGCATTTCTGAGTTTTGCAATTTTGCGCCGCAGGAAAGAAAACTAACGGATTCTTGCTGGCGAAAAAGAGGATGGTACAGAATAGCACTCGATCAGCAGGCAATACCGCAGGATAGCCGCGTTTTTCGTACAAAATTTACGGTTTTGAACATGAAAATCTGTATTGTTTTTTTGCGGATTTGGGTTGCGGAAGCGAACATCTTGTGCTATCATATCATTGTAATTCAGAACTGATGATCCGGTCTGTAATTACAATCTCGATCAGTGATCTCCGCTGATCCCTTTTGTTGGTGTATTGAAAATACCGCCCGATTCTCCCAAGGGCGGCATTTTCGCATTTTCTGCCGTATTCAAACGATAAAAAAGAGGCTGCCCGAAAGGCAGCCTCTCTGTTATTTTTGCGGATAATTCCGTCTGGAATTAATAGTGACGAGCCTCGTACAGGTGATCCTGGAGTCTCTTGTAAGCCTCCTGAACCTCCGGCTTGTCGGAAACAGAAGCAACGCCTACACGCCACCAAGCTTCCCACTCCTTGGACATGGACTTCGGCAGAACCTTCATGTCGATCAGGGTGGAAACGGTCTGCTTCTTGGAATCCTCCAGTGCAGCAGCCAGCTCTTCCATGGTGGTTACGGTGTAGCTCTTGCAGCCGTAGCCAGCAGCGACAGCAGCGTAGTCGATCTTCATTGCCGGACCAAGGTCACAGCCGTCGTACGGAGTGCCCGGGATGTGCATGTTCTTCTCGGTGGTACGGGACTTGTTGCCCTGACCAACCTGCAGGTTGTTGATGCAGCCGTAAGCAGCGTTGTCGAACAGCATGACGTTGATCTTGTAGCCGTACTGGATGGAAGCGATCAGCTCGGAGTGCAGCATATCGAAGGAACCGTCGCCGCACATTGCGTAAACTTCCTTGTCCGGGCAAGCGATCTTACAGCCGTAAGCGCCGGCAACCTCGTAGCCCATGCAGGAGTAGCCGTACTCACAGTGATAGGTGTTCGGAACCGGAGCTCTCCACAGTGCCTGGAGGTCGCCCGGCAGGGAGCCGGCAGCACCGACAACGATGGAATCCGGAGCGATGTTCAGGTTGATGTAGCCGAGTGCAGCGGTCTGAGTCAGCTTGGAGCCGATGGACTCGATGTAATGCTCAACTGCTCTGCGGTTTGCGTCCTGGATTTCCGGAACGTAGGACTCAGCGTCAACGTACTCGGTGTGATCCATACGATCAACGTCAGCCCACCAAGCCTTCTGCAGCTCAGCAACCTCAGCAGCATATGCCTCGGAGGTATGGTAGCCGGTCTTTTCCAGCTCAGCGTCGATTGCGGTCAGCGCCTCGTTTGCGTCTGCGACAACCGGATGAGCGTCCATCTTCAGGCACTGGAACTCAGACGGGTTGATGTTGACGAACTTTGCGTTTACGTCGTACAGCCACTTGGAAGCGGTGGTGAAGTCGGTGTAACGGGTGCCGACGCCGATGACAACGTCACAGTCATGCGCAAACTTGTTTGCACACTCGGTGCCGGTGATGCCCAGACCGCCGAGGCTCAGCGGATGGGTCCACTCGATTGCGGACTTACCGGCCTGGGTCTCGCCGAATGCGATGCCGTACTTTTCAGCGAATGCACGGAATACCTTGTGAGCCTCTGCATAGCGTACGCCGCCGCCGCAGATCAGGAGCGGCTTCTTTGCGTTCTTGATGATCTCAACAGCCTTGGCAACAGCCTTCTTGGTTGCCGGACGGCGCTCGATGTTCCAGACGCGCTTCTTGAAGAAGTCAACCGGATAGTCGTAAGCCTCACCCTGTACATCCTGCGGGATGGAGACTGCAACTGCACCGCAGTTGCCCGGATCGGTCATGACACGGAAAGCGGAGATCATGTCGGTCATGATCTGCTCCGGACGGTTGACGCGGCCCCAGTACTTAACAACAGCCTGGAAGGAGTCGTGTGCGGAGATGGTCAGGTTGTGCGGCTGCTCCATCTGCTGCAGAACCGGGTCCGGCTGACGGGATGCGTAAACATCGCCCGGCATCAGGAGAACCGGAATGTTGTTTGCGGTAGCGGTAGCAGCAGCGGTGATCATGTTGCAGGCGCCCGGGCCGACAGAAGAGGTGCAGACGAAAGCCTGCTTGCGGCGCAGCTGGCGGGAGAAAGCAACAGCGGCCAGAGCCATGCCCTGCTCGTTCTTGCCCTGGTAGACCTCAAGGTCCTTCAGCTCCTGCTCGATGCCGTTGCAGTAGCCGACACAGTTACCGTGACCCGGAATCATGAAGATGCCGCGGATAAACTTGTGCTCAACCTCATTGCCGTCCATGTCAATGTAGCTGACGTACTGATTTTCCAGGAAGCGAATGCACGCCTGGCTGGTGGTCAGACGGACAGTTTCCATGTGTTTCATTGAAAAATTCCTCCTAAATTCTAGTATCTCTCAAAGAAATCCGAACGGAGCTCTCTCATCATTATCATACTGCCGTTCGGATTCGGTTGACAAAAATGACCGGATTGCGGATTAGTTGCCGGTCGGGCAGTGCCAGATGTGGTCGTTTGCGTCGTCCTCAAGCAGCCACAGATGCTCCTCGTCGTCGATGCGGGTCTTGTCCCACGGATCGCCCGGCAGGTGACGGATGCCCCATGCATAGCAGCAGGAGTAGCCCGGTGCGGTGACCTGAGAATGGAACTTATCGGTAATCAGAGCCATGCCGTTGTGGCGGATCTCATAGATCTCGTCGTTGCCCCAGCCGGCGCCGAAGCCCTGCGGCTTGTCAAAGCGGTAGAAGTAAACCTCCGGCTGCGGATGGTGATGCGGCGGGTAAGAGGACCACTTGCCCGGCAGGTTGACGACCTCGCCCAGTACCATGTTGGAGTACGGAGCGTTGTCCAGATCGAAGCAGGTGCGGACATCGCGCTTGATGCAGCCCATCAGCTCGCCCTTGTTGCCGCGTGCCCAGGTATCGGTATCGTCCGGGGTGTACAGCTTGTTCGGGAACTCCGGAGCGACCTTGTCGTTCAGGGTCTTCTGGATGTAGAACGTGGTAGCACCCTTTGCGGTGATAGTGATCTTGGTGCCCTTGTGCACGTGCAGGCACCACGGATTGTAGTCAAACGGATTCGGGCGAACCATATCAGCCTTCTGATCGTCCCACTCGATCGTGCAGTCGCCGTCGAACATCAGGCATGCAACTTCCTTGTCTGCCTCTTCGATGGTGTAGGTGTCGCCAGCCTCCATCACGAGCAGGGCAACGTCCATCATGCCATTCTTGCCTTCGCCTTCGTCAAGGCGCAGGTACTCGTTGTAGCCGCGCTTGACATCCTTGTTCATGTACATTTTGCAACACACCTTTCTTTTGCACACACCGAAATGCGTCTCTCCGCGTATTCCTTTTCGGCGTGAGAATTGACAATGCAACAGCAGATACTTCGGTCTCCTGACCGAAATGCTGTGTATCATGGTTATTATATCATGAACTTTTGGGAGATTCAATCATGTTCACAAAAAAAGGATGTATAAAATCGGTTTCTTCGTGTGAAATGAATAGTAGGGAAAAAGTGATCTTTTTGGAATAAATTGACGAAAAACACCGATCAAAGACAAAAAACAGACCGCCGGATTGAGCGGTCTGCGGAAGGGATTCAAATTGTCGGGAGAAGCGGAACAAAATCAGCCGTGCAGCACCTTGATCTGATGTGCGCGGAAGTAGTCGGCGAACTTCTGCGGGGGCGGGGCATCCGTGACGAAGGTGGACACATCGCGCAGGTAGCAGAAGGTAATGACGGCATCGCTGCCGAGCTTGGTGCTGTCCGCCATCAGAATGATCTTTTTGGAATGTGCCGCAACGCCGCGCTTGATTTCCGCCTCCAGGAAGGTGGTGTTGGTCATGCCGGCCTCTACGGTTACGCCGGTCGCGCCCATAAACGCCTTGGTGAGCTTGAGCTCGGAAATGGCCTGTAGCGTGGAGACACCGACATACGAGCTGGTGGAGCGGTTGAAGATACCGCCGAGGCTGATGACATTCAGGTTTTCGTACTTTGCCGCCTCGACCATAACGGTCAGGGAATGGGTGACGACAGTGACGCGCTTGCGTGCGCTCAGATTGCGCAGGAGACATACCGCAGTGGAGCCGGAATCGACAAAAATGGTGTCGCCGTCCTCGACCTCCTGTGCGGCGAGCTGACCGATGAGCAGCTTGTTGGAGGCGTTGATTCCGGTACGCACAGGAACCGGAATGATATCACCGGTCTTGACCGCGGTGACACCGCCGTAGACCTTGGCAATGTGACCGCGCGCCTCAAGCTCGTTGAGATCGCGGCGGATGGTGTTTTTGGAGACACCGAACACCTCACAAAGCTCGTCGATAGTAACAGTTTCGTTGGTCAGAACATACTGTTCGATGGAATTCAGTCTGCTGATTTTCATGACGTAGCAGCGTTCCCCCTTTTCTATGATATATATCGTTTATTCATTCTCTCTTTTCTTTATTTATTGTAACAGAGATGCCGCAAAAAGAAAAGGAAAATTTACGAATTTCACAATTAAAATCCGTCAGTTGACAAAATTATATAGGTAAAGCACCACACATTGTTTCAAACGATACAAAAGTAGGTGTAAGAGTTGAGGTGTTTCTGAGGAAATTGGGGGATTCTGAGGAAAGTTTCTAAAAAAAAATACCGCACAGGATTGAACTTTAGGGAGATTGATGATAGAATTGAATTAAGTGTTGGACACTCTTTTGATCCGGTAAAAACCGGACGGCAAAGATAATCAACAACGAAAAAGAATAGGTAGGTGTATTCAATGCAGAAAGCAGAAAAAATGCAGGCTCTCCGCGTGTTCGCCGAAGAAATCAGAGTGGAAACTCTGAAGACGATCGGCGCCCTGGGCTTTGGTCACGTAGGTGGTTCTATGTCCATCGTAGACGCAATGGCAGTCCTGTACGGCGAGGTAATGAAGATCGACCCGAAGAACCCGCGCTGGGAAGGCCGTGACTGGTGTGTTCTGTCCAAGGGCCATGCAGGTCCGTGCGCATATGCTACGCTCGGTCTGAAGGGCTTCTATGATCTGGAGCTCACCCGCACCCTGAACAAGCCGGGTACCAACTTCCCGTCCCATACCGACCGCACCAAGACTCCGGGCGTTGACCTGACCACCGGCTCCCTGGGCCAGGGCATGTCCACCGCTACCGGTGCTGCACTCGGTCACAAGATCGACAAGCGCGACAACCGTGTTTACGTATTCATCGGCGACGGTGAGGCAGATGAGGGTCAGGTTTGGGAGGCTGCACAGTTCGCAGCTCACCACAAGCTGGACAACCTCGTATGCTTCGCAGACGTCAACAAGATGCAGCTCGACGGTCCGACTGACGCTGTCATGGGTCACGGCAAGGGCATCGGCGCTAAGTTCGACGCATTCGGCTGGAACGTAATCGACGTAGCAGACGGCAATGATGTTGAGCAGATCTATGATGCTGTTATGGCAGCACAGGAAGTCAAGGGTCAGCCGACCGCTATCATCCTGAACACCAAGAAGGGCTACGGCGCAACCTTCGCTGAGCCGTCCGGTGCACACAGCTCTCAGCCGTCCGCTGAGCAGTGGGAAGAAGCAATTGCTGCAGCAGAGGCACGCCTTGCCGCTGTTAAGGCACAGTAAGGGAGGTTGACACAGATGAGCTTTACTTTGATTGGAAAACACGAAAAGGATAAGCGTAACTGCCGCGACGGTTACGTTGACGCAATGCTGGAGCTGATGGAAGCAGATCCGACTGTTGTACATGTCGACTGTGACCTGATGAACTGCATTAACACCGGCAAGCTGCAGAAGGCTTTCCCGGACAGAACCATCAACGCAGGTATTGCAGAGGCAAATGCAATGGGCGTTGCAGCAGGCCTGACCGCTACCGGCAAGAAGGCTTGGATCCATTCCTTCGGCTGCTTCTCTTCCCGCCGCGCATTTGACCAGGCATTCATGTCTGCTGCATATGCAAAGCTGGGCGTAAAGGTTCTGGGCTCTGACCCGGGCGTATGCGCTGCATTCAACGGCGGCACCCATATGCCGTTCGAGGATATGGCTCTGTACATGTCCGTTCCGAACTCCATCGTTATCGACCCGGTTGACTACGTTCAGGTCAATGCACTGACCAAGAAGCTGACCGCAGTTGAGGAGCGCCTGTCCTACATGCGCATGATCCGTAAGGGCTTCACCACCGTTTACGCTGACGGCTCTGACTTCGAGATCGGCAAGGGCGTTACCCTGAAGGAGTCCGCTGAGGACGCAGCTACCGTTATCGCTTCCGGCATCATGGTAGACGAGGCTCTGAAGGCTTACGAGGCACTCGAGGCTGAGGGCATCAAGATCCGCGTCATTGATATGTTCACCTGGAAGCCGATTGATGAGGAGCTGATTATCAAGGCTGCCAAGGAGACCGGCGCAATCGTAACCGCTGAGAACCACAACTGCACCTGCGGTCTGGGCTCTGCTGTTGCACGCGTTCTGGCTACCAACTGCCCGACTCCGCAGGAGTTCGTAGGCGTTCACGACGAGTTCGGCCAGGTAGGTCCGGAGGCTTATCTGCGTGAGGCTTACAAGCTGACCGCTGATGAGATCATTGCTAACGTCAAGAAGGTTATCGCAAAGAAGTAATCGCGGTACATAGAAAAGGTTTCAAGAGTGTTGGGGGCCGCCTCAGGGGTGGGGCGGCTCCTTTTGGAGAGAAGACGGAGGTTTCATAAGCAATGTTTGAGAACAAGAATATTAAGCTGGGCATCTGCCCGATCGGCTGGACCAACGACGATATGTGGGATCTGGGCGACGAGAACACCTTCCAGCAGTGCGTATCCGAGATGCGCCTGGCAGGCTTCACCGGCTGTGAGGTAGGTCACAAGTATCCGACCGATACCGCTGAGCTGAAGGACGCACTGGACGTTCGCGGCATGACCATCGCATCCAAGTGGTTCTCCTCCTTCCTCGGCACCAAGCCGTACGAGGAGACCGAGGCTGAGTTCATTAAGGAGCTGGATTACCTCTCCGCTATGGGCGCTACCGCAATCAACGTTTCCGAGCAGTCCTACTCCATTCAGGGTGACGACACCAAGTCCATCTTTGATGACAAGGCTGTCTTTACCGATGAGGAGTTCATGAAGATGTGCGAAGGCCTGAACAAGCTGGGCAAGCTCGCAAAGGATCGCGGCATCCGCCTGTGCTTCCATCATCACATGGGCACCTGCGTACAGACTCTGGAGGAGACTGAGCGTATGCTGGCAAACACCGATCCGGAACTGGTATTCCTGTGCTACGACACCGGTCACTGGACCTTCACCGAGACCGATCCGATCGCAATTCTGGAGAAGTTCCCGAACAGAATCGGTCACGTACATCTGAAGAACATGCGCAAGCCGGTTCGCGACGAGGCAATTGCAGGCCGCTGGCCGTTCCTGAAGGCTGTCCGCAACGGCGCATTCACCGTACCGGGCGATCCGGAAGGCTGCGTTGACTTCCCGGCAGTTCTGAAGAAGCTGGACGAGATCGGCTACGAGGGCTGGATTATGGTCGAGGCTGAGCAGGACCCGGCTAAGGCTAACCCGTTCAAGTACGCTAAGATGGCTTACGAGTACATCACCGCTGAGATGGCAAAGTAAGTCTGGATTAGACAGATGACATTGCAGGCGGAGCAGAATTTGCTCCGCCTGTTTTCAACTTTGGGGAAAGGAGCCCGCAATGAGATATTGGATGGAGAAGGCACAGCGGTATATCAGGAGTATGACGCTGCTGGAAGTGGCGCTGCTGAAATTCTGCCTGCTGGGACTGGGAATTGTAATCGGCGCCTCCGCCGCGGAGAAACGAAAACCGGCTGTACGAACCTGCGGCATTGTGATGTTTCTCATCTCCTATATCCCACTGATGAGCTCATTCCTTGCCGGTATGTTTCCGGAAGATTAAAAAATGCCCGAAATCCACACGGATTTCGGGCTTGCTTTTTTTACTGAGTCTCACAGACATATTCCAGCGCCGGTGTGCCGTCGCGTCCGTTGTAGGAAAGCACAAACTCCCCATATGCACCCTCGGCGGAAACCGTCAGCATATAGCGCGGAAGCACCTCGCCGCGGTCAAACGAACCATAAATCAGTGTATCCGCCGTGCTTTTGCAGGAAAACACGGATGCACTCTTGTGAAATTCGCCGCTGTCGCTGTCATACTCGATTTCAAACAGCTCGATCTCACTGTTTGCCAGCCGCGGGATGATATATGCACGATCATATTTCCCGTCCGCGGAAAAGGTGTTGCTCGGGCTGCGGCTTTGCAGGAGCAGAAACTGTCCGGCATCCGAATCTTCAAACGGCTCGTTGACGATGACCGCCAGCGCATTCTCCGGCGCATCCGGCGCGCACTGCGCAAACAGCGAATCCGTATCATTTTGGTTTTGGAAGAAGGTCAGCGGCTGGTCGTAGACGTTGTGACCGCTCTCGATGGTCTCACCCTCGGAAAGGAGCACAATCTGTTCCGCATCGTATGCGGTCAAAAAGGTGTTGACCACGCTGCCCATGAGCATATACTCGCCCGATGTGCCGGTGCGGAGGAGGGCATCTTTGAATTCCGCGCTCAGATTCAGCCGCAGCTGGGGCGGAATGCTCTTGGTCATATCAAAGGATATTACAGAGGTGCCGCTCGGCAGGGCATCGCGCTCCACCAGTGCGGCAATCAGCTGGTTCGGCAGGGTGAGGGGATCGTCCGTTACGGTTTCGGTTACGATGTCAAAGCCGTCCACGTTTTCATTCGGCAGATACAGCTGAACCTCGATGGTTGCTGCGGGTTCGGGCTGTTCAGGGGTCGTGCCGGAGCCGGATGCCGATCCGGAACCGGAGGGGGTCGGTGCAGGCTTGGTGCAGCCGGTCAGCAGCAGCGCGCCGCACAGCGCCATGCTGAGCAGAGTACGCAGTTTCATGAGGATTCCTCCCTTCGTTCTTTGACTGTAATCTATCACACTGCACAGAAAAAAGCAAGATATAATTCAAAAAATGTAAGAATGTAACAGAACTGGAAGGGATCCGTCACGGAATTGTCATTTCGCAGCGCCCGAATAAAAAGAAAAGACTTCCTCCGCAGAGAAAGCCTTGAACGATAAAATGGTTACGCCCAGATTACCAGCGCACCGATAATCAGCACGAGCGAACAGAGCATACTCATCGAGCTGAGCGCGCCGGTCATGGACTGCTTGCAGCCGCACTGGAGCGCAAACGGAATGGAGAGTGTCGTGATCGGACCGAGCAGACAGAGTACAAGCGTCTGGCGTACCACGAGGTCGAACGGAGTCAGCAGGAATACGGCAGCCGCTGCCGCGATGCACAGCGCATAGCGCACGCCGAGAATGCGCAGAACGGTTTTCAGCTCGCCGAGATGGAGCTCGAAGATGAGCCCGAGGATAAACATCGCCAAAAAGGCATTGCCCTTGCCGAACAAATCGACCAGATCAAAAAACTCCGCGGGCAGGCGCACGCCCGGCGCATAGAGCAGCATCATCACCAGATAGGCGAGGAACGGCGGGGAATGAAACAGCTTGCTCGCAATATCGCGCAGGGACAGGCGTCCGCCCCGTCCGGAAACCGAGGTCGCGGCAGAGTATGCCATGCCTGCGCCGATCGGGTTGTTGCCGATGTCAAACATACTCAGCGTCAGCACGGCGGAGCCCGGCAGAAAGCCCTGTACGAACGGGAGCACAAAGCTGCCGATGTTGTAGGTCGGCACGCCGAGCAGATACAGTGCGCGGATGGTGCCTTCCCTGCCAACGGAGAACAGATATCCTGCCGCCATCAGCACGAGGTTGAAACCGAAGCCCAGCGCGATGGCAAACAGCAGGGAGGAGTCGAAGTGAAACTCCCGAAAGCCGCTGATGAGCGCCGCCGGCATCGTGATATTTACCACAATCTTGATGAGCACGCGGCTGTCGTCTGCGTGCAGCACGCCGCATTTTTTGAAGCCGAAGCCCATGCAGATCATCAGCAGAAACGCAAAGGTCTTAATCAGTACAGTAAGCATAATTTTCCTCTTTTTCTCATTTTTACGGTTTCAAGACTAGCACAGCGGAGGGAGGATGTCAAGCGTGGACGGGACATATTCCATAGAGCCGGAGCCAATGCGGGCAGCCACCAGAGCTGGGAAA
>JAEDEU010000105.1 GCA_016293155.1 Clostridiaceae bacterium | reverse complement strand
CTCTCCGGCGGCAGCACCGCATCGTATACCGACTCCTCTGCCGCCTTCGGCACCAAGTACACCTACACCGTCCGTTCCTATTGCAAGACAAACGGTGAAACCGTACTCAGCAAGTACGACTCCAAGGGCGTTTCCGCCTCCTGTGCGCTGCCGCGTCCCAAAACGCTTTCCGCAGCCAAGTCCGGCTCCGCGATCAAGGTGAGCTGGAGCAAGGTTTCCGCGGCATCGCACTACCGCGTCTACCGCAAAACCAGCGCATCCGGAAGCTGGAAGCGCATCGCCACCGTGACCGGAACCTCATACACCGATAAAAACGTCACCTCCGGAAAAAGCTACATCTACACCGTCCGCGCCGCCGTCAAGCAGGACGGCGAATGGGTGCTCAGCTCGTACCTGAAGGACGGCGTCACCTGCAAGGCAAAATAAATCCGTATCGTCCATGGCGGGAGCGTACTGCGCTCCCGCCGGTTTCATTTTCTGCGCTCTTTTGCTGTTATCCGGCGGTTTGACCGGCGTGCGATGGACAACGCCTGCGTCGGCACAGTATAATAAGAACAAAAAACGGGAGGAACTGCCATGAAACTGGGAATCGGAATCGACACGGGCGGCACGTATACGGATGCCGTGCTGTATGACTTTGACAGCCGGACGGTGCGCGCGGCGGCAAAGCATCTGACCACCAAGCACGATCTCGCGGAGGGCATCTGCGGCGCCATGGACGGGCTGCCGCAATTCGACCCGTCCGAAATCACGCTGGTATCGCTGTCCACCACGCTTGCGACCAATGCCTGCGTCGAGGAGCAGGGCAGCCGCGCCAAGCTGCTGCTGCTCGGCATCGACCCGGTGCGTGCGGAGCAGTCCGGCTGCGGACTGCCGCCCGCGGACGAGCTGTACCATCTGGACTGCAAAACCACCTTTTCCGGCAAGGTCGAGCGTGAGCCGGATTGGGATGTGCTGCGTGCGAACACGGAAAGCTGGTTCGGCGATGTGGACACGGTCGGCATCGTGGAGATGTACGCCATGCGCAACGGCGGCGTGGTCGAGCAGCGCGCGGCGGAGGTTCTGCGTGAGCGGTTCTCCGGCACCATCGTCTGCGGTCATGAGCTGTTCCTTGACCTCTACTGCATGAAGCGTGCGGCGAGCACCCTGCTCAACGCCCGTCTGCTGCCCGTGATCGGACAATTCCTCGCGGCAATCCGCCATGCGATGCAGCTGCGCAGCATCACTGCGCCGGTCGTGATCGTGCGCTCGGACGGCAGTGTGATGAACCAGAACTTTACCGCCGCGCATCCCGTGGAAACCATTCTCTGCGGCCCTGCGTGCAGCGTCTCGGGCGGCATCGCGCTGACCGGCTGCACGGATGCCATTGTGGCGGACATGGGCGGCACGACCACCGACCTTGCCATCGTGGAAAACGGCGTGCCGGTGCGCGCGCAGGACGGCATCAGCATCGGCCGCTGGCGCACCTATGCCAAGGGTATGTTCGTAGAGACCTTCGGTCTGGGCGGCGACAGCGCGGTGCGCTGCCGCGAGGGACAGATCACGCTCTCCGGCGAGCGTGCGGTTCCGCTTTGCGTGCTCGCCCACAGGTATCCGTCCGTTGTGGAGGATCTGAAAGCGGTCTGCGAGCGGTTTCCGCGCCATTCCCTGCCGCTGACCGACTTTTTCGTGCTTGAGCGCCCGCTCCCCGCGCACGGGAATTACACCGAGCAGGAGCGAACGCTGTGCGCCGCACTCGCGCAGCGTCCGCTCATCTGGTCGGATGCGGCGGACTGCATGGGCGTGGACAAGTACGCGCTGCGGCTGGATCGTCTGCTGTCCGAGGGCATCGTGCGCCGCGCCGGTCTGACCCCTACCGATCTCATGCATCTGCGCGGGGATTTTGACCGCTTTGACAAGGCGGCTTCCCGTCTGGGCGCGCAGTTCGTTGCCGCCGGCGCGGAGCTGACCCTGCGCGGACTGTGCGATCAGGTCTATGACCGCATCCGCCGCGGGCTGTATACCAGCATCGTGCGCATCCTGCTGCGCCGCCGCAATCCGGATATCGTGATCGACGAGAGCGTTGAGCGTTTGATTCAGCTCGGCTGGGACAACCGCCATGCCGCACCGGCATTCGGAATGCAGTTTACCACCTCCCTGCCGATCATCGGTCTGGGCGCGCCCATACATATCTTTCTGGACGAGGTCGCGGAGGCGCTGGGCACGGTCGCCATCCTGCCCGAGCACGCACGCGCGGCAAATGCCGTCGGCGCGATTACCTCATCCGTATCCGTCACGGCGGAGATGGAGCTGCGCGATATGCGCAATGTCGAGGGCGTGCACTGGATTCTGGCGCGCGGCGAGGGGCAATCCCACACCTTCGACACGCGCGACGAGGCGCTGGAGGCGCTGCCCGCCATCGTTTCCGAAATCGCGCTGGCAAAGGCGCGTGAGCGCGGCGCGGCTCATCCGACCGTCACGGTGGAAACCTCCGACCGCACCTCCGTGATCTACGGAAACGAGGTCTGGATGGGCACGGTTGTCCGCGCACACGCCGTCGGCTCCATCGGCTGACCGCAAATTTTCCAATCTTTTTCGCAAAATTTCAAAAAACGATGATAAAGTGCTGATATGCTGTCATCCTGTCCCAAACCAATTGCCACCGCCCCGCTCCTTTGGTAAAATGTGTTCAACAACAACACGGAACGATGATTTACCGATCCTTTGACGAAAGAAGATTTTTGGAGGTACGACCATGAGTGTAAGAACCAACCATGTAGACAGCGGCAACTGGATGGCGCAGGGCTGGACCCGCGAGCAGGCTGTCATTTCCGACCACGACCGCGGGATCCTGCGTGCACTCGGCACTCAGCTGAGAGAGCTGGCAGAGCAGCCGATCAACGGCGAAAAGGTAAAGCTCTGGACCGCGCACAACGATCTCGTCGAAACCCGTCCGGTTCTGCTGTTCGATGCAGAGTTCGGCTGGACCGAGCTGATCCCGAACCTCGACTGCGAGGGCGAGATGGCACAGGACTGGGAGATGTACCTGCGCAAGGAAATCTATTCCGCTCAGATTGTACAGGACGACAAGCCGGTTGAGGCCGTTCTGTATCTGCCGTACCTGAGCACGGATTCCGGCTTCGGCATCCACGAGGAGCGCGTGGGCGACCAGGAAGAGGGCAAGGCTTATCACTGGGTCGGTCCGTGGGAGAACATGGATGAGGACGAGTTTGAGGAGCTGGAGGTTTCCGAGTTCATCAAGACTCCGGTCATCGACGTAGACTACGAGACCAGTCAGTATGTATTTGATCTGGCAAAGGACGTATTTGACGGCATTCTGGACGTAAAGTTCCGTCCGCGCTGGGGCTGGGCTCCGTGGCTGTCCCTGTCCTACTCCAACCTCCGCGGCATGGAAAACATGATGATCGACTTCTATGACTTCCCGGAGAAGGTACACGAGATCATGCGCCTGTTCACCGACGGATATCTGGCAAAGTACCGCTTCCTCGAAGAGCACAACCTGCTGCCGAACAACACCGGCAACTGCTATGTCGGCTCCGGCGGTCTGGGTCACACCTCCCAGCTGCATCCGGTGGACGGCTCGGTCAAGCTGATGGAGAGCTGGGGCTTCAACGAGGCGCAGGAGACCTCGGAAATCTCTCCGGAGATGTGGAAGGAATTTTTCCTGCCGTATCAGGCGGAGATTGCTGGTCTGTTCGGTCTGAACTGCTACGGCTGCTGCGAGGGTCTGCACAACCGCTTTGAGGATCTGAAGGCAACGCTGCCGCGCCTGCGCCGCGTCTCGGTTTCCCAGTGGGCGGATTCGGTCAAGATGGCAGAGATGCTCCAGAGCGACTATGTCTATTCCTACAAGTGCAGCCCGACCGATCTGGCGGTTCCGAACATCGACGAGGACTACATCCGCGCAAACCTGCGCCGCGTGGTTGAGCTGACCAAGCGCAACAACAACCGTGTCGAGTTCATCATGAAGGACAACCACACCCTCGCTCACACCCCGAAGAACGTTACCGAGTGGGTGCGCATCGCCCGCGAGGAAATCGCAAGAGTCTGGTAAGAAATTCCATCTATTACTGCAATTCAGGAGTGCTCCGCGCCGCGGGGCACTCTTTTTTCCGCGCACGCATCATCAATGCAACGAATAAACGATTTAACTTGACAAAGTGCGTGCAGCAGTGTAACATGGAAGAGCAGTGGTTTTGCTGTAAATTTACGGTTCCGTTTCCTGCTTTGTCCAATCGCGGACGGTTCCGTCAGGAGGAGAAATATCATGATAATCAAAATCGCCCTGCTGGTGGTTTTCTTCGCAGTCATGGTCGCCGTCGGCGTCTATGCGAGAAAACACAGCAACAGCGTCAACGGCTTCGTGCTCGGCGGCAGAAGCGTCGGCCCGTGGATGACCGCGTTTGCCTACGGCACCTCGTATTTTTCTGCGGTGGTATTCGTCGGCTATGCCGGTCAGTTCGGCTGGAAATATGGTCTTGCCAGCACTTGGATCGGTCTGGGCAACGCCATCCTCGGCAGCCTGATTGCGTGGGTCGTGCTCGGACGCAGAACCCGCGTCATGACGCAGCACCTCAATGCCGCTACCATGCCGGACTTCTTCGGCAAGCGCTTTGACAGCACCGCGCTCAAGATTGTGGCTTCCGCCATCGTCTTTATTTTCCTGATTCCGTACACCGCTTCGGTTTACAACGGTCTGTCCCGCCTGTTCGGCATGGCATTTGACATTCCGTATTCGGTCTGTGTTATCGTCATGGCTGTCCTGACCGGCGTTTACGTCATTCTGGGCGGCTACATGGCAACCGTTATCAACGATTTCATTCAGGGCATCATCATGCTGTTCGGCATCTGCGCGGTGATCGCGTGCGTGCTGGGCGGTCAGGGCGGCTTTATGAATGCAGTCCGTTCGCTTTCCGAAATCCCGAGCGACGTTCCCGCCACCATGGGTCAGCAGGGTGCGTTTACCGCCTTCTTCGGCACAGATCCCATCAACCTGCTCGGCGTTATCGTGCTGACCTCGCTCGGCACCTGGGGTCTGCCGCAGATGGTTCAGAAGTTCTATGCCATCAAGGATGAGAAGGCAATCAAGACCGGTACCATCGTGTCCACCTTCTTCGCCATCATTATTTCGGGCGGCTGCTACTTCCTCGGCGGTTTTGGCAGACTGTTCGACCTGCCGGCAATCCACAATGCCGACGGCACCATTATGTATGACGCAATCATCCCGACCATGCTGTCCACCCTGCCGGATATCCTGATCGGCGTGGTCATCGTGCTGGTTCTGTCCGCCTCCATGTCCACTCTGTCCTCTCTGGTGCTGACCTCCAGCTCCACCCTGACCATCGACCTCATCAAGGGCGTTGTCGTCAAGGACATGGACGAGAAAAAGCAGATCTTCATCATGCGTATTCTGATCGTGTTCTTCATCGTCATCTCGGTTGTGCTGGCGCTCAATCCGCCGACCTTCATCGCACAGCTGATGGGCATCTCCTGGGGCGCACTCGCGGGCGCATTCCTCGCACCGTTCCTGTACGGTCTGTACTGGAAGCGCGTCACCCGTGCGGCAGTCTGGGCGAGCTTTATCTGCGGCGTAGGCATCACGGTTTCCAATATGTACCTGCACTTCATCCAGTCCCCGATCAA
>JAEDEU010000104.1 GCA_016293155.1 Clostridiaceae bacterium | reverse complement strand
CACCCCGCTCTGCATCACCGTTGACTTCGAGACCGAAAACGACGGCTGCGTCACCGTCCGCGACCGCGATACCATGGAGCAGATCCGCATCCCGGTTGCCGAGGTTGCTGACTACATCGCAAAGAAGTGCGAGTTCTAATTCGTTTCTTTCACAAAAAACACAGAGGGTACATCCGAATGGGTGTACCCTCTTTAGCTTGTCGAAAAACCTATTTTATAAAGAGCAACTTCTGATAGAAACCCTCTCAGTCAGTGCCTGCGGCACTGCCAGCTCTCCCAGAGAGAGAGCCAAGTATCGTAATCTTTTTATCGAAATATACCCGTTTTAACACCATATCAACGATAATTTCGCACTAATCTTGCCTCTCCCTTTGGGAGAGGTCGCGTCCTGCCAGTGGCAGGTGGGCACAGCCCAAGCGAGGCTCCGTCCCAACGTAAGCGCAGCCGAAGGCTGAAGACGGAGAGGGCGTTGGTACATTTTCTCTTTTTCTGCCACTTTTTCGACAGTCTGAAGAGGGTACATCCAAAAACGAGTGTACCCTCTTTTTGATTCAAACGCGAGTTGTTTTTTACATCAGCGGCGAGAGCAGGCGGAACACCGAGCGCATGATGCGCACCGGCAGGGGAACCCGCCGGTAGAAATCCGGTGTGATTTCCTCACAATGCGCCAGCGTCTCCAAATAATCCTCCTGTAACTGGTGCACCGCGTCCGTGCCCTGCATAAGCACACCGCATTCCAGCTGCAGGTACATGCTGCGGTAGTCAAAGTTGACCGAGCTGATAATGCCCACCTCGTCATCCACAACGACCGTCTTGGCATGCACAAAGCCCGGTGTGTACTCATACACCTGCACGCCGCTCTCGATCAGCTGCGGATAAAAGGAGCGCGTGACGGTGAACACATACCACTTGTCCGGAATGTGCGGCACAAGGATGCGCACATCCAGCCCATTGCGCGCGGCAAGGCAGATCGCGGAGAGCGTTTCGCTGTCCACGATAAAATACGGCGTGGTGATATACACCGATTTGCGCGCCCGAGAAATCGCGTTGAGATATACGTCGCGTCCGACCTTGAATTCATCCCCCGGAATGTCTCCGAACGGAACGCAGATACCGGGCTGCTCCGTGCGCGGAATGTACTGCGGCAGATACGGTGCAAAATCCTCGGATGCGCTGCCGCGCTCCATGGCGTTCCAGAACGTCAGAAACAGCACGGAAAATTCCCGCGCCGCCGGACCGTGCAGACGGACTGCGGCATCCTTCCAGTGCCCATGCGGATGGGTGATGTTCAGATATTCGTCACCCAGATTGAAGCCGCCTGTGTAGGCGGTCACGCCGTCGATCACGGCGATTTTGCGGTGGTCGCGGAAGTTAAAGTTCAGCGACAGGACGGGCAGAAATACATTGAACCGCCGGCAGGCAATGCCCAGCCGGCGCAGGTAAGCGTCATAATCGTCCGGAATGCGTCCGAGGCAGCCCAGATCATCATAGATCACGCGCACCTCTACGCCCTCGTCCACCTTGCGCTTGAGGATGGGCAGGATGCTGTCCCACATATATCCTTCTCCAATGATAAAATACTCCAGAAAGATATACTGCTTTGCACTGCGCAGATCCTCCAGAAATGCGGCAAAAAAGGTTTCGTCCACATTAAAGTATCGGGTATTGTTGCCGGTGCTTGCAGAGGTACAGGCGTTGCGCGTCAGGAATGCCGCCTGCGGCGCGAATGCGCCTGAAAGCTCCTCCGAGCTGTGCTCCACTGCCGCCGCCAGCTCATTGTACCGCCCGACAAACTGCCGGTTGAGCATACCGCGCAGCGAATTGCCGAACAGCAGATAGAACGGCACGCCGATGATCGGAAAGGCGAGAATCGGCACGATGATTGCCAGCTTGAAGCCGGGGTTATCCGGTCGGTTGATGATATACAGCGCAGTAATCAGCGCCAGCACACGGGAAATTCCGTCCACATAGCCGGCATATTCCGAAAGGCGCGTCAGCCATGAGATCAGCACGAGCGCTTGCAGCACGATCAGCACGACCGTGATGCTGGTTCGGTTGATGATTTTGGCAAAAACGGATTTTACGGTCTTTTTCATATCAGAACTCCTCAGCCCTGCAAAAGGCTGCGATAGTAAGCCGGCTCGTCCACCTTGCCGACGGCGCAGATGGAGGCGCGGTCAAAGTCCAGAATGCGCCGCGCCAGATCGGTTACATCGTCAATGGTCACGGCATCATAGCGCTCGATGATTTCATCCATGTCGGAGGCGCGGTCATAAAACAGCTCACTGCGTCCGAGCTGGTTCATGCGTGCGGTGGTGCTCTCCAGTCCCATCAGCAGGTTTGCCTTTGCCTGCTCGCGGCAGCGGTTGAGCTCCGCACGATCCGGACCGTCCTGTGCCAGACGAACGCACTCCTCACGGATCAGCCGGATCGCACGCTCCTCGGTCTCCTTATTCAGCGCGGTATAGATGCCGAACATACCGGTATCCTGATGCGAAATGCTGTAGGAATACACCGAATAGCACAGACCGTTGCGCTCACGCACGGTCTGGAACAGGCGTGAGGACATGCCGCCGCCCAGAATGCTGCTCAGCAGCGCATTGCTGTAGCGCTCCTCCGAGGTCATGGAGATGCCCTCGAAGCCCAGGCACAGATGCATCTGCTCAATATCCTTGCTGCGCGTCACCGTGCTCGGATGATATACGGCAGGGACAAACTCATTGCGCCCGCTGCCGGTCATCTCGGAGAACAGCTCGCATATGTAGTCCAGATCGTCCTGGGAGTACGAGCCGCAGAGCGAAATGACGGTATCCTGCGGGCGGTAATACTCTGCAATATAGCGGTGCAGGTCCTCGCCGGTGATGTGCTCCAGCGTCTCGCGGCTGCCCAGAATCGGACGGCCGAGCGCACAGCCCGCATAGCATTCCTCAAAAATCTTCTCGGTTGCAACGTCCTCCGGGGAGTCCTCATACATGTCGATCTCCTCAAGCACGACGCCGCGCTCCAGATCCAGATCGGACTTTGCAAACTTGGAATGCAGGAACATATCCGCCAAAATTTCCGCGCCGGTCTGCAAATGCGTATCCAGCGTCTTGAGATAATAGCAGGTGCACTCCTTCGTGGTGAAGGCATTGACCTGTCCGCCCAGTGCGTCCATCGCGATGGCAATGTGCTCGGCGGAACGGCGCTCCGTTCCTTTGAACATCATGTGTTCGATAAAATGAGAAATGCCGCTCAGCTCCTGCGGTTCGTGCCGCGAGCCGTTCAGCACCCATACGCCCAGCGCTGCCGAACGGACATAGGGGATCTGCTCACAGACAACGCGCACTCCATTTGGGAGGGCAATTTTTTGATACATACTTTTACTTCTTTCTAACAAACGGGAAACAGTCATTTTTTTCTGTCTTATACTATAACATAGTTCCGCCGAAGTTGGTACTGTAATATTTGTTTTTTTGTCTTTTTTTCGCAGAATTCGGAAAGAAGGGAGCAAAAACTGTGTATAATTACTTGAAATATTATGCAAAATGGGATATACTGCTCACAGTCACGATATTTTGCAGCGGGAAGAGGAGATTGCAATGAAATTAAAATGGCTGATTCCGGCGGCAGCGCTGATGCTGTGTCTGTGCGCCTGTACGCCAAAGACACCGGACACGGAGCTGAAGGATACCGCACCGTCCACCATCGAGGTTCCGGATATTGATGCGGACTACGAAGCCCTGAGCTCACTGTTCCCGGCGCCGGCTCCGAAGGAGGCAAAAAGCCTTGCCGACGAGACGGTCAAAATTGCAAAGGCACTGTATCCGGAGTCCAGAGACGGCTATACCGGCAATTACGTTGCCTCCTACAATGGCACCCAGACCACGGAGGACGGCACCTTTTATTACTTCAATCTCTACGACAGCTATGCAGAGCCGGAGGGCAGCGCGGAATACGCTGATCTGTGCACCATCGCCGTGCAGCTCGCCCCGGAGGCGGAGGATGACAGTGCGCCCCGCTACTTCCTGCATCAGGGAGACGGCTATACCGAAATCCGTTATGACGGCAAAACCGCCGAGCTGATTGAGAACACCGACAGCGCGGAGCAGGATTCCACTGCGGACGGCAGCGCAGGCTGAGAAAAAATCTTCCTGTTTCGGTATGAACTCCCGCTTCTCCGCCCATACTAAAGGCGGAGGTGTTCAGAAATGAATCAAAACCACAACAGCCCCGCAAGGGGTCGGTTCGAGGACAAGGGATTTTACATAATCCTTTTCCTCTGCATCGCAGCAGTCGGAATTGCGGGTTATGTACTGTTCTCTGAACCGAAAACCAATGACGATACCTTACAGGGATATGAGTATTCCTCGGATGAGTCCGTGACGACCGGCCAGGCAGACGAATCGGTTGAGATTCCGGAGCAGACCGCCGCACAGACGGAGGAGCCGGAGGATGCTTCGGACTCCGCGCAGGAGGATGCTCCGGAGGAGCGCTCCGAAGCCACCGCAGGCGGTACGGATGAGGAGGACGCGGAAACTGCCGCGCCGGCTTCCGCGGTGCGTCCGGTTGAGGGCAAGGTGCTGCGCGGCTACTCGGACAGCGAGCTGACGTATGACGAGACGATGGAGGACTGGCGTGCACACATCGGCACGGACTATGCCGCCACCGCAGGCGAAAGCGTCAAGGCCATGCTGGGCGGCAAGGTTTCCGCCGTCACGCAGGACAATCTGTACGGCGGCTGCGTCCGTGTGACGGACGGCGATACCGAAATCCTGTACGCCGGTCTGGATAAGATCGCAGTCAGCGAGGGCGATACAATTTCCGCCGGTGATGTGCTCGGCACCGCTGCCAAAACACTCCCGGCAGAGGCCGCACTGCAAACTCACATTCATGTCGAAATGCGACAAGCCGGCAGCACGGCAGACCCTGAAACACTTTTTATTCATTAACAGGGTGTGTGTGCATTTTTGCGTGCATTTTGCGCACGAGAATATGTGAAAAACATTACAGCAGTTTTCATTTTTGTCTTGACAATATATTGAAAATCGACTAGAATAAGCTTGAAGATTATACTTCGTTCAAGATACCGTTTGCCTCCCCTGCGAGCGGTTTTTTGAAAAATACCCCCCATTTTAAGTCGAAAAGCAGATGACGTTCCCCCCATGTCATCTGCTTTTTGCTTTTCTGTCAAAACGGTATTCCGGCACCGCACCGGGCGGCTTGACATTTCCGGCACGGCGGGATATACTGAAGATACAAAAGAGAGACATACCGATAGATGGTTGTCCCTCATAAGATGGCTACTGAAATAACCGCCTTAAGTTGGAGCTGAGGCGGTTATTTCTTCTTGATCTGAACAACAACGATTGTCAGCGTAATGACCGAAACAATAAATTCACCGAACTGAATCAAAAGCTGAAACAGTTCAGAATATGTAACGTACATCCCGTTCACTCCCTTTGTCTTTCAACTCAGGGGCAAGAAGTGTTACCCCCGTATCAGGAGGAACAGATCGCCTATCGTACTGGTATGTCTCTTGTGTTTATGATATCAGAGTTTTATCAGACCGTCAACGCCGCAAGTCCATAGTTTCCTGCCAGCGGCGGACGGCTTGACATTTCCGCCGCCGCGGGATATACTGGAGATACAAAAAGGGAGACATA
>JAEDEU010000103.1 GCA_016293155.1 Clostridiaceae bacterium | reverse complement strand
GTACACGACCAGTTCGGCAGCAGTCCGGTCTTGGTGCAGTACGATCTCCATACGCTCTTGCCGCCGTCCTCGAACTGCTTGTTCGGCAGGTCCTCATGCACGCGGGACATGACAGCCTTCCACAGGCGAACGGCCGGATTCGGATACAGATTCGGCAGACCGTATTCCTTGTCGTAGCCGAACCAGGTTACGCCGACATAGTACGGCGTATAGCCCGCGAACCAGCGGTCCTTGTTGTCCGAGGTCGTACCGGTCTTGCCGGCGGTCTCAATGCCGAGGACCTTCGCCAGCGTACCGGTGCCGTTATTAACGGCATTGGTCAGCATGTCATTGACATAGTACGGTGTGGATTCCGGATGCTCAAAGATCTGCGTCGTTGCGTCCTTGGTATGATCCAGAATCACATTGCCGTCGCTGTCCACAACCTGTGTATAGCTCTTGGCACTGTTGTAATTTCCATAATTCGCCAATGCGCCATAGGCCTGCGTCATCTCACGGACGGAAACACCGTTGGTCATGCCGCCCAGTGCCAGCGGGGAATAGTCCATATCCAGCGCATCCAGCGTGGTGAAGTGCAGCTTTTCGCTCATAAATTCAAACGATGCCTCCGGAGTCAAATCCTGAAGCACTCCGGCCGCAATGGTGTTGAGCGACTTTGCAACGCCCACACGGACGGTAGTCGCAGCGTAGGAATAGGTTCGGCTCTCGTTGTACGGCCAACCGCGTCCGTTCAGCTGCATCACCGGCGCATCCTGATACACCGAGTACGGCGTAATGATGCCCGCATCGGTCGCCGGAGCATAGACCGACAGCGGCTTGAGGGACGAGCCCGGGGAGCGCAGCGACTGGGTCGCACGGTTGAGCACAAGGCTCTCGGTCTTTTCTCCGCGTCCGCCGACCACGCCGACAATATATCCGGTCTTCGGATCCATGACCATCATCGCCGACTGCGGCAGCTGATCGCCCTGGCTGATGGACGGGAAGTTGCTGTTATTCGCGTAAACATCCTCCATGATCTTCTGGATATCCATATCTACCGTAGCGTAAATGGACAGTCCTCCGCCATTGCACATTGCCTTGGCGTAATCATAGGAATAATCATATTTCTTCCTCAGATCACTGATGACATCCTCAATGACCATATCCGTGAAGTAGGAATACGGCTTCTTGTCCTCCTCGGTGACGGGAGCCTTTTCGTACTTCAGCTCCTCCGCCTTGGCCTCCTCGTACTCTGCATCCGTCAGATAGCCCTGCTCATGCATTTTGTACAGCACGTTCTGCTGACGTTCCTTTGCCGCCTCCGGATGATTGAACGGATTATAGGAGGCAGGACTCTGCGTCAGACCTGCAATGAGTGCGCATTCCGCAATGGAAAGCTCACTGACATCCTTGTTGAAATAGGCGTGCGACGCAGTCTGAACGCCATAGGCGCTTTCGCCGAAGTAAATCAGATTCATATACATCTCAAGGATGCGGGTTTTGCTTTCCTGCCGGTCTCCCTCGCAGATTTTCAGCATCTGATCCTCAATCGACTGCGCGCGGACGATCTCGGTAATCTTTCGTGTCACCGAGTAATCGTTGTCGTCGGTATAGTTCTTGACCATCTGCTGGGTGATGGTAGAGCCGCCATAGCCCGAACCGCTCGGAATCAGCCAGTGGATCGCCGCGCCGGCGGTGCGCTTCCAGTCCACGCCGTTATGCTCATAGAAACGCTGATCCTCAATGGCGACAAACGCATCCTTCAAATGCTCCGGCGTGTCCTCAATGTCCACCCAGATACGGTTTTCCTCACTGCGCAGCTCCTCCAGCACAGTCTGCTTGCCTTCGCTGTTTTCATAATAAATCACGCTGTTGCGCTGCATTGCCAGCGTTTCCACATCCAGTGCGGAATTCGGCTTGACATAGTTGTTGATATACGCCGCAAATGCAATGATGCAGATTGCCGCAGTCGTCATTCCGACCACAAGAAGCGTCAGCAGCACCAGTCCGATCTTTCTGCCGATCCCGCTGCCCTGCCGTTTCCTGCTTGGTTTCCGTGACTTCAAAATCTCAGCCTCCTTGTGCGATGGTTGCTCCGTCGTTTTCGGGTTGGAACCTTTTCTCCCTTATCATAGCATGAAATCCGCAAAAATCTATACTATTTCCCCAATTTTTGTATAACTGTCATATTTTTGGCAAAAATCAAGACAGGCAGGCGGAGAATTTCATTTCTTTTTGCACATTTGCCAACGAAATTTCCGTCCTGCGATTTTTTCAGCAAACGACAGGAGTGATTATTGATGTACAAACATACCGCTGTTCTTTCCATAACCTGCCTGATCCTCACCGTGATGGCAGTTGTCGCCTCCTATCAGCGCGAGCCGGAGGCATCCGCTGTAACCGAGCCGACCGTCATTCAGACCGCCGAGCCGCCGCTGTATATCGCCAGAGATATCGACGGAGTGGTCGGCATCTGCGATCCGGACGGCTCCGAGCCGGTTCAGATGACGGACATCCGGGTCTCTTCCCTGCGGGAATACGATCAGGCAATGCTCCGCGAGGGACTGCCGCTGTATTCTGAGACCGGACTGACCGAATTTTTAGAGGATTTTGACAGTTAAATCAGGACATTATAAGCTGTAGCGCTTGCCGCAGAAGTGCACCAGATAGCGCTCCTGCGCCTGCCGGATGATCTCCTTCGCGTCCTTGGGTCCGAGCACCTCAGATGCCGTTGTGCTCTTGTGCTCCAGCGTCTTGTACGCCTCAAAGAAATGGCAGATTTCCTCGGTATAGTGTGGCGGGAGCGCGCTCAGCTCCAGATAATAGTTCCACGAGGGATCCTCCTCGGGCACGGCGATGATCTTATCGTCGCACTCGTCATCGTCGATCATGCGGATTACGCCAATCGGGCGGCACATGACCTCCACCATCGGGTCAAGCGCCTCCTGGCACAGCACCAGCACATCCAGCGGATCTCCGTCCTCCGCATAGGTGCGCGGAAGAAAGCCGTAATTTCCCGGATAGTGCATGGATGTATACAAAATGCGGTCCAGCCGGAGCAGACCGGTGCGCTTGTCCAGCTCATACTTCTTCTTGCTGCCTGCCGGAATCTCGATCACTGCCATAAATTTTTCAGGCGTAATCAGCTCCGGTGCAACGTCATGCCAAATATTCATGTAAAATTTCCCTCCTACGGAAAGACGCATCTATTTGTTATTATACCACACTTATACAAAAAAACAATGAAAAAAGCATAAACTACACAAAAAGACGCTCCCGAACACAACAGAAGTCGGAAGCGTCTTGCGATTCCGTACAGGCTGCAAACCAGCCCGTCGGAAACGGTTATCGAATATATTCAAATTCCAGATCGCCGATGACGACAAAGTCGCCCTCGTGGATGCCCAGCTCCTCGAGCTTATCATACACGCCTGCCGCACTCAGTCTGCGGTCCAGGTACATACGCGATTCATAGTCATCCACATTGACGCTGCCCATGAGCTGCTCGACCCATGCGCCGCTGATGACAAAGTAGTCCTCGACCGGTGTAACCTGAATGTCGTCCTCGGTGATTTCAACCTCCGGCGCGACAAATTCCGGCTCGTAGGTGAGCACCGGCGGCAGCTCCTGCAACAGCTCCCACGTGCGGTACATCAGCTCACGCACGCCCTGATTGGTCGCCGCGGACATCTCCATATACACAAAGCCGTGATTTTCCGCCCATTCGCGGATCATATCCAGCATTTCATGGTCTTCTTCCGGAATCAGGTCGGTTTTGTTTGCGACCACGATCTGCGGGCGGTTTTCCAGGCTGATGGAATACTGCGCCAGCTCGCTGTTGATCTTTTCCAGATCGTCGATCGGGTCGCGTCCCTCGCTGCCTGCGGCGTCCACGATGTGCAGCAGCAGGCGGCAGCGGTCGATATGGCGCAGGAAGTCATGACCCAGACCCGCGCCCTCGGATGCGCCCTCGATAATGCCCGGGATATCTGCCATGACGAAGGACTCGCCCTCACCGATAGAGACAACGCCCAGATTCGGCACGAGCGTGGTAAAGTGATAATTTGCGATCTTCGGGCGCGCGGCAGATGCCATGGAAAGCAGCGTGGACTTGCCGACATTCGGGAAGCCGACCAGTCCGACGTCCGCCAGCAGCTTCAGCTCCAGCTGAATCTCACGATCCTCGCCCGGCAGTCCCGGCTTTGCAAAGCGCGGGGTCTGACGGGTTGCGGTGGCAAAGTGCGTATTGCCCCAGCCGCCGTTGCCGCCCTTTGCAGCGACAAACGGCTCGTCGTCCGACAGATCCTTAATAATCTGTCCGGTTTTTGCATCGCGCAGAATGGTGCCGCGCGGCACACGGATCACCAGGCTCTTGCCGTCCTTGCCGGTGCAGCGCTTGCTGCCGCCGTTTTCTCCCGGAGGCGCGGTATACTTGCGCTTATAGCGGAAGTCCATCAGCGTTGCGAGGTTGTCATCCACCTGAAAGATGACCGAGCCGCCGCGTCCGCCGTCGCCGCCGTCCGGTCCGCCGGAGGCAACATACTTCTCGCGGTGGAACGACACCTTGCCGTCGCCGCCCTTGCCCGCGTGAATCCAGATTTTTGCGGTATCAATAAACATAGAAAATCCTCCTTACACTGAGAGGTAGAAAAAAACACCTCAAGCGGGTTCGCCTGAGGTGTCTCTGTTTGTTTTACTGAGCGATTTCTTCGTAAACCGAAACCTTCTTGCGGTCACGGCCCAGGCGCTCAAAGCGAACAACGCCGGTAACCTTTGCATACAGGGTGTCGTCCTTGCCGATACCTACGTTGGTACCCGGATGGATCTTGGTGCCGCGCTGACGAACCAGAATGTTGCCAGCCGGTACAACCTGACCGTCTGCACGCTTGACGCCCAGTCTCTTGGACTCGGAGTCACGACCGTTCTTGGTAGAACCTACGCCCTTCTTATGAGCGAAAAACTGTAAGCTGATCTGAAGCATTACTTACACCTCCATTACGTCGATATTTTCGGGATATCTGCCTTTGAGATTTTCAAAATAAACCTGCAAGGCTCTGAGTGCGTTCTGCGCCTGCATCTCGTCCTGTTCGGAAAGCGATTCCGGAAGCATCAGACGGATCACGGCCTGTTCGGGATCGACCTCTGCGGAATACGGGATTCCGAGAATATCGCCGAGCAGACAGCTTGTCAGGTCAACAGAAGCGGAAACTGCCGCACATACGATGTCCTGCCCTTCCTCCGCATAGCCTGCGTGGTCGGACAGCTCAACGCCACCGATGCGGCTGCCTGTTTTGATAAAACGGGCGGTAGTCATCTTACGCGTTTACTGCGGTGATGGTTACCTTGGTGTAAGGCTGTCTGTGACCCTGCTTACGGCGATAGCCCTTCTTCGGCTTCATCTTGTAAACAATGATCTTCTTCTTCTTGCCGGTCTTGTCGGCAGTGCCGGTAACGGTTGCGCCCTCGACATACGGAGCACCAACCTTCAGCTCTGCGCCCTCGCCAGCTGCGAGAACCTTATCGAACGTAACGGCTGCGCCGTCGTCTACGCCGAGCTTCTCAACGTAAATAACGCTGCCCTCGGATACCTTGTACTGCTTGCCACCGATCTCTACGATTGCATACATTGCGGTAGCACCTCTCTTTCTTTGTTAGAGTCACGCTGTCGGCGGGCGGTGCGCATGGCACACTTGTCCTGCCCGGTCAATGCGGCTTTTCATAAGATAACATAAGTTGGGGAATCTGTCAAGTGGAAATTTG
>JAEDEU010000011.1 GCA_016293155.1 Clostridiaceae bacterium | reverse complement strand
TAAATTATACACAGCAGACAGCGGGACAAAGGAGACCAGCCAGATGTTAATCCGCCAAAAGCTGCGCTTTGCGCGGCGCACGCTCTCCGGCTCGGCGCACACACAGCCGATGTTGAAGATCATGAGTCCCATAATCAAAAAGATCAGTCCGATCACGACCGCCATCGGCTGCTGCTCCTGCGCCCAGACGGCAGCGGCGACAAACACGCCCATCGCATCAAACGCCGTGCCGGTAATCGCAAACACGCGCGCATCCGCTTCCCGTTTTGTCTTTACTTCCTCCCGAACCGGTTCGATTCCCTTGAGCAGATAATCGGTAGTGACCTCAAAATATTCACTCAGCGCGATGATTTTATTCAGATCGGGCATACTCTGCTCGCTCTCCCATTTGGACACCGCCTGACGCGATACGCCCAGACGGTCTGCCAGCTCCTCCTGCGAGATTCCCCTCGCCTTTCTCAGGCTCTGAATACGGTCCGCCAGATTCATAAACCAGCACTCCCTTCTTGTTTTTGTGCGTTCATCATAGCAGATCTGCCGGTTGCGCCGCCACCATGCACGCATGGAGTTTTGTCAACCGGTGGTTGCATACCGTAATCATACAAACGCACCTTTCCCAAATCGCGCACAGATAGCAAAAAGCCGCGTCCCAATTCAGTTGGAACGCGGTTTTTGATTAACATTCGTATTCGTCTACCTCGAAGCGGTTGCCCTCGTCGTATCCCAAGTCCAGATACTCCATCACGGCCAGCGCCTCCCAGCAGTCACACAGATTGATCTGCTTGATAATGCCCATCTTATCCCACTCGGAGCGGGTGCACAGCTTTCTGGTGCAGGCGATGGAGTCCTTATAGCTGGTACGAATCCAGCGCTCCGGATCCTCCGCACGGATCACTGCAATGTTGTTGCCCTTCGGGTCAACCAGCTGCATCGGCAGATCCTTCTTAAATCTGCCGGAAATAAAGATGCTCTTGAGCAGACCTGCCAGTGCAACGACAGACGGAATGGTTTTTGTAGTCATGGATTTTGCTCCTTTGCTTGTTCCTGTTGTTCGGGATCCTGTTCCGCTTCCTGCCGCTTTTCTACCGCCTCAATGACGGCCTGAAAACGCTTGAGCAGAGATTCCTGATATACCGACGGCAAAAACTCGGTGGCATTGGTATCCGTCTCCGTGGATACCGGTGCGCCCTCGCCGTCAACGACGCCCTCGCAGAGCGGAATTGTCTTTCGCGCATCATACAGCGCCTGCTGTCCCTCCAGCGTGACCAGCCAGTTGACCAGCAGCAGTGCCGCCGCCGGATGCTCCGAGCGCAGCGAAATTCCGATGGATTCACTGCCCGCTGCCATCTGGAAGTCCGGCACGCAAAATGCAATATCGCCGTCCGCAGCGCCGATCTGCGCGACCAGATCACTGCGTGCGACGGTCACAGCGGCTTTTCCCTTGGTAACCGCCTGAATCGCTGTTAGCTCATCCTCTGTCCATACAAAGGATTCCCAGTGCTCCTCCAGCCATTCCAGCGCGCTCTGCCAGTTGACCGTCTTGATCTCCTGCGCCAGCGAGACATTGGAATAATCCGCATCCGAATTGTCCAGGTTCAGAACCAGCGTCTGGAGCAGTCCCCGACCCGCCATGCTGGTCTTGGGATCCGGCACCGTGAGCACGTGATTCTCCAGATATTCCTCCACGCTCTCCCAGTCGGTCAGATCAAGCTGCGTGCTGTCGTACAGAATACCGGTCTGATAGCGGCTGACCGGCACAAGGCAGCCGACCGAATTGACGCTGTCCTGCTGGATCGAGGTCTGAATGGTTTTATCAAAGAGCACCGGCTCAATCGGACCGAGCAGCAGCTTTTCCTCGACCAGCGCCTGTGTCGAGGTGCCGCGGGTCATCATCGCGTCAATACAGCCGTCCTGATCCGTCTTGATCCGCTCGGCAAGCTCCGCCTCCGGTACTTCCTCCACGATCACATCGATCTGATATTTCTTTTCAAACGGCGTTACTGCCTTTTCCCATTGCTCCGCCTGATCGGGCACGCTGAGCCGCAGGCTGCCCTCCTGCTGTGCCTGCTGCAGCAATTCCTCCTGATCCAGAGACAGAACCGTGAGCGGGGACTTCTTCTCCTCACCTTCACCGGATCCGTTTGTCTCTGCCGGTTTGTCCGGGACGCCGCAGCCCGCCAGCAGCAGACTGCATACGGTACAAATGGATAGAATTCGTTTTTTGATAGCGATCTCCTCCTTGCACTGTCCGAGCAGTGAAACTTAATACAGCTTACGAATCTTCAGGAACGCCCATGCCGCCACGCAGGCAAGGATGGAAACCAGTGCCGGGAACCAGGCAAAGGGCAGCGGCAGGGATACCACATTCATTCCATAAAATCCAAAAACCATGTTCGGAATGGTCAGGATAACCGTGATAATCGTCAGCACCTTCATGATGCTGTTCAGATTGTTGGAAACGACCGAGGAGTACGCCTCCATCGTGCTGGACATGACGGACGAATAGACATTCGCCATGTCGATTGCCTGACGCACCTCGATGAGGGCATCCTCCAGCAGATCGCGGTCGTCCTCATACAGCTTGAGCAGACGTCCGCGAAGCACCTTTTCCATCGTGACCTCATTGCCCCGCAGCGATGCGGAAAAATAAATCAGCGACTTGGAAAGCGCGATCATCTGCATCAGCTCGTCATTGTTCAGCGACTCATACAGGCGCTGCTCGATCTTGGTAAAATTGCGCTGAATCCGGCGCAGATAGTTCAGGAAACGGCCTGCAACGCGCAGCAGCAGCTGGAATACAAACCGGGTCTTCAGCCCGATCTGCACGCCCCGCACCTTGCCGTTTGCCAGCTGGCGGGTGACGGAGGTATCCTCCAGACAAACCGTGATGACGTAGTCCTCCACGACGATAATCGCCATCGGCAGCGTGGTATACATCTGAACATCACGGGTGGAGCTGTCGCTCTGTTCGAGCACCGGAATATCCACGATCAGCAGCAGCTGACCCTCCTCGGTCTCCACACGGGAGCTTTCCTCCGGGTCGAGCGCAGCGCGCAGAAATCCGTCATCCACATCAATCTCGCAGAGAATCTGACGTACCTCGTCTCCGGTCGGCGCAACCAGATTGATCCAGCAGCCTGCCTCCGGCTTTTCAACCGGAGTAATCCGACCGTCTACCGTCTTAAAATATTCAATCATAAAACCTCCTGTATCGGACATCGCGGCGCAGGTATCCCCGCGCACAGGATTTTATGCTCCGGTACCGCAGGAGCGAACCGCCGGAGCGTGGAAATAGGTACAATATCGACTTCCGGGATCGGAACTCACGACGATCCCCCCTTCCCTGCTGAGGTTTTTCTTTTTCATTTAAAAGCCCTTCCTCCGGTGGAAGAAGGGCGATTGGGTCAAAAATTTACTTGTTGAACAGCTTCATGATTTCCGCAAACGGATCGTCTGCCGGAAGTGCGGTGCTGGTTTCCGCCTTTGCCTTCGGCTGCGGTGCCGGCTCTGCTGCCGGTGCGGAATATGCCGGCTCAGCAACCGGTGCTGCCGGAGCAGTATACGCCGGAGCGGACTTCTTTGCAGCGGTAAAGATGGAGGACTGAGCCTGTGCAGCGGACTCCGGAGTCTGATCGAAGCCGGTTGCAATGACAACAACGCGAATCTCATCGTCTACATCCTCGTCGATGGAAGCACCGAAGATGATGTGTGCATCCGGATGAGCGGCTGCCTGAACCATGCCTGCCGCGCGCTCGATCTCGTCCAGACCGATGTCGGACGAACCGATGATGCTGAGAATGACGCCGTGCGCGCCCTTGATAGAGGTCTCAAGCAGCGGAGAGGAAATTGCCTTCTTTGCTGCTTCCTCTGCCTTGTCCTTGCCTGCTGCAGAGCCAACGCCCATATGCGCGTAGCCTGCGGACTTCATGACCGAGGTAACGTCCGCGAAGTCCAGGTTGATGAAGCCCGGAACGGTAATCAGCTCGGAGATGGAGGCAACTGCCTGACGCAGAACGCTGTCTGCGATTTCGAATGCATTCTTAAAGCTAATCTTCTGCTCGCTGACGAACTTCAGACGCTCGTTCGGGATGATAATCAGGGAGTCAACATTCTCCTTGAGCTGCTCGATGCCGGCATTTGCCTGCTGCATACGCATTCTGCCCTCAAAGCCGAACGGTCTGGTGACAACGCCGACGGTCAGGATGCCCATCTCGCGTGCGATCTGAGCGACAACCGGAGCGCCGCCGGTGCCGGTGCCGCCGCCCATGCCGGCGGTGATAAATACCATGTGTGCGCCTTCCAGAGCCTTGGTGATGTCCTCACGGTTTTCCTCTGCCGCCTTGCGGCCTACCTCCGGCTTGGAGCCTGCGCCCTGACCCTTGGTCAGCTTCTGACCGACCTGAATCTTGATCGAAGCCTCAGAACGTGCCAGCGCCTGCTTGTCCGTATTGATTGCTACGAACTCAACGCCCTGCACACCGCTGCTTACCATGCGGTTTACCGCATTGTTGCCGCCGCCGCCGACACCGACAACCTTGATATTTACAACATTTTCATAATCCATTTCAAATTCAAAACCCATGCTTCGATCTCCTCCGTCGAATCTCAACAGTTTTTTTATCAAATTTAAATACTTTTATCGGTTTTCCCCGTTGCCAAACAGGGGATGTACACCCATTTTCTTAATTTTAACTCTTTCCCGGAAATTTTGCAAGCTATCAGAGCAGATTCCTCAAAAAAACTTGTCGTTTTTTCTGGGAAACAGCGGGAGTTTATTCCTGCTGTGCCTCATCATCCTGCTCTGCCGGCTGTTCCTGCGTATCGGTGTCCGCAATATCGTCCGAATCGGCTTCACCGGTATCCTCTGTGTTCTCGGCTTCGGTGGTCTGATCAGTTCCATCAGAGTCCTGCTCCTCCTGCTCCGAAGCCTTCGTGGTATCCGTTCCGCTGAACGGACGGTAGCGCGCCTGCTGCCCGTCACTCAGATCAATGATGCCGGACTTCGGCAGGGATTCCTTCTTGAGCACTGCCTGTAGGAATTGGATTTTATATTCGACCAGATCCTTATCGTCCACGCTGCCGAACTCAATCCGGTAGTTCTGATCGAATTTGAGATCCACCTCATAGGATTTGGTGATATCAATGCTGTTGACGCGGTCGTTCAGATCATACTTGCGCATCAGCTCCAGAAAATCCAGCACCGCCCACAGCTTTTCATAGCCCTTCTTCGGGATAGTCTCTCCGATTTTCAGCGATACCGTGCCCACACCGATGACCTGCGTGACCGAACCGGTCTCACCCTCCGCCTTCTGCTCAAGCACCTTGCCGGTCTGATCCAGCAGGTAATACTCCTCCTCCTGCTGCACCGCAACCATCGGCTCGCGCTCAGTCAGCTGGATTTCCAGCGTGTCCGGAAATTTCCGGTCAAGCACGATTTCATCCAGATACGGGAATGCCTTTTGCAGGGTGCTTATCGCGTGGTGCTTGTCCAGAAAAATCAGGCTGTCGCCCTGCTTGACCGGCAGTGTGGACAGCAGCTCCTTCTTCTCATAGCGGGTTTCGCCGCTGATGACAAATTCCTCTGCATGGAAAAAGCCGGACACCGTAATCACAGCCACAGCCGCGGCAAGACAGACGGTGAGCAGGCGAAACCGCAGCTGTCTGTTCCGCCGCCGGCGCAGCATGTTTTTCTGCTGTACGCGCGGGGATTTCATGCGCCTTTTTTTCTGCTTCATGCGCATCCCTCGCTTACTTGCCTGCCGCCTTGAGGATGTGCTGATAAATCTGCTCGCTGGAATCCGCAATCGCCATATCGGCACTCGCGCGGCTCATCTTCTCCAGGCGCTCATCATCAAACAGCAGCTCTGTGACCGCTTTGTACAGCTTCTCCGGCGTGCATTCCGGCTCGGTGATGACCACGCACGCGCCCTCTTCCTCCAGTGCACGCGCGTTCTTCTCCTGATGATTCTCCGCAACATATGGGGACGGTACGATGACCGCCGGCTTGCCCATCGCGCACAGCTCACCCATGGTCGCCGCGCCGCCGCGGCAGATCAGCAGATCCGCTGCCGCCATGACATCCGCCATGTCGTAGATATACTCGCGCAGGTCGATATTCGGATGCTTCTCCAGCTCCACGCCCGCCTCGCGTATCTTTTCCGGCATCCACTTGGCTGCCGCCGCACCGGTGGCATGGATGTGACGGAACGCATCCTGCTCGCTCTCCAGCTTGATGAAGCCAACCATATGCTGGTTCATATACAGCGCGCCCAGGCTGCCCCAGAAGGACGCAACCAGCTTTTCTCCGTCCTTCAGACCGAGCTTTTCGCGTGCCGCCGCGCGGTCTGCCTGAAGAATCTCCGTGCGGACCGGTGCGCCGGTCAGATACAGATTCGGGCGGTTTTCCAGCAGCTTTCTGGTATTTTCAAAGCAGATCAGCACGCTGTCTGCCTTTTTCGCGCAGGACTTGGTGACCACGCCCGGGAACGCATTGACCTCGAGCAGCACGGTCGGAATGCCCATTTTCTGTGCCGCATGGACGAATGCAAAGCTCGCATAGCCGCCGCAGCCGACCACGACATCCGGCTCAAATTCCTTCAGAATTTTTTTCGCCTTGGAGGTTGCGGTCATCGCCTTGAGCAGCGCATCCGCATTATAGACCAGTGCACGCGGAGAAACCGAGCGCTGAAGCCCCTTGACATCCACCGTATATAAATGATAGCCCTCGCGCGGGACGAGCTTGGTCTCGATGCCCGTTCCGGTGCCGGCGAAGCGGATTTCGGTATCCGGCTTGCGAGACTGAACATATTTTGCAATCGCCAGTCCCGGATTGACATGGCCGCCGGTTCCGCCGCCTGTAATCAGCAGTTTCATAACTTAACAGCTCCCTTTATTTGATCGTTATTCCCGTTTTGACTGCGGGATGTGCCGCGACACATTGAGCAGAATACCGATTTCCAGCAGCTGCAAAATCATCGCCGTGCCGCCGTAGCTGAACAGCGGCAGCGATGCGCCGGTAACCGGAAAGATTCCCGTGACGACACACAGATTGATAATGGTCTGTACCGCAAATTTGGTCGTGATGCCGGTCGCCAGCAGACAGCCCATCTGATCCTCTGCGCGGCAGGCAATCCAGAACCCGCGGAAGATAAAGTAGGCAAACAGCAGAATAACCAGCACTGCGCCGATCAGACCCAGCTCCTCACAGACGACCGCAAAAATAAAATCGTTCATCGGCTCCGGCAGATATAAAAACTTCTGCCGGCTCTGACCGATGCCGAGACCGGTCAGACCGCCTGAGCCGACTGCGATCAGCGACTGACATGCCTGCCAGCCGCCGGTCAGCGGATAATCAAACGGATGCAGCCATACTGCAAAGCGCCCGCGGACATGCTCCATGGATGCATACAGGACAACTGCACCGATGGCACCCACAACGCCGACCGGAATATAATACCACAGCCTCATGCCGCCGACGGTCAGCATAACCACTGTAATCATCGTTAAAATCAGCATCGCGGAGGTATGCTTCTCCGGCACCAGCAGGAGGATGAACACGCCGAGCACAACTCCGTAAGGCAGCAGCCCCTTTATCGTCCGAATGCGCTTGGGATGCATACTAATCATGCTGGCAACGACCAGAATCAATGAAATTTTCGCCAGCTCGGACGGCTGAAAGCCAAACAGCCAGCGCTTTGCACCCTTATATTCCGTACCCAGAAACGGTACCGCGATCAGCAGCAGGGTCGAGATCAGATACAGCACTTTTCCCCACATATGATACTGCCGGTAGTCAAACGCGGAAGCGAGCACCATCACGACCAGACCGATCATCACGGATTTCAGCTGATTGAAAAAATAGGTCATCGGGCCGATGCTTTCGGACGTGCTGTAATATCCCTTCGGATAGCTCGCGGAAAGAATGAAAATCAGTCCGGTCACCAGCAGCATAATGGTGATGAGCAGCATTGGCTGGTCAAACGGCCGCTTGAACTCGCGCAGCATATTTTGAATAATCGGATTCTGTGCACCGGATACATCCAGTCTGGGCTGCCAGCGGAATGCGCCGAATTCCTTTGCCTTCGGCCGTGCAGTCTGTCTGCGTCCCGGCTCCGCGGATGAGGCGGACTGTTTTGCATTCCGCGGCTGCGCGGCTGTGCCGGACGGACTGACACGCTCCGTGCTCAGCCGACGGCGTCCAAATAATCCCCGGCGCGGTTGCTTCTTTTGTGCCACCTCTGCACCTCCACTCTAGTATGATCCCGAACCGGGAATCAGAATCTCGGCATTGCGCCGAAGTATGCGACCACACACATCACAGCGGTAATCGCGGTAAATACGAATACAATCTTCTTTTCGCCCCAGCCGCACATCTCAAAGTGATGGTGAATCGGAGCCATTTTAAAGATACGCTTGCCGCCGCTCATCTTGAAGTAGGTGGTCTGGATGATAACGGACAGCGTTTCGATGATGTAGATCAGACCCACGAAGATCAGGATCAGCGGCATATCGCACGCCAGCGCCAGACCGCAGACCGCGCCGCCCAGAAACAGGGAGCCGGTATCGCCCATGAATACGCGCGCCGGATTGAAGTTGAATACCAAAAATCCGAGCAGACCGCCGAGCAGAGCGGAGGCATAGATGACAACCGGAAGATTGCCGGTCTTATGGCCGATTACGATGAAGAAAATCGCAACCGGAACCGTGACGCTTGCCGCCAGACCGTCGATGCCGTCGGTCAGGTTGACCGCGTTGTCACAGCCGACGATGATAAAGATGGCAAGCAGCATGAATACAATCCACGGCAGCGGAATGGTCACGCCGATGAACGGGATAAACAGGTTGGGCGTCAGATAGCCGGTCAGGCGCAGTGCGGCAACGAATACCGCCGCAGCCGCCAGCTGAAGCAGAAACTTCTGACCCGAGGTCAGACCGCCGTTTGCCTGATGGCGGATTTTCGCCCAGTCATCGACAAAGCCGATTGCGCCGTAGCACAGCGACATCAGCAGCACCATCAGGTTGCCCGCTTCAAATTCGGTGAACACCAGATTCATGACCAGAACCACGGCGGTGATCGAAATGATGAACATCACACCGCCCATGGTCGGGGTGTTCTGCTTCTTGAGGTGCCACTTCGGACCGATTTCCAGAATCTTCTGTCCGAGCTTTTTCTTGAGCAGATAACGGATCAGAAACGGTCCGATGATAACGGTAAGAATAAATGCGGCAGCAGCGCTCGCAATAAACAGATAAGGTTGCATAGTTTCCCTGACTTTCTTATTTCTTCAAAAATGCTTCCAGCGATTTTTCCATCGCCCAGTAGCGGCTTCCCTTAAACAGCAGTGCATCGCCCTGCTTCGTATCCGCCTTGAGTGCCGCGGCGAGCGTCTCATGCGAGTCAAAAATGTGAATGCACTGTGCATCCATTCCGCCCTCAATGGCTCCCTCACGATAGCTTTCCGCGCCGTCGCCGTACAGATACATCGCATCCGCACACTGTGCGGCGCAGCGTCCGCAGCGCATATGACCCTCGCGGGTATAGTCGCCCAGCTCGCGCATACCGCCGAGCACGGCAATGCGTCTGCCCTCGACCTTGAGATCGCGCAGTACGGCAAGCGATGCCTCGACCGAATCCGGGCTTGCATTGTAGCAGTCGGCAAAAATCGTAAAGCCGTCCTCCTGATAAATGCGCTGACGCATACCGACACTGCGGAATGCCGCAAGTCCCGCGGCGATTTCCTCCGTGCTCAGTCCGCACAGCAGACCGACCGCGGTCGCCGCGAGTGCATTGAGCACATTATGGCGTCCTGCGGCATACACAACCGCGTCAAAGGTCTGATCGAATGCGTGCACCGTAAACGTGACCTTTTCATCCGACAGCACGAGATTGCTTGCCGTGATCTGCGCCTGCGGGTTGTCGATGCCGAAATATACGGTGTTGACGCCGAGCGCATCGCGTTTGTCCCACAGCAGCGGCTCATCGCCGCACAGCACCGCCGTGCCGCCTTCGCGCAGACCCTCCAGCAGTTCGAGCTTCGCCTTGCAGATACCCTCGCGAGAGCCGAGGTATTCGATATGCGAGGTGCCGATGTTGGTAATCACACCGATGGTCGGCTGAGCCTGCACGGTCATGCGCGAAATCTCACCAAAATGGTTCATGCCCATTTCCAGTACCGCCGCCTGTGTGCTCTCCTCCATGCGGAACACGGTCAGCGGCATACCGATTTCGTTGTTGAGATTGCCCTGTGTGTACAGCGTCTCCAGCTTCTGCGACAGCACGGAGGCGATCATTTCCTTGGTGGTCGTCTTGCCGACCGAGCCGGTGACACCGACCACCGGAATGTCAAACAGGCTGCGATAGCCGCCTGCGAGTGCCAGCAGCGCACAGCGCGTATCCTCCACGCGCAGCACCGGAACGCCGCAGTCCACATCGCGGTCAGAAACCACTGCCGCCGCGCCGTTCTGCACCGCAGACGCGATAAAATCATGTCCGTCAAACCGCTCGCCGATGATCGGCAGATACATGCCCTGTGCGGGAATAGTGCGCGAATCGGTGGAAATGCCGCGGATCACGGCGGACGCATCCCCGACAACGGCACCGCCCGTAAATTCAGCTGCCTGAGCCAGCGTAATAGGCTTCATACTTCATTCTCCCTGATTTTTTCTATTTGCCGTGTTAGGCCTTTTTTGCAAAATATTCCGCCACGACCTCGCGCTCATCCAGATGGTGCTTGACGTGGTTAATCTCCTGATAGGTTTCATGTCCCTTGCCCATCAGCACGATGGTGTCACCCGGCTGTGCGATATCCAGCGCGTGCCAGATCGCCTGCGGGCGGTTGACGATGACATCATACGGAGTGGTCGTGTCCTTCATGCCCTCCAGAATGTCCTCGATAATCGCCTCCGGCTGCTCAGTGCGCGGATTATCCGAGGTGACGATGCAGTAATCGGACAGTCTTGCGCCGACCGCGCCCATGATCGGACGCTTGGTGCGGTCGCGGTCGCCGCCGCAGCCGAACACGCCGATGACGCGCCCCTTGGTAAAGCCCTGTACCGCGGAAAGCACGTTTTCCATGCCGTCCGGCGAATGGGCGTAGTCAATCAGAACCGTGTAGTCCGTGCCGGTCGGAACGACCTCAACGCGACCCTTGACGCCGTGCGCGGTTTTGAGGGTGTTGACAGCGTCCTCCAGCGGAATGCCCAGCGCCTTAGCACAGGACAGCGCGGTCAGCGCATTGTAAACCGTAAACTGACCCGGAATGCCCAGATGCACCGGAATGGTTTTACCCTCGCAGATGCAGTCAAATTCAATGCCCGCCGCGTGCAGCTGAACATTCTGCGCGCGCAGGTCTGCATCCCGGTTCACCGCATAGGTGACAAACGGACATGCCTTCTCGGACTCGATCACGCGTCCTGCCTCATCGTCCATGTTCATCACACCCACTGCGCTGTGGCGGAACAGGATTGCCTTGGCATCGCGGTAATTGTCCATCGTGATGTGGAAATCCAGATGATCCTGCGTCAGATTGGTAAACGCGCCGACGGCAAACGGAATGCCGTATACACGGTCGAGCGCCAGCGAATGCGAGGAGACCTCCATAATCACGTGCGTACAGCCCGCGTCCTTCATGGTGCGGAACAGCTTATGCAGCTCAAAGGACTCCGGCGTGGTGCGCTCGGTCGGCAGGATCTCCTCGCCGATCATGTTCTGATTGGTTCCGATCAGACCGACCTTATGACCCTGTGCCTCCAGAATCGCCTTGATGAGATAGGTCGTGGTGGTTTTGCCGTTTGTGCCGGTGATGCCGATCATGGTCATCTCCTGCGCCGGATGTCCGAAGTATGCCGCGCCCATCTGCGCCAGCGCACGGCGGGAGGACTGCACCATCACATACGGGATGTCGATCTCCGGCTCGCGCTCGCAGATGACGGCGGCTGCTCCCAGCTCTGCCGCCTTTGCAATATACTTATGACCGTCGGTTGCAAAGCCGGTAATTGCGACAAATACATCGCCCGCTTCCACTTCGCGGGAATCATAGCGGAGCGCACCCACTTCGAGCGCCGGATCCGCCGTGGATTTGACGATTTCTACTCCATTCAACAGCTGTTCGAGTTTCATGTTCCTTTCCTCCTTATTCCTCACTTGTGACCGTATTGCTGAATTCCACCGTGACAACGCTGCCCGGTGCAACCGCTGCGCCCTCGTTCGGGCTTTGATTGATCGACGCGGTCGCGCCCGTGACGCGGGACGACGCAACGCCATTCTGCTTCATATACAAACCATACGATTCCAGTGTATCCCTTGCCGCACTCGGAGTCAAGCCCTTGACGTTCGGCACGGTTACCTTTTCGGTCGAGCGTTCCTCATCGCAGTACAGCACTACGCTCGATCCTGCCTGAAGACTGACACCCTCCACCGGCAGCTGATCGGTGACGGTATCGCCGTCGCCCTTGAAGCGGCAGTCCAGATCCAGCTCCTCCAGCTTCGCCTCCGCTTCCTCGCGGGTCATGCCGATCAGAGACGGAACCGAAACCTCCTTGCGGTCCTGCTCCTCGTCGGAATAGACCGCCTCTACGCCGAGATACGGCAGAATATCGGTAAAAATGCGTCCGACTACCGGCGCCGCCAGGGCACCGCCGCCGCGGTTTGCGGTCTGCGGCTCGTCGATGAGCACGATGACGGCATAGGTCGGATCGTCCATCGGCGCAACGCCAATGAAGGATGCGATTCGATTGCGGGAATTTTTCGGCAGCTTCTCGGTGGTCGCCGTCTTGCCGCCCACGCGGTAGCCCGCGACATATGCATTCTGACCGGTACCCTTATCCACAACCCACTGCAAATACTGGCACATCAGCTCGGAGGTTTCCGCGGAGACGACCTGTCTGCGGACATTGGTCTCGGTGGTCTTTTTGATATTGCCCTCGCTGTCCACGATCTCCTTGACCACATACGGCGTCACCAGATTGCCGCCGTTGCACACAGCGGAAACCATACCCAGCTCCTGAAGCGGCGTGACGGTAAAGTTCTGACCGAAGGATCCGGTGGCGAGGTCTACCTCGTTCATCTTGCCTTCAAAGTATACGCCGACTTCCTCGCCCGGAAGGTCGATTCCGCTCTTCTCCCGCAGACCGAACGCCTGGAAAAACTGCTCGAACAGATCGGTGCCGAGCGATGCGCTGATGTCCATCATCGCCACGTTGCAGGAATTTTGCAGCGTCTGCGCCAGCGTCTGCGAGCCGTGACCGGCACGATTCCAGCAATGAATATCCCACTTATCTACAATCTTTACGCCGCTGCAGCTAAATGTGCTGGCATCCGTGACAACGCCGGATTCCAGCGCGGAGGATACCGTAAACACCTTAAAGGTCGAGCCCGGCTCGTAGGTGTAGTTGATGGTTTTATTTTTCCAGAGAGAATACAGCTGATTGCTGTATTCCTGCTTATATTCCTCTCCGGTCAGACCCTCCAGTTCTGCCAGATTGATCTTCGCTTCTTCCGGAATGGTGTACGGGTCGCCGAGGTCAAAGTCCGGCTTGGTCGCCATACCGAGCACCTCGCCCGTCTTGATGTTCATGACAATGCCGCAGACACCCTTTTTCGCATCGGTGTCCTCCAATGCATTTTCCAGATGTTTTTCCAAATAATGCTGCACGCCCTCGTCGATGGTCAGCACGATGCTGTCGCCGTCCTCAGCCGGAACGTATTTTTCATAATCATAAGGCATATCCGTGCCGAGCGCGTTGCGCGCCTTTACAATGCGTCCCGCCGTGCCCTTGAGCACATCATCATACGCATACTCCACACCGGACAGACCCTGTCCGTCCGCACCTGTAAAGCCGAGCAGCTGGGAGGCAAAGCTGCCGTAGCGGTAATACCGCTTGCTGTCCTCCACCGTCGAAAAGCCCTTCAGACCCAGCTCCTTTGCCTCTGCAAGGATTTCATTTGCCAGCGTGGTTTCCACCTGCCGCGCGATACGCACATATTTCGTGTCCTTCTGAACCTTTTTGAGTACTTCCTCGTAATCTAGCTCCAGCTTTTCGCTCAGCAGCTGTGCGGCCCTTGCCTGATTCTGCGCCTTCTCCTTTGCAATCTGGCTGTCGCTCTTTTTGTTTCCGCTTTTATCCGTTTTGGACACCTCGGAAAGCCGGCTCGGATCGACACAGACCTCCTGTGTGGTCGCGCTGGAGACCAGCTCTGTGCGGTTGCGGTCATAAATCGTGCCGCGCTTCGGCGTGATAATCATATCCGCCGTCTGATTGTCTGCCGCACGCTCCACAAACTCATCATATCGAACGACCTGAAGCCAGACCAGCCTTCCGGCAATGATTAAAAACACCACGAATACCAGCAGCAGTATGAGCACCGTCAGCCGGTTTTTCATGGATTTTGTCGGTTTTTTCTGTGTCATAAATTGCTGTCTCCTCATACGGCGGGCGCAGACTGCTCCGATGTAAAAAACAGGAGTCAGAAGTGCTGCTTACACTTCTCACTCCCGCCGTTGTCTTATGTATACTGCTTGATTATCTCAGAAATGACATGATCGCGCTGAAGCTTTTGACGAAGCTCGCAACCAGACGCTGCATTCCGTTGGATCCGCTGCTGACCTCAATGCGGTCCGGCTTCTCGATTTCCAGATATTCCTCCTGATTGCTATCGGTTCGTGTCAGCCCCAGCTGATTTTCCGCGTATTCCTCCACCGTTGCGAGATCCAGTGAATCCGCAAGCCGATTATTCAGCGCCACATACTGGCTGTCGAGATCCTCAATCTGCTGCTGCTTGTCTGCAACCATATCCTTCAGCTCGGTGATGCGGATATAAGAACTGATGATAAAAACTGAAACAAAAACCGCCATCGCCGCAGTCAGTCCCAGCAGCAGAGTGCGGCGCCGCTTCTTTCGGCTCTTTTCTCTGGCGGATCGACGGCGCGACTGTTCGACGATGCGGGTATCGGCGCCCCTCTTTACACTCATCCTAGCATTCGCCTCTCATCTTCTCGTATCTCTCATGATCCTTATTTGTGCTCGCAGACCCGCAGCTTTGCACTGCGCGCCCGCGGATTCTGTTCAATTTCTTCCTGCGACGGCAGGATGGGCTTTCTTGTGATGATTTTTACCTTTGGTTTTTTGCCGCAGACGCAGACCGGGAAATCCTTCGGACAGGTGCAGCCCTGTGCGCTTTCCCGAAATACGTTCTTGACGATGCGGTCCTCCAGAGAGTGGAAGGTAATCACCGACAGTCTGCCGCCGGGCGCCAGACAATCGACCGAGCGCTGCATCGCCAGCCGGACGGACTGTAATTCATCATTTACCGCAATGCGGATCGCCTGAAACGTGCGCTTCGCCGGATGCTGCTTTTCTCTCAGCGCGGCAGCCGGCATCGCGGATCGGATGACCGAAACCAGTTCACTCGTCGTTTCAATTGGCTGCTGTGCCCGTGCGCGCACAATCGCAGAGGCAATCTGCGGCGCGTAGCGCTCCTCGCCATATTCAAATAAAATGCGTTTCAGCTCGTTCTGTTCCCACTCATTGACGATTTCATACGCAGACAGCGCCTGCTGCTGATCCATCCGCATATCCAGGCGGGCATCCAGCATATAGGAAAATCCGCGTTCCGCCGTATCCAGCTGCGGAGAGGACACGCCGAGATCAAATAAAATCCCGTCCACCTTCTCAACGCCGCAGGAGCGAACCGCCGAATCAATCTCGCAAAAGTTACTCTTGACCAGCGACACACGCTGACGCACGGACGCCAGACGCTGCTCCGCATTTGCCAGTGCGGCATCATCGCGGTCGATGCAGATCAGTCTGCCCTCATCACTCAGCTGCTGTGCGATGTGCAGAGAATGTCCTGCTCCGCCCAGTGTGGCATCGACATAGACGCCGTCCGGCCGGATGCGCAGGCTGTCGATGCACTCCTGAAGCAGGATGGAAACATGGTGAAATTCCAATTGTCCTTCCTCCCCGTGCATTTAAAATCCCAGCTCCTCCATGGCCTGTTCCACGTCAGCTGCGGTAATTTTCTCGTTATATTCCTCCCAGACCTGTGTGCTCCAGATTTCGGCGCGTCTGGATACGCCGATAATCGTTACATCCTTTTCCAGCTTTGCATATCGTCTCAGCGTATTGGGCAGCAGGATCCGTCCCTGCTTATCCGGATTCACATCCGCCGCGGACGACAAAAAGAAGCGCTGAAGATCGCGTGACTTGGACATGGGAAGGCTGTTGATTTTCGCTTCCAGCTGCTCCCATTCCTCCTGCGCGTAGACAAACAGACAGCCGTCCAGTCCTTTGGTAACGACAAAACAGCCTCCCAGCTCCTCGCGCAGCTTTGCGGGGATGAACAGGCGGCCTTTTGCGTCAAGCGAATGCTGATATTCGCCTTTCATTGTCGCACCTCCACCCGGGTCATCCGTCCGCTCCCAAAACAGGGCGCATCCACCACACTTCCCCACATGGTTTTATTATACGTTGTGCATCGCTAAATTGCAATATGAACTGTGCAAATTTTCTGCGTTTTTTCTCGAATATTTTGTCGGTTTTTTGCGTAAATATGCGTTTTCGAACGCGTGTTCCTGACTCTTTTTGTCAGAAAAACAAAAGAGACCGGATTTTCCCGGTCTCCTGCTGTTTTAACTGTTGCTGCTGGCATTTGCCGCATTTCCGGCATTTGCAGCCCCCGCAAAACGGGTGCGGCATTTTTTCACTTCCTCCAGCGTTGCGGCTACGCACGCCTCGGTTGTATTCAGTTTATCCTCGCAGTATGCAGTCACGCTTGCGCGCAGCTGATTTGCCTGTTCCTGCGCCTTTGCGATGATTTCGGCGGCCTGTGCATTTGCCTGCGAAACCACTTCGCTCTCGGCAACCGTCTTGCGGACGTATTCCTCCGCCTTTTTGCGAACGACCTCCGACTGTGCGTTTGCCGCTGCGATAATGTCGTCGCGCTTTTCCACAATTTCCTTTGCCATCTTCAGATCTGCCGGCATACCCGCCTTGATTTCCTCAAGCAGATCAAGCACCTTATCGCGTTCGATCATACACTTGTCCGAGCTCAGCGGAACCGAGCGTGCATCCTGAACCATCTCATAGAGGGTATTGACCAGTTCTTCCAGTGCTGCAACCATTCCTTGTTCTCCTTTTCTTATGAATCCTTCAGCTTATTGGCTACATCCTCACGGATTTCCTCCGGTACGAGACCGGTGATGTCCCCGCCGTGGCGGGCAATATCGCGAACGATGGTTGAGCTGAGGAACAGATACTCCTGACTTGTCATCAAAAATACCGTGTCCAGCTCCTCGTTCAGCTTTTTATTGGCAAGCGCCATCTGAAACTCATACTCAAAATCCGAAACCGCGCGCAGACCCTTTACAATCGCACACGCACCGCGTTCCCGGATGTAATTCGCCAGCAGCCCACCGAAGGATTCCACCTCGACATTGGGCAGGTCTGCCGTGATCTTTTTCAGAAAATCGGTCTTTTCCTGCATGGTAAAGTTGGATTTCTTTGCGCCGTTCACCATCGGCGAAACGATCAGCTTGTCGAACAGACCGGCTGCCCGACGGATGATATCCAGATGCCCCATCGTCGGCGGATCGAAGCTTCCGGGATATACTCCAATTCTCATATTGATGCCTTTCCGCGCAGCAGCTGCCGCGCCTCTGTTATTCTGTCCGCAATGCCATTGTCGTCAGACGGATTGTGCCGTATTTGTACTGCTTTAGAACCTCAAAGCGTTCCGGGCACTCAATCCGGTCATCGCAAAAACTTTCACATATTATTATACCATCAGTTTGCAGGATGTCAAACGATTCTATCGTCTGCAATGCCTGATTCAGGATGGTGCCGCCATACGGCGGGTCGAGATAAATCAGATCAAATTTCTGCTCCTTCACCCGCCTGACCGCGGCTTCAAAGTCACAGCCGAGCAGCTGTGCGCGATCCTGAACGTGCGCCGCCGCAAGATTCTTCCGGATGACCGCCTGCGCCTTGGGCGCTTTGTCCGCAAACACGCAGAATTCCGCGCCGCGACTGAGCGCTTCAATGCCCATCTGACCCGAACCGGCGAACAGATCGAGCACGCGCGCGCCGCGCACACGCATCTGAATGATGTTAAACACGGATTCCTTGACGCGGTCGGTGGTCGGACGGGTGTCCATTCCCTCCACGGTTTCCAGCTTTTTGCCCCGAGCGGAGCCGCTGATGACTCTCATGACTGCTCCTCCTTGTGAAAATACTCATAAATCGCCTGTGCGGTCGATGCCGGCACAACGCGGGCAAGCTGCTCCACGCTCGCCTGACGGATTGCCGTGACGCTTTTGAACTGCTTGATTAAAGCCGCGCGGCGCTTTTCGCCCACGCCCGGAATTTTGTCCAGCGTGGAGCCGTGATGACTGCGCAGGCTGCGCTGATATTCAATGGCGAAGCGGTGTACCTCCTCCTGGATGCGCCCGATCATGGCAAACAGCGCCGGCACCGTGGAAATGCCGAACTCCCTGCCGTCCGGCGCGATCAGACCGCGGGTGCGGTGGTGATCGTCCTTGACCATGCCGAAGGCGGGCGTGTCACAGCCGAACGAGTCCAGCACCTCGCGCGCAATGCGCACGTGCCCCAGACCGCCGTCGATCAGGAACACGGACGGCAGCGGACAGAATTTTTCGTCGCCGTCCTTCCAGTGCTGCATCCGGCGGGTCAGCATCTCGCGCATGGCGAGGTAGTCATCCTGCCCCTGTGCAACCGCTTTGATCTTAAACCGGCGATAGCGCGAGCGCTTGGGCTGTGCATCCTCAAATACAACCATCGAACCGACTGTATTCGTGCCGCTGAAATTGGAAATATCATATGCCTCAAAGGTCTTTGGAACCTCATCCAGCCCCATCATCTCGCCGAACAGCTCCATGGACTTGAGCCGCCGCTCCGCGCCGGTCTCCACGCGGGAAATCTCCTCGCGCGCATTTTTCTGTGCCAGCTCCATCAGCTCACGGCGGCGCGCGCGCTGCGGCACGGTCAATTCCACCTTATGCCCCGAAATGTTTTCCAAAAACGCCTGAACCGCGTCCATTTCCTCGATCTCCTCGGAAATCAGGATGAGCCGCGGCGCAACCTGACGCAGCGAATAATACTGCTTGAGAAACGCGCTGAGCGCCTCTCCGGCATCCGCCTCGGAGGTACCGTCCGTCATGGTATACTCCTTTTCGTGCAGATTTCCGGCGAGGTAGTGCAGCACCACGATGCAGCCGCGCGTCTGCCCCTGCACGAATGCCACAACGTCCATATCCGCCATGCCGCTGGCAACCACGGTCTGCCGCTGTCCGAGCCGCTGAATGACGCGGATGCGGTCGCGCAGGACGGCGGCGTGCTCAAACCGCAGCTCCTCTGAGGCCAGCTCCATTTCGGCGTGCAGCCGGGCAAGCAGCTGCTCGGTATCGCCCTCCAGCACGGTAATCGCCTGACGCACCAGCTCCGCATACTCCTCCTGCGAGACCTTGCCGGCGCACGGCGCACAGCACAGCTTCATATGAGCATTCAGACACGGGCGCGCCTTTCCGATGTCGCGCGGCAGCACGCGCTGGCACGAGCGCAGCCCGAACACACGCCGCACCGTGTCAATTGCCTGAAATGCCGCGCCGCGGCCGCTGTACGGACCGAGATACCGGTCCGCATCCTTTCCGATCTTTCCCACGACGGAAAATTCCGGAAACGGCCTGCTGGTCGTGACCTTGATGAACGGATAGCCCTTGTCATCCTTGAGCAAAATATTGTAATGCGGCTTGTATTTTTTAATCATGGAGTTCTCAAGCACCAGCGCCTCGAACTCACTCTTGCACACAATGATGTCGAAATGGTCGATATGCGCGACCATCTGCCGCGTTTTTTCGGTGTGGCGCTCCTGATTCTGAAAATACTGCGATACGCGGTTTTTGAGCGCCTTTGCCTTGCCGACGTAAATGACCTCGTCCCGGGCGTTTTTCATGATATAAACCCCCGGCTCACGCGGCAGCGCAAGCACCTTTTGTTTCAGCTCGCTTTTCTCCATACGCCCTCCAAAGCAGAAACAGGAGCTGCCTCACGCGGAGGGACAGCCCCTGTTCTTTTCCTAAAAATTACGAGTTTGCTGATTGCGCTTAATCAGCGAAGTTGGAATCGCTGAAATTGGACTGAATCAGCTCGACCAGTGCGGTGACTGCCTCGACCTCGTCTGCACCGTCTGCGATCAGCGTGATGTGCGTGCCCTTGGTGATTCCGAGAGAAAGAATGCCCAGCAGGCTCTTTGCGTTGACTCTGCGCTCTTCCTTTTCTACCAGAATCGTGCTCTTAAAGCCGTTTGCACACTGGATAAAGAAAGTTGCCGGACGTGCATACAGTCCGACCTGATTGGTTACCTGTACTTCCTGAGAAAACATATCAGCATCGCTCCTATTTTTGTTTCGTATCTATTCAAATATTTTACTTCAATCTCTATTATAGAATACCGTCTTTCGCGGATTTCGTCAATATGCGTTTGCCACAAAACATAAAATCAAAACCAATTTTTTTGTGGATATCTTTCCATTCCGCGCGTAAAACTTACAGATTTGTGCTCCGTTTTCCCCTCTGTTTTGTATCATTTTTTACAACGCTATTCTATTTTATTTCATTTTTTATCCATTTTCTTTACTTGAACTCAACAATGGTGACACCATTTTCGCCCTCGCCGTAGCGTCCGGAGCGGAAGCTGCGCACGTGCTTCTGACTCCTGAGGTGCTTCTGAATCTCGCTGCGCAGCACGCCGGTGCCCTTGCCGTGGATGATGGTCGCGGTGTTGAGATGGCTCATCAGGCAGGAGGAAATGAACTGATCGACCTCCATCAGCGCCTCTGCCGCGCTCATGCCGCGGACATCCAGCTCGGTCCTTGCGCGCGCGCTGGTGAGGTCGCGGCGCACGCCGCTCGAGCGGACGGTCTTCTTCTGTGCCTTCTGCGCCTTTTTGCTCGGCTCCGCGAGCTTGAGCTCGTTGATCGGCACAGTGACCTTGAGGATGCCCGCCTGCACCTGCACATTGCCCTCACGATCAGGCGCCTTGATGACCGTACCGGTCACGCCCATATTGAGCAGATGCACGGTGTCTCCCGCCTTGAGCGGACGGATCTCGGACTCGCTGACCGTCTTTTTCTCGCGCTTGAGCAGCTCGCCCTCCGCGCCCTTGAGCTGTCCCTTGAGCGCCGCACGTGCCGCGGCGAGATTCTGCTCCGCCGCGTCTGCCGCCGCCTTCTTCTTGAGGTCGTCCAGCTGTGCAAATACGTTGTCCGCTGTCATTTGGGCATCACGCAGGATGCGCTCGGCGCGCTCGCGTGCCTTTTGCAGAATGATATCGCTTTCGTCCTCGGTCTTGTCCTTGAGCGTGAGCGCCTTGTCCTTTTCGGACTGGGCCGCACGGCGCAGGCGATCCGCCTCCGCCTTGTACTTCTCCAGCTGACGGCGCTCCTTCTCCAGCATCTCAATGACGTCCTCAAATCGCTGATTCTCCGCGGAAATCTGCTCCTGCGCGCGCTCGATGACCACCGGCGGCAGTCCCAGACGGCGCGAAATCGCAAATGCATTGGATTTGCCCGGAATGCCGGTCAGCAGACGATAGGTCGGCTGAAGCGTCTGCACATTGAACTCACACGAGGCGTTTTCCACGCCCTCTGTGGTCAGCGCGAAGGTTTTCAGCTCGGAATAGTGCGTGGTTGCGGCAACCAGCGCGCACATCTCGCGGCTGTACTGAATGACCGAAACCGCCAGCGCCGCGCCCTCGACCGGATCGGTGCCCGCGCCCAGCTCGTCGAACAGAATCAAATCGCCCTGTCGGCACTTTGCCAGAATCGCAACAATATTCTTCATATGCGCCGAGAAGGTCGAGAGCGACTGCTCGATGGACTGCTCATCGCCGATATCCGCATAAATGTGCTCGAACAGGCACACGCGGCTGAGCTCGCTCGCCGGAATGTGCAGACCGGATGCCGCCATCAGGCACAGCAGTCCGAGCGTTTTCAGGCTGACCGTCTTGCCGCCCGTGTTCGGACCGGTGATGACCAGCGTGTCATAGTCCCCGCCGATGGCGATGTCGATCGGCACCGCCGCCTTGGGGTCAAGCATCGGGTGACGCGCACGCTTGAGGTCCACCGCCAGCTCCTCCGTGATCTCCGGCGCGCAGGCGTTCTGCTTGAACGACAGCTTCGCCTTTGCAAAGATATAGTCCAGCTCGCCCAGAATCTCATAATCTGCCAAAATGCCGTCCATGCAGTCCGCCGCCTGCGCGGAAAGCTCGGACAGAATGCGCTCGATCTCCGCCTTTTCCTTTGCCTGAAGCACCTTGATCTGGTTGTTCGCCTCGACTACCTGCGTCGGCTCGACGAACAGCGTCGCGCCCGAGGCGGAAACATCGTGCACCAGACCGGGAATATCACCCTTGTGCTCGCTCTTGACCGGCACAACATAGCGCCCGTCGCGCTGGGTAATCAGCGTTTCCTGCAAATACTTGGACTGCGTCGGCGAGGACACAATGCGGTTGAGCGTCTCGCGCACGCGCGCGTTCTGCTGACGCATCTGCCGGCGGATGTTTGCCAGCTCCGGAGAAGCCGCGTCCGCAATCTCCTCCTCACTGAGGATGGCGCGCGCAATGCGGTCCTCCAAAAATTTATTGCCGGTCAGGCGGTGGAACAGGCGGTCGAGCGTGGTTGGCTCCTCCTGCTCCGCGGTGTAGCCCTGTACCTGACGCGCACAGCGCAGGAGTGCGCCGATGCGCAGCAGCTCGCCCGCGCTCAGCACGCCGCCCATGTCCGCGCGCTTGAGCGAATCCGAAACATCGCGCACGCCCGCAAACGGCGGAGCGCCGTTGGTCGTCATCAGGCGCTTTGCATCCTCGGTCTGCTGAAGCGCAAGCCGCACGTCCTCAATGTCCAGCATCGGACGGGTCTGCCGCGCGATCTCCTTTGCGCCGTCGCTGACACACTGCTCCTCCAGCATGTGAAGTACGGTGTAAAATTCCAGTGTTTTTAAGCTTTTTTCCGATAATTTACTCATAAAAATCAAATTCCCCGAAATGACCGGAATCGTGAGCGGCGTTTTTCCGACCGCGGCTCACGCTTTTCCGGTTTTTCCAAACAATGAATGATAAAAATCCAGTGCAGAGCACTTCTGCCCTAGATGATACAGCAAATGCCGTTCACAGATGGTTCCCAGCTGCTTGGCGGTTTCGGCATTCATGGTAAATGCAAACAGCCGCTTTCCCTCACAGCTGACGATGTATCGCATCGCCTCCAGCGTACCGCCGGAAAGCGGCAGATACGTGCCGCCCACACGAGTCCGGCAGGACGGGCACACGAGCACGCCCTCCTCCAGCAGAAAGCTCGGCTGTCCCTCGCCGCCTCCGCAGACGGCACACGCGCTCAAATCCGGCTGATAACCGGCGAGACACGCCAGACGCAGCTCAAAGGCGGGCTTGACCAGATGCACCGAACGGTTCTGCTTTTCCAGCGCGTACAGCGCGCGCAGCAGGGTGGGCAGCAGCTCCGGCATATTCGCATCCGAATCCGCAACCAGACCTGCCGCCTGCACGAGATAATACGCAAGCGCACATTTTTCGATGTCCTCCGTAATGCGCCAGAACTGCATCTCGACGGACGCATCGTTGAGTGTATAGCGGTTTCTGCCGGCGTACAGGGTCAGCTCACTGTAGCAGAACACGCGCACCGCATTTGCCAGCCGTCCCTTTTTCCGGCGCACGCCGCGGCACAGCACCTCGATCTTGCCCAGCTGTTCGGTGAGCACGGTGATATAGCAGTCCGCCTCGCCGAACGGCGTTTCACGGATCACAAGTCCTTTTGCCGTAATATGCTCCATTGGACGATTCCTTTTCTGATATGTACCGCCCTCTCTGTACGCTTCGCCGACGGCGCTCCCGTTCGCGGAACACCCCAAAATACGCTGACAGAGAGGGCTGCTGTTCTGATTCCAACTGATTCATCAATATACCTGACCAAGCGCAGGAGCGGTCTGCTCGGCTGCCTCGGACGGGATGGACTCCCGCTGTTCCGTTTCCTTCTGTTTTTCTCTTGCATAGGCGATATACGCCTCGGGAATTCCTGTTTGCAGGAACAGCTCCCACAAACCGTCAGCTGACAGTACCATCGGCTCCTCCTTTTCCGTATTGCTACGTTATCAGTGTACCCATCGCCGGTCTGACATATGCGAAACCGGAGAAAAGCAGCCGAAAAAACAGCCTGTCCCTGCATAATTTTTACAAAAGTGAATCAAGAAGGCATATGTCCCGCCGCCTGCGGCGGTTTCAAGCCGTGCGCACCGCGGACACCTCTTCTATTCTCTCTTCGCTTTTCCCTCTTATCTGCGCGACGAAAGGAGCGCCTTTATTCGTCCTCGTAGCCGAAATTGCGCATCTGGTACTGGTTGTTGCGCCAGCCCTCCTTGACCTTGACCCACAGCTCCAGAAATACCTTTGTCTCGAGCAGCTCCTCAATGTCCTTGCGCGCCTCCGCGCCGATCTTTTTGAGCATCGCGCCGTTTTTGCCGATGATAATGCCCTTATGGCTCTTTTTCTCGCAGTAAATGACCGCATTGATCTCGATCAGTCCGTCCTCGCGCTCCTTCATGCGCTCGATGCCGACGGCAATGCCGTGCGGAACCTCGCGGTCGAGCAGAGCGAGCATTTTTTCGCGGATGATCTCCGCGACGAGCTGGCGCTCCGGCTGGTCGGAAATCATATCGTCCGGGAACAGCTGAGGGCTTTCGATGGCGAACTTTTCCAGCTCCTTGAAAAAGATATCCACGTGCTGTCCGGTCTTTGCCGAGATCGGAATGACCGCGTCAAATTCATGCAGCTGGCTGTACGCCGCAATGACGGAGAGCAGCTGCTCGCTCTTGACCGTATCAATCTTATTGATGAGCAGGATGGACGGCATCTTGTATTCCTTGATGCGCGCAATCAGCTCCTGCTCCGGCGGACCGATGTGAGTGGTCGGCTCTACGACGAGCGCTGCAATGTCCACATCGGACACGGTATCATTGACGATCTTCACCATGTAATCTCCCAGCCGGGAACGCGGCTTGTGCAGTCCCGGCGTGTCCAGAAAGACAAACTGGCAGTCGCCCTTGGAAATCACACCCGTGATGCGGGTGCGGGTGGTCTGCGGCTTGTCCGAAACAATAGCAATCTTTGCGCCTACCAGCTGATTGGTCAGCGTGGACTTTCCGACATTCGGACGTCCCACGATGGAAACGATTGCACTTTTTGTTGTACTCATTTATTTAATTCTCCCGATTCCAAAATATCCAAAAATGTATCCGACCGCAATCGGCACCGACACGGCAAATACCACCAGAACCCATACATGCGCGGTGACAAATGCCATAATATTTCCGATTGCCGTCTCATTGACAAAAAACAGTGCGCCGATGACGGTGCAGAACACCGCGACAATAAACACAGCGCCCGCAGCGATGTCCTTTGCGTCGCGCACAAAGCTGTCAAAGCCGCCGCCGTCGCGTTCGAGCAGATACTCGACCGCAGTATTGAGCATTTCCGCGCACATCATGCAGGCATAGCACAGGCACAAAACGGCAAGCTCAATCCTGCTCAGCTGCGCCATCAGCGCCAGCGCGGTCACATAAACCGCCGCCGTCGTGTGAATGCGCAGATTGCGCTCGGTGTGCAGGCACTGCAAAATGCCGTGCACGGCGTAGGTCATCGACTTGGACAGCTTTTGAATGTCCTTCATCGGCGGGTGAAGCGGACGCTTGCGGCGGTTCATACCTGATCCTCTCGCGTGAGCGCCAGTCCAGCCAGGATTGCCTCCTCATGTTCGCGCTGAAGCACCCGCTCCTCCTCGCTGCGCTCGTGGTCATAGCCCAGCAGATGCAGGACGGAATGCACGGTCAAGAAGCCGCACTCGCGCTCGGGAGAATGCCCGAATTCCGCCGCCTGCTCACAGGCGCGGTCATAGTTCAGCACCATGTTGCCGAGCAGCAGCAGTCCGCTGTCCGGCTCGCGCTGAATGTCCATCTCCTCCTGCGGCTCGCTGTTATAGAACTCGCACAGCGGGAAGGACAGCACATCGGTCACGGCATCCTTATTGCGGTATTCCGCGTTCATTTCGCGGATGGTTTCGCTGTCCACAATCAGCACCTCGACGGCACAGCCCTCCGGGGCATTTTCCGCCTCCAGCGCCTCCAGCGCACAGCGGCGAATGAGGTCAAACACCGCCTGCTCCTGTGCAAGCTCCACCTCTGCATCCAGTCTGATTTCATGCTGCATGGGAAAATCCTCTCCTTATTTGCTGCGCTTCTGCTGGCGGTTCTGCTGCTTTTTCTGCTCCGCCCGCAGCTGTTTTTTCTGTTCGTATTTTTCATACGCGCGCACAATGCGCTGAACCAGCTCATGGCGCACCACATCGCGGTCGGTCAGCTGACACTGTGCAATGCCCTCGACATCCTTGAGCACGCGCATGGCCTCCTTGAGCCCGCTCGTCTTGTCGCCCGGCAGGTCGATCTGCGTGATATCGCCGGTGACAACCGCCTGCGAGCCGAAGCCGATACGGGTCAGGAACATTTTCATCTGCTCCGGCGTCGTGTTCTGCGCCTCGTCCAGAATGATAAACGAATCATCCAGCGTGCGTCCGCGCATATACGCCAGCGGCGCGACCTCAATGCTGCCGCGTTCGAGCAGCTTGTTAAAGCTCTCCGCGCCCAGCATGTCAAACAGACCGTCGTATAGCGGGCGCAGGTACGGATCCACCTTGCTTTGCAGGTCGCCGGGCAGGAAGCCCAGCTTTTCGCCCGCCTCGACCGCCGGTCGGGTCAGGATAATGCGGCTAATCTTTTTGTCGCGGAAGGCGGAAACCGCCGCCGCAACCGCCAGATAGGTTTTGCCGGTGCCCGCAGGACCGACTCCGATGGTGACGGTGTTTTTGCGCATCGCCTCCATATACCGCTTCTGCCCGAGCGTCTTTGCCTTGATCGGCTTGCCCTTTGCTGTAATGCACACGACATCCTGACCGATTTCCGCCGCCTGCTCCTCGCGTCCCTCGCGCACCAGACCGAGCACATATTGAACGGTCTGCGTGCCGATATTTTCGCCGCGCCCTGCCAGCTTCATCAGCTGACGCAGGGTTTTTACGCCCAGCACAACGTTTTCCTCGCTGTCTCCGGTGACCTTCAGCTCGGTCTGCCGGCTGATCACTGTGATATCCAGTTCCTTTTCCAGAACCTTCATATTTTCATCAAACGCGCCGAAGATACCGATTACCAGATCAATATCCTCGATCTTTATGATTTGTTCTGCCATCAATTTCCCTCTTGTTCTGCGTTTTGATTTTGTTCC
>JAEDEU010000102.1 GCA_016293155.1 Clostridiaceae bacterium | reverse complement strand
GAAATACGGTTCTTGACCTCGGCGGGCAGCTCTCCGAAGGTGCAGCCCTGCTCCGGCACATAGAACACCGGATCATAGCCGAAGCCGCCGGTTCCGTGCTCTTCGGTCAGAATCTCGCCCTCGCACGAGCCGGTCGCCTCCAGCATCGTTCCGTCCGGCATCGCGCAGCACGCCGCACAGGTAAAGCGTGCGGTGCGGTTTTGTTCGCCCTGCATCTTTTCCAGCAGGAAGCGGTTGCGGTCGTGATCGTCGCCGTCCGCCCAGCGCGCGGAATAAATGCCCGGTGCGCCGTCCAGCGCGTCCACCTCCAGACCGGAGTCATCCGCCATGGCAGGCACGCCCAGCGCCTGACAGACGGCGGATGCCTTGATCTTTGCATTCTCCGCAAACGTCGTGCCGTTTTCCTCGATGTCCGGAAAATCCTGCGGCAGCGGCGTGACCTCGATGCCGAGCGCGCCCAGGATTGCATTCAGCTCACGCACCTTATTCTGATTATGCGTCGCAAGAACGATGTTCATATCAAATGTCTCCCGTAATTTTTTTCTGTTCGCGGATGAGCTTCATGCCCGTCCGCCGTGCCAGCGCGGTCAGCTTGACCAGCTGTTCCTTTTCAAACGCGCCGCCCTGTACGCTGACCTCGACGAACTGCCCGCGCCCGTTGAGGACGACCTCTGCGATGCAGTCCGTCTGCTCTGCCAAAGATGGATCCGCCACCGGTTCGCCGCCGCTGACTGCGGTACGGATTGCCGCGACCGAATCGCTCAGCGGAACACGCTCCAGTTCGCCGCTCTGCACGAGCTGCGCACATGCCTTCCACAGCGCGGCAAATGCACCGGTCACCGCCGCGCAGAATGCGCCGCCGTCGTCCGAGAGCACCTCGCAGTCCACACAGATTTTGCGGTTTCCCAGACGGTCACGGCACAAAACTGTATTCAGGATGCGCGTCAACCGCTCATCCTGCGGCTCCCCGCCGATGCTCGGATGCAGACGATACCGTGCGGTCAGCTCCGCCTGCTCCGCGTCCTGCACCATTGCGGTGCACAGCACCCGTGTTTTTCCCATCTCGATCAGCGCAGACCCGTCCGCCTGCGGCAGCCAGTCCGCCGCAATCCGGCATTTTCGTATCTCGTCTGCGCGGCGCAGATCCGGTCTTGCCATGCTCCGCCTCCGTTTAGTCCGACTCCGGCAGCAGGGCGGTGACGAACGCCTCGCGCTCGAACGGCATCAGATCATCAATGCCCTCGCCCACGCCGACATACTTGACCGGAACGCCCAGTCCGGCGGAAATCGCAATGACGATGCCGCCCTTTGCCGTGCCGTCCAGCTTGGTCAGCACGATGCCGGTCAGTTTTGCCGCCTTGTTGAACTGCTCCGCCTGCGAAACCGCATTCTGTCCGGTGGTCGCATCCAGCACGAGCAGGGTCTCGCGGCTGGAATCCGGCAGCTCGCGCGAAATCACGCGGTCAATCTTGTTCAGCTCGTTCATGAGGTTGGTTTTGTTGTGCAGGCGGCCTGCGGTGTCCACGATGATGAGGTCACAGCCGCGCGCCTTTGCCGCAGCAATGGCGTCAAATACGACTGCCGCCGGGTCTGCACCCTCGCCGTGGCGCACGATGTCCGCGCCCGAGCGCTGTGCCCAGATGGTCAGCTGATCCGCCGCCGCCGCACGGAAGGTATCCGCCGCCGCGAGCATAACGCGCTTGCCTTGCGCCGCATAGGACGCCGCGAGCTTGCCGATGGTCGTAGTTTTGCCCACGCCGTTGACGCCGATCACCAGCACGACCGCCGGCTCCTTGGATACATCCAGCGGCGTGTCCTCCTGCATCATATCGACGAGGATGTTCTTGAGCGCCTCGCGCAGCTCACCCGCCGTATTGATGCGCTCATGCTTTGCCACATCGCGCAGCTTTTCGGTTGCCTCTGCCGCGGTCGCCGCGCCGAGATCCGCAAGGATCATCGCCTCCTCCAGCTCCTCAAGCAGATCCTCATCCACCTTGACAAATGCGGCAAACATATCGTTAAACACATCGGATACCGCACCGGTGGTCTTTTTCAGTCCCTCTTTGATTTTATCGAAAAATCCCATGTAGAATCCTCCTTATTGTAAGTGGAGTTTGCGCCGCCAGACGCTTTTTCAAGCGTTTCGCTCCGCAAAACTCCGCTTCTCTTCACTCATTCTATGATGTCCATATCGCGCATTGCCTCTGCCATGTTGAGCATGAGCAGCTTGGAAACGCCGCGCTCCTGCATGGTCACGCCATAGAGCATGTCGGCCTCCTCCATCGTGCCGCGGCGGTGCGTGATGACGATGAACTGCGTCTTGTCGGACAGACGGCGCAGATACTTGGCATACCGCGCGACGTTGACATCGTCCAGCGCCGCCTCGATCTCGTCCAGCACACAGAACGGGGTCGGACGTACCTTGAGAATGGCGAAATACAGCGCGATGGCGACCAGCGCCTTTTCGCCGCCGGAGAGCAACATCAGCGTCTTGACCGACTTGCCCGGCGGGGTGACGCGGATCTCGATGCCGCAGCCGAGCACATCGGACGTATCCTCCAGCACCAGCTCGGCATGACCGCCGCCGAAGATCTCGGTAAACGTCTGCCCAAAATAGCTGTTGAGCTTGGCAAATTCGCTGTTGAAAATCTCGCACATGCGCACGGTCAGCCCGCGGATGATCTCGTACAGCTCCGCCTGCGCCTTTTCCAGATCGTCCTTCTGCTCGGTCATAAAGGTCAGACGCTCGGACAGCTCGGAATATTCCTCCACCGCCGCCAGATTGACCGGACCGAGTGCCTTGACCTGCTTGCGCAGCTCCGCAGCTGCCACTTCGTCCGCCGCGCGGTCGGTGACCGGACGGGCAATTTCCTCCGCCGTTGCGGGTGTCAGCTCATAGTGCTCCCACATCCGGTCGAGGATGCGCTTCTCCTCCTGCCGCAGCTGTAACGCCGCGGCCTCCAGCTTGGCATAATCGCGCTCGCGGCTGTTCAGCCGGTCGCCGATTTCCTGTGCCTGCTTGGCATATTTCGTGCGGGCGGCCTCCAGCTCGGTGCGCCTGCCTGCGGACTGCGCAAGCTCCTGCCGCAGCCGCTCGCGCGATGCGGTGCTGTCCGTGCCGCGCTTGCGCAGCAGCTCCTGCTCCTCATCCGCCTGTATGATTTCGTTTTCCAGCGTGCGGATGCGTCCGCGCAGCTCACGGAGCATCTCCTCTGTGCCCTCGCGCACTCGGGTCAGCTCCTCTGCGGCGGTGCGCATCGCCTGAACCTGTGCGTTGTGCTCGGTCAGGGCAAGGCGCGCGTCCGCGGTCGCGGTGCTGTGCTGCTCGATCTGCTGCTCGACCTCCGCCAGTGCGCGCTCTGCCTGCTCGATCTCATCCTGCAGCGCACTGCGCTCGCTTTGACTGCGCTCCAGTTCGCGGCAAAGCGTCCTGTATTCCTCTCGCAGGCGGCTGTGCGCCTGTGCGCTGCTCTCCTGCTCGCTTTTGAGCTGCTGATCGCGCTGCTCCAGACTGTCCAGCAGCGCGCGGTGCTGTTCGGCGGTTGCCCTTAACCGGATCTCCTCCTGCTCCGCGGCACGCAGATTCTGCTCCGCCTCTGCGATTGCATCGCGCTGAGAATCGTGCAGCGCCTCCAGCTTTTTCGTGCGCTCGGTCAGCTCACTCAGGCGCTCGGTCTGAATGCGTGCCTGGCGGTTCAGCTGCTCCAGCTGATTCGCGCGGGACAAAATACCGGATGAGCGGTTCGCCGAGCCGCCGGTCATAGAGCCGCCCGCATTGATCATCTGTCCGTCCAGCGTGATGATGCGGAAGCGGTGGTTATGCTGCTTTGCGATGCTCTGCGCGTGATCCAGATCGGACGCGACGACCGTGCGCCCGAGCAGGTTTGCAATAATGTCGCGGTACTGCGGCTGGCAGGTGACCAGATTGGCGGCGATGCCGACAAAGCCGGGATCGCGTTCCAGCCCCGCCTCGCGCAGGAACATCGAGCGGATGGTGTCGATGGGCAGGAAGGTTGCTCTGCCGCCGTCCAGCCGCTTGAGCATCCGGATGGCGTTTTTGCCGTCATCCGAGGTGCTGACAATAATATTGGAAGCCGCCGCGCCGAGTGCGGTCTCGATCGCGGTGACGTATTCATCGGGTACGGAAATCAGCGCGGACACCGGACCGTGCACGCCGGAGAGCTGTCCGCTCTTGGAGCGGCTCATAATCAGCTTGACCGCACGCGAAAAGCCCTCGTAATCGCGCTGAAGCTCGGTGAGCATCCGCACGCGGTTGCGGGTATCGGTCAGACGGCTGTTCATCTCCGCCGCCTCGCGGCGCGCCTTGCCGAGTGCCTCGGACTGCTCGCGCTGCGTCTGGCGGACGTTTTCCACCGCCTGCCGTGCCGTGCGCACGCGCCTGCGGCAGTCCTCCAGCTCGCGCTCTAATGCGGTCTGCGCTGTGCGCTCCCGCTCGGTGCGCTCGATGCTCGCGGCGAGATCACTGCCCATGCTGTCCTGACGGCTGCTCTGCGCGCTGAGCTGCTCTGCCGCCGCCTTTTTGCGCGCCTCCGCCGTCAAAATACGTCCGGTCAGCTGCTCGGACTGCGTGCGCAGTGCTTCCAGACCGGAACGGCACGCGCCGCGCTTTTCCTCCAGTCCGGAAAGCGTGCGCTCGGTATCGTTCAACTTCGCCTGCGCTGCGCCGCTGTTTTCATCCAGTGTGCGGATCTTCGCCTGCTGCTCCTCCAGACGCTGTGTCAGCGAAGCCAGCTGCGCCTCCTGCGCCGTCACCTGCGCCTTGGTCTGTGTGATGTTGTCCTGCGCATTTTTGCGGCTTTCCTCCAGTACTGCTTTGCGGCGGCTCAGCTCTGCCGCGCTCTGCTCCGCGTCCGAAAGCGATGCCCGCAGGCGTTCGGTCTGAATATCGCAGGCATGGATCTCCTCCGTGACGCGCTCGGACTGCGCATAAATGCGCTCCTGACCGGCGCGCTCCTGCTCCAGCTCGGATTTTGCCCTGCGGAGTTTCTCCTCGTGCTCATGCAGCTGCCGTGCCTGACTGCCGATGGCGTCCATCCACAGCGACACCTCCAGCAGACGCAGGCGCTCGCTCAGCTCCAGATATTGTTTTGCGCTCTCCGCCTGCTTTGCCAACGGGCCGGAGCGGTCGTTCAGCTCGGTCCAGATATCGCGGATGCGCACAAGATTTTCCTCGGTCTGGCGCAGACGGCGCTCCGCCTCCTCCTTGCGGGTGCGGAAGCGCGTAATGCCTGCCGCCTCCTCAAAGACCTCGCGGCGGTCGGCGCTCTTGACCGACAGAATTTCGTCAATGCGTCCCTGACCGATGACCGAGTATCCGTCCCGTCCCAGACCGGTGTCCATGAACAGCTCGGAGACGTCCTTGAGACGCACATGCTTTTGATTGATATAGTATTCGCTTTCGCCCGTGCGGTAATACCGCCGCGTGACCATCAGCTCGGTGCACTCGACCGGAAAAAGATTCTGACTGTTGTCCAGAATCAGCGAGACCTCCGCAAAGCCCAGCGGGCTGCGCTTCGCCGTGCCGCCGAAGATGACATCCTCCATTTTGGAGCCGCGCAGGCTTTTGGTGGACTGCTCGCCCAGCACCCAGCGGATCGCGTCCGAAATATTGGATTTGCCGCTGCCGTTCGGGCCGACAATCGCCGTCAGACCGCCCGCAAAGCGAATGGTCGTGCGGTCCGGAAAGGACTTGAAGCCCTGTAATTCGATGGATTTAAGGTACAAGTTTCACCTCGAAACAATATGTTTGTAAAAAATCAAATATATAGGTAATGATATCACTTTTGGGA
>JAEDEU010000101.1 GCA_016293155.1 Clostridiaceae bacterium | reverse complement strand
TTGCGCACGCGGAACGCCTGACTGGGCAGCTCACTGCCGAGCGCGGCGCACAGCATGGCGAGCTGTTCTCCGAGCTGATAGACGTGATCGTCATAGCCCATGCCGAGCGCGGCGGATGCCAGCGCATCGCGGCTGGATGAAGTCACCGCGCCGTCCGTCAGGCACAGCAGCATGAGCGGGAACTGCGCGCAGAACGGCGCACGCTCATTGTATGCCTCCAGACTGTCGATGGCGTTTTCCGCCGCAGTCACCCTGCCGGGCAGACCGTCCGTGCGGCTTTCCAGATCGTCCAGACGTGCTTCGTGATCGTTCAGCTCGGTATTCAGCGCGGGGCTGAGCTTTTCCGCAGTCACCGCGCCGTCCGGAATCGTACCGGCGGCCGCCTGATTGAGCTGATTGCGCACATATTCCACGGCGTCCTGTACATTGTTCTCCGGGATGAGATTGCTCGGCGCAAAGCCGACCATTGCCGCGGCTGAGCGGTCGCCCAGCGCGTCAATCATGCCGTTGTGCGCCTGCATCAGCTGCTCCGCACTGCCGTCAAAGTACGCCTTCAGCTCCTCGGCGGACAGCGCGGGCTGGTTTTCGAGTGCGCTGATCGGATAGTCCAGCGCGTCAATGCGGTTTTCCTGAAGATTCATGGGAAAAACCTCCTGTGCAGATGAATTTGTAAGTTGCATCTACGTAATATAATAGGAGCGTTTTCGCAACAATGCAAGCGGCATTTTTCCGCAAATCCCGAAAAATACAAACAAAAAAACCGCACAGACGCAAAATCTGCACGGTTTTATATGATTTTTTAAATTTTCGGATTTTTTTAACCAGAAATTTTATGCTTCTGCGCTCTGCGCCGGTTTTTCTCCGGACGGCTTGCGTCTGCGGCGCGGACGGCGGCGCTTTTTCTTCTGCTCGCCGGACGGCTCGGAAGTGTGTTCCGCGGTCTGCTCTGCCGGAGCGGCGGTCTGCGGCTCAGCCTGCACCTGCTGTGCCTTCGGCGTGCGCTTGCGTCCGCCTCGGCCGGAGCGTCCGCGTCTGCCGCGCGGCTCCTTCGGCTCCTCCTGCATCGGATACGGGTTGGCCTCCTCGACCTCGATTTTCTTGCCGATGGTCTTTTCGATGGCGCGCAGGTACGGCACCTCGTCCGCCTGACAGAAGCTGAATGCGATGCCGCTCATGCCGGCGCGTCCGGTGCGTCCGATGCGGTGGACGTAGTTTTCCGGCTCGTTCGGGATGTCGTAGTTGATGACGTGCGACAGCTCGCTGATGTCGATGCCGCGCGCCGCGATGTCGGTCGCAACGAGCACGCTGATCTTACCGTTTTTAAAGTCATTCAGCGCCTTCTGACGTTCCATCTGGTTTTTGTCGCCGTGGATCGCCTCCGCCTGAATGCCTGCGCGGCGCAGGTCGCGCGCGACACGGTCCGCGCCGATCTTGGTGCGGGAGAACACAAGCGCGGAGGCGATTGCCGGATCGCGCAGTACCCACAGCAGCAGATTTTTCTTGTTCTCGCGGTCCACCAGATACACCGACTGCTCGATTGCCTCGACCGTGGTGGACTGCGGCGTAACCTCGACGCGCTCAAAGTCCTCGCGCAGCAGGTGATCGACCAGCTTCTGTACGTCCTTGGGCATGGTCGCGGAGAAAAACAGCGTCTGCTTGTTCTCTGCGTACTTCATGCGGGTGATAATGCGCTGTACATCCGGCAAAAATCCCATGTCCAGCATACGATCCGCCTCGTCCAGCACGAAAATCTCAATATCCGAGAGATCAATGTAGCCCTGACCGCACAGGTCGTTCAGACGGCCCGGGGTGGCGATCAGCACGTCAATGCCCTCGCCCAGCGCCTCGATTTGCGGGTACTGGGACACGCCGCCGTAGACCAGTGCGCACTTGATGTCGGTATACTTGGCATAGTCGCAAAAGCTGTCATAAATCTGGATTGCCAGCTCGCGGGTCGGGGTGAGGATGAGCGAGCGGATGGGCGGGAAGCCCGGCAGGCGTTCCTCGCCGATGAGCTTTTGCAGGATCGGGATGGCGAATGCACAGGTCTTGCCGGTGCCGGTCTGCGCCAGACCCAGCACGTCACGGCCCTCCAGAGAGGGCGGGATTGCCTGCTCCTGAATCGGACTGGGGACAGAGTAGCCGATGTCTTCCAGTGCGCGGAGCAGATCCGGCGCGATGCCCAGCTGTGAAAATTCCATAAAAAATACTCCTTCTGCGGCTTCGGAGCAACTGCAAAAGGGGATCACGGCTCGACAAGGCGCCGCACAAAACGGCGTCCGGAGTCGGTTTGTCCGAAACCAGACCATCATAATCTATTTGTTCTGATTATAGCACAGTTGCGCGTGTGTGTACCGTACAAAACCATACAAAATTCGCGTTTCTTTTCCCGGTTGGATGCAAAATATTTACAATCTTGTACAGGTTTCGCAAACAAGTTGGCTATCTTACAAAAATCTGCGGAGCTGTTGGGAAATGTTTGGAAACCCGCCGTCCGCCGTCATTGCGGCGCAGGCAGGAAGATGGTATAATAAACAGGATATCTTTGACACCTGAGTCATACCCTCTCAGCCGTGTCTTTTTCATAGCACGAATACACAAGGAGGATACCCATATGATCGTTTTGGTTTACCCAAAATGCACGACCTGCAAAAAGGCGCTGGCATGGCTGGAGGAGCACAGCATCCCCTATGAAGCCCGCCATATTGTCGAGCAGAACCCGACCGAGGACGAGCTGCGGCAGTGGCACGCGGAGAGCGGTCTGCCGCTCAAGCGTTTTTTCAATACCAGCGGCATGAATTACCGCGCACTCGGACTGAAGGATAAGCTCCCGCAGATGAGCGAGGACGAGCAGTATGCGCTGCTCGCCACGGACGGAATGCTGGTGCGCCGTCCGCTGGTGATCGGAGAGAATATGGTATTATGCGGCTTTAAGCAGAAGGAATGGGAGGCGGCTTTCCATGCTGAATGAACAGCTTGTTCACGATTATCTGACCGGCAATACCGCGCGCGCGTATCTGACCATGGGTGCGCATGTGGGTGAGAAGGGCGGTGCTTATTTTGCGGTGTACGCGCCGAATGCGGCGCGCGTCACGGTCTGCGGCGAGTTCAACGACTGGTGCGACTGGGATATGACGCGCCGTCCGGACGGCGTATGGTTCCTGCACTCGTGGGACATCCGCGAGGGACAGATGTATAAGTACCGCATCACCGCGCGCGACGGCTGGGTGGCGGATCGTGCGGATCCGTTCGCATTTTGCAGCGAGCTGCGCCCGGGCACGGCATCGCGCGTGTACAATCTGAACGGCTATCACTGGAACGATGAGGGCTGGATGCGCGCCCGCAACAAAAATTACAACCGCCCGATGCAGATTTACGAGCTGCACCCCGGCTCGTGGCGCCGCCATGCACCGAGGGGAAAGTTCCTGCCCAACGGCGAGGAGGACTTCGGCGCGTTTTATACCTACCGCGAGCTGGCGGACGAGCTGATTCCGTACGTGAAGGCGCACCATTATACGCACATCGAGCTGCTGCCGCTCAGCGAGCACCCGTTTGACGGCTCGTGGGGCTACCAGACCTCCGGATATTTTTCCGCCACCAGCCGCTACGGCTCCCCGAAGGAGCTGATGGAGCTGATCGACCGCTGCCATCAGGCGGGCATCGGCGTGATTATGGACTGCGTTCCGGTGCATTTCGTCAGCGATATGTTCGCCCTGCAACAGTTTGACGGCAGCTATCTGTACGAGAGCGAATATGAGGATCTGCGGTTCAGCCAGTGGGGCACTGTGCTGTTTGATTACACCAAGCCGCACGTGGTCAGCTTCATGCGCTCCGCCATCAATTTCTGGATCGAATACTTCCACATCGACGGTCTGCGCTTTGACGCGGTCTCCAACATGATCTACCGCAACGGCGATCCGAGCTATGGCTTTGACGGCACGAACGACCCGAATATTTTCTTTCTCAAAACCACAAACTATTTCCTCCAGCGCGAGCACCCGCAGGTCATGCTGATTGCGGAGGATTCGTCCGATTACGTCAAGGTCACGGCGCCGGCGGAGTACGGCGGACTGGGCTTTGACTACAAGTGGGACCTCGGCTGGATGAACGATACCCTGGAATATATGTCCAAGCACCCCTCCGACCGCGCCTTCTGCTCGCGGATGCTGACCTTCTCCATGGCGTATTTTTACGACAACCACTATCTGCTCCCGCTGTCACATGACGAGGTCGTGCACGGCAAAAAGACCATCGTGGACAAGATGTGGGGCAATTACGATCAGAAATTCAGTCAGGCGCGCCTGCTGTATCTGTACATGCTCGTGCATCCGGGCAGAACGCTCAACTTCATGGGCAACGAGCTGGGCGAGTTCCGCGAATGGGACGAGCGCAAGGCGCTGGGCTGGAACCTGCTCACCTACCCGATTCACGATGCGTTCAGCCGCTTTATCATGGCGCTGAACGAGCTGGGCGTGACCCAAAGCCCGCTGTACGATCAGGATTACAATCCGCAGTGCTTTGAGTGGATGGATATGGGACGCACCAATCCGACCGTGTTTGCCATCTCCCGCCGCGACAGTCAGGGCAACTCGGTTCTGGCGATTTTGAACTTCGGTCTGACCGAGCTGAAAAATTATAAAATCCCGGGCGGCTCGTTCGGCGTCTGGGAGGAGCTGATTAACACCGATGATTCGGCTTACGGCGGCTCCGGGCGCGTCAACCGCGGCTCCGTGTTCGGAACGGCGCATATTGCACCGCTCTCCGGCTGCCTGCTTCGACGAATCAGCAGGATTTGATTTCACCGCAATCGTGTGATATAATAACAGCGTCGGTGTGTCGGAGGAGATGCCGAAAACGCAGAAATTAAGGAGACAAACCAATGCTTTATTACATCACGCGCGTGCTGATCGCGCTGGTTGTCATGCTGACCATCACCACGATTGTATATATTGTTCAGGATGACCGGGAAAAGAAAAAACAGCAGGCAGGTCAGCCGGTCAAGCGCCACAGCGGCAAATTCTGGGCGAAGATCTACGCCGCAGTGACCGTGCTCACCATCGTGATCGGTGCAGTCACCGTGTACACGCTGGTCAAGCCCGACCCCTACGAGGTGGATTCGGTTTACCTCACCCCGTCCCGCGTGGAATTTCGCTATGAGGCGAGCGACGAGACTCAGACCGCAATGCTGTATCAGCGCGCCGAGATTGAGGACAGCGAGCTGGAGGCGCTTCAGGAACGCCTGAAGGAAGCGAGCGGCATGACGGGCAAGTTCACGCGCGACGGCAGCTACTCCAAGCTGCAATACAACCAGGACTGCGCCATTCTGATCGACCTCAGAACGCTGAACTGGGGTGTAACCTTCAACGATACCGGCATCGAGCTGCCGGATGAGGATCTCCCGAAGGAGACCGAGGCAAAACAGCTTGCCAAGGAAATTCTCAAGCAGTACGGCGTGGATCTGGACACCGTGGAATACGATTCCTTCACGGACAATCAGGATGTCGGCAGCGTCGTTGTCCGCTATAAGGGCGTGAGCAAGGACGAGTCCAAGGGACGCTATGTGGGCACGCTCGGCGTGAAGCTGGGTACCGGCGGCGAGCTGATCGAGCTGACGGACGGACGCGTTTACTGCGAGGCAGTTAAGACGGTATCCTGCCGCTCCGAACGGGAAGCAATTCAGGATACGCTCAAAAACGGCGATTCCGAGGTGGAGGGCACCGGCTATGTGGACAAGGCAGAGCTGGGCTATTCCTACAACGAGGAGAGCGGCTATCTCATCCCGACCTGGAAGTACGAGGGTCAGATCATCTGCGACGATGAGGAAAAGACCGA
>JAEDEU010000100.1 GCA_016293155.1 Clostridiaceae bacterium | reverse complement strand
GTCATATCCCGTCCGCTCTTTTCATAGAATGTCCCGAAAGGAGTGGTATCATGCCTAATCAGGTTTCCAATGGTTATTTAATTGTACGCACAACTGCCTCCGGAGGCGCCGTCCCCGTGGAAAATTCGCACGTTGCAGTCATGTCCTCCGCCGCAGATTCCGAGCTGCTCTATCAGCTCACGACCGACAACAGCGGACTCACCCAGCCGGTTGCCCTGCCCGCTCCGGCGATTGCGGAGTCGGTCTCCCCCGGTCAGCCTACCCCGTTTTATGAATACACCGTACAGATCACACATCCGGATTACGAGCAGGTTGTAGTCACAGGCGTGCAGATGTTCCCGGGGATTACGGCAGTGCTGCCGGTCAATATGATTCCCGCCCGTCCGCGCGAAACCGAGCCGCGTCAGGTCTACGACGGCTCCAAGCAGCTCCCGCTCTCGGACGGCGAGGAGGTGAAGTAAATGCCCGAGCCCTTTGTTCCCGAAACCATTACCGTACACCTCGGCCGTCCGGATGAGCCTGCGGAAAATGTGACTATCCCGTTTCCGGATTATATCAAAAACGTCGCCTCCAGCGAAATCTATCCGACCTGGCCGGAGAGCGCCATCCGCGCCAACATTTATGCACAGGTATCCTTCGCGCTCAACCGCATCTATACCGAGTGGTACCGCTCGCGCGGCTACCCGTTCGACATCACCAACTCCACCGCCTACGATCAGGCCTTCGTCTTCGGACGCGATATCTTTGACAACATCGCCGACATCGTCGATGAGCTGTTCAATGAATACGTCGTGCGCGGTGCGTCCGTCGAACCGCTGTTCACCCAGTACTGCAACGGCACCACCGTCACCTGCGAGGGGTTGAGCCAGTGGGGCACCGTTCCTCTGGCAGAGCAGGGATATTCACCCTATGAAATCCTGACCCATTTCTACGGCGACGATCTTTCCATCCGCACCGCGCCGGTGCGTGCGCCATTCGAGTCCTATCCCGGTATCCCGCTCCGGCTGGGCACCAGCCTCAACGAGGTGCGCACGCTTCAGCTCCGGCTCAACCGCATCTCTGCCAACTATCCGGCGATCCCGAAGGTCACGGTCAACGGCATCTTCGATCAGGACACGGAGAATGCGGTGCGCGCCTTCCAGCGCATTTTCCAGCTCACCGAGGACGGCATCGTGGGCAAGGAAACCTGGTATCGGATTCAGTATGTCTTCGCATCGGTCAAGCGTCTGGCGGAGCTGAACTCCGAAGGGCTTTCGCTGGAGGATGTCTCCTTACAGTACACCGAGCAGCTGTCCGAGGGAATGACCGGAACGCCCGTGCGCGTCCTGCAATATCTGCTCGCGGTCGTGGGAGCGTACTATCCCGAGGTTCCCTATCTCTCCAACATTGACGGCGTATTCGGACCGCAGACGCGCGATGCCGTCATCGCTTTTCAGCGTCTGCGCGGGCTGACTCCGGACGGAATCGTCGGACGTGAGACATGGAACGCGCTGTACAACACCTACATCACCATCTACCAGAATCAGCAGGAATACTTCGGCGGCGGCATTCCGCTGTATCCCGGCACCAATCTGCTGCTCGGCTCGCGCGGTGACGCGGTCACCCAGCTTCAGCGGATGATTAACGAGCTTGCTACCGTCTATCCGGAAATCCCGACTCTCCCGGAGACAGGCTTTTATGGTGAGATGACGCGGGACGCCGTGATTGCGGCACAGAATCTGTTCGGTCTGGAGCCGACCGGAATTACCAATTACCTCACGTGGATCACCATCGCACAGCAGGCGGAGACCATCATGACCGGACGTCAGACCGCCCCGACGCAGTATCCCGGCACGCCGGTCGGCCCGGAAGGAGGCGGCACCAATGCGTAATCCCTCTGTATTTGCACTGCAATCCGCACTTTCTCTGCTGTCCCGCTCCGGCGCGGCAATCCCGCTGGTACTGCCGGACGGTGTTTTCGGTCCTGAGACGTCAGCTGCCCTCATCATGTTCCAGCGCAAAAACCGTCTGCCGCCCACCGGAGTCGCGGACTATGCCACATGGACCGAGCTGTTCCGTCAGGCACAGCGGGTACAGACTGCGCCCTCCAACATCATCATTCCCTTCCCGACCGGCGGCTTTTACGCCTCCGGCGCGCGCGGCGATCTGCTGTATATCGTCCAGTCCATGCTGTCCACCATCGCAAATCATTTTGCCAACATCCCCACCGTGAACTACACCGGCATTCTGGACGATGAAACCGCAAAGGCGCTGCGCGTGATCCAGCAGACCTATGATCTCTCACCCACCGGCGCACTCGATCAGCGCACCTGGGATATCCTGTCCACGCTGTACAATCATTCGGTCGGACGCATTCCGGCATCCTGGTCTGCCGCCGAAGCACGCGCACAGCGCAGAAGGACTTGACTCATCACGAAAAAAAGCGCTGCCCCGTATGGGACAGCGCTTTGCTTTTGCATAAGATTGGATTTTACTTGAGCACTTCCAGACCGCCCATGTACGGACGCAGCGCCTCCGGAACGGTGACCGAACCGTCTGCATTCTGATAGTTCTCCAGAATTGCGGCAACCGTTCTGCCGACTGCCACGCCGGAGCCGTTCAGGGTGTGCGCATACTGCGGCTTGCCTGCCTCGTTGCGGCAGCGGATGTTCGCGCGGCGCGCCTGATAGTCCAGGAAGTTCGAGCAGGAGGAGATCTCCAGATAGCGGCCGTAGGACGGCATCCAGACCTCGATATCATAGGTGCACGCAGAGCTGAAGCCGACATCGCCGGTGCACAGCATGACCACGCGGTACGGCAGACCCAGACCCTGAAGCACGCGCTCCGCCTCGTTGGTCAGGTTCTCCAGCTGCGTCCAGGAATCCTCCGGAGCGGTGAAGTTGACCAGCTCGACCTTGTTAAACTGATGCTGACGGATCAGACCGCGTGCGTCGCGTCCTGCTGCGCCTGCCTCGCCGCGGAAACATGCGGAGTATGCCGCATAGCGGATCGGCAGCTGGTCCGCCGGAATGATATCGTCGCGGTACATATTGGTCACCGGAACCTCTGCGGTCGGGATCAGATACATATCCGTGTTTTCCAGATGGTACATATCCTCCGCGAACTTCGGCAGCTGACCGGTGCCGGTCATGGATGCCGCGTTTGCGATGAACGGCGGCAGAATCTCGGTATAGCCGTTCGCGGTATGGGTATCCAGGAAGTAGTTAATGACGGCGCGCTCCAGGCGTGCGCCGTAGGACTTATAGAAATGGAAGCGGCTGCCGGTGACCTTTGCAGCGGTCTCCGGATCCAGAACGCCCAGCTCCTTGCCGATGTCCCAGTGTGCCTTCGGCTCGAAATCGAACTGAGTCGGCTCGCCCCAGCGGCGAACCTCCGGATTGCAGGTATCGTCCGCGCCCTCCGGAACCTGATCCGCTGGTACGTTCGGCACGCCCAGCAGCGCGTCATGCAGTGCATTCTCGACCTCGGTGCGGCGTGCGTCCAGCGCCTTGACCTCCTCGGACATCTGCTTCATCTCCGCCATGATGCCGGAGACATCCTCGCCCTTTTTCTTGAGCTGCGGGATGCTCTTGGAGATGCGCTTCTGCTCCGCCTTCTGGCTCTCGACCTTGCCGATGATCGCACGGCGCTCGTCGTCCAGTGCGAGGATCTGGTCGATCTCCTCGTCATAGCTCTTGCCGCGCATGGCGAGTCTGGTCTTTACCTTTGCGGTATTCTCACGAATAAATTTTACGTCTAACACAGTAATCCTGCCCTTTCTTATCGTCCTGCCGAAGCAGGTTTATTGTACCGGCTTTCGCCGGAGTGAAAGCTCCTCAAAGCAAAATGCTTTACAAAATCACCGCCGCAAGTGCGGTTACCAGCCGGTCGAGATCGTCGTTGCCGTAGTATTCCAGCTCGATCTTTCCCTTATTTTTCTTGCTCTGGATCTTTACGCGGCGGCCGAGTGCGCCCTCCAGACGCTTCTCAATGTCCGCGAGGTAATCCACCTCGATCTCCTGCGCCGCCTGCTTGACCTCCTGCTCCGCGGTGTCCGGCGACGGCTTGTTCAGCTTTTTCGCAAACGCCTCCGCCTGACGCACGGACATTCCGGTTTCCATCATGGTCTCCGCCGCCATCATGCGCTTGCCCTCGTCCTGTACGGAGAGAATCGCGCGGGCATGTCCGCTGCTCAGCTTGCCCTCCGCAACCATCGCGCGGATGTCATCGCTCAGCCCCAGCAGGCGCATACAGTTTGCAATCGCGGAACGGGAACGTCCCACGCGCTCTGCCACGACATCCTGCGTCAGTCCGAACTCCTGAATCAGCGCCCGGTATCCCTCGGCTTCTTCGATCGGGTTCAAGTCCTCGCGCTGCAAATTCTCGATGAGCGCGATTTCCATCACGGTCTTGTCGTCCGCCTCGACGATCATCGCCGGGATGTTATCCAGTCCCGCGCGGCGCGCGGCTCTCCAGCGGCGCTCGCCTGCGATGATTTGATAATATCCGTTCTCCGCCAGACGGACGGTGATCGGCGAGAGCACGCCGTGTGCGCGGATGGATGCTTCCAGCTCCTCCAGTGCGCTTTCCTCAAACGCCTTGCGCGGCTGTGCCGGATTCGGCTCGACCTTGCCGATCGGCAGGCTGCGGAAGCCGCCGCGCGGCTTGACATCGCGCACCGGCGGCGCGGTGAGATCGTTCATGCCTTCCTCCCCGAACAGTGCGGATAATCCCCTGCCAAGCGTCTTTGCCATACGGATTCTCCTTTCTTATCGTTCATTCTTGCGCAGAAATTCCTTTGCCAGTGCCATGTATGCCTCCGCGCCGCGGCAGTAGCGGTCGTATGCGGTGATCGGCTTGCCATGACTCGGCGCCTCGGACAGGCGCACATTGCGCGGCACCACAGTGGAGAACACCTTGTTGCCAAAGTGCTTCTTGACCTCCTCCACCACCTGAATGGACAGGTTGGTGCGTCCGTCAAACATGGTGAGCAGCACGCCCTCCATGCGGATCTCATTGTTCAGCGCACGCTGCACAGCGCGCACGGTATTCATCAGCTGCGTCAGTCCCTCCAGCGCGTAGTACTCGCACTGTAACGGCACGAGGAAGGAATCCGCCGCGCACAGACAGTTGAGCGTCAGCAGACCGAGCGACGGCGGGCAGTCGATCAAAATATAATCGTACTGGTCGCGCACCTGATCCAGTGCCATCTTGAGCCGATACTCTCGCTTGTCCAGCTCAATCAGGTCGATTTCCGCGCCGGCGAGATTTACGTTTGAGCCGACGACATCCGCCCAGTCCGTGTGCACGATTGCATCCTCAATCGGCGCGTCGCAGATCACAACTTCATAGATGCTGGTTTCCAGCTCACGCGGCTCGATGCCAAAGCCCGAGGTTGCATTGCCCTGCGGATCGAAATCGCAGATGAGAACCTTTTTGCCCTGTTCGGTCAGCGCTGCGGCAAGATTGACCGCCGTGGTGGTCTTTCCGACGCCGCCTTTCTGATTCGCAAATGCAATGATTTTTGCCATTTCGAAATGTTCCTTTCCCTTTTGGGTTTTCTAATCGACCTTATTATACCACGTGGTTTCACGTGAAACAACCGGTTTTTGGCAAACAGCCGGAATTTATAGCGGATTTTACACAGAACTGCTCATGGTTTCACGTGAAACACAGGAGACGGTATACAGGCTCCGTCCCATGCTGCTCAGGTTATGCCGTCATTTTCCATTTATTACCAGTTTTTTCATGAAACGCATGGTTTCACGTGAAACATCGCCTCTCCCCTGCCCTGCTCAGAGCGGAGCAGCGGAAATTTTGCGGAACGGACGGGGGTATTTTGCCGGAGTCGGCTTGACCTTGCGGATGACCACCATGCGGTGCGTGATGTCGGTCAGCGGGATGGTATAGTCGATCACGCGCTCGATGCTGCCGCCCAGCAGGG
>JAEDEU010000099.1 GCA_016293155.1 Clostridiaceae bacterium | reverse complement strand
TGTCCGATCGGCGCTCCGATCTGTCCGGCAATTCCGCACATACGATCACCTCACCAAAAAATCTTTCCCATCCTATGCACGAAAGAGTAAAAATGCAACATATTTTTGGTATTTATTACGGATTTGATTACTCGACAAGCATATTTTAGCGTTATATAATTTTAACAAGGCAATGGTTGTAGAAATGAATATAGCGGTCGATCGTGTCATTTGCTTCTTGGAAAGACTCCGGTTTATGTCTGTAAATGCACTCGGTTTTGAGGATAGAAAAGAAATTCTCTGCCATAGCATTATCATAGCAGTTTCCCCGTCTTGATATTGAGGGAGTTATGCCGTATTTTTGAATTAGCTTGAAATATGCTGAGGATGTATATTGAAAGCCCTGGTCGCTGTGGAGCTGCGCTCGGTCAACAGCCCGTGCAGCGGCATCTTCCGCCGTCTGAAAAATCCAGGAGATGAAATCGGCTACGGCGAGCCGGTTGCCGAAATCCTGCATCCGCTCGAGGGCTATGTTATGGAGGAGCTTCACGCTCCATGTGATGGCATTTTGTTCTTCGCCCACTCCGCTCCGCTTATCAACGAGCACACGCTCGCGTTCCGCATCATCGGACGCCTGCACGGCTGATGGTACAGCAATCAGCGATTCTCCATATACAAGCAGCAGTATGTGAACGCACGTTTGCTCTCACAGACTGCTGTTTTTTCTTTTTGACAAAAAAGAAAAAATTATCATTTTACAGTTGACAGACAAGGAATTATCTGTTATTATATTTATCGTTGCAGAGAGCACAAGACAATCCAATAACGAGGTGTGGCTCAGTTTGGTAGAGCGCTGCGTTCGGGACGCAGAGGCCGCAGGTTCAAGTCCTGTCACCTCGACCATCATCAAAGGACGGCAAAATTTGCCGTCCTTTTTCGTACTCTCCGATCGCTGCGCGCTGCCCTTTTCTCTGGCTTACAGAGAACGCTTCGGGCCGCTGTCGTTTCTTTGTGGAAATTGTCATATTTTCTCAAAACATTCAAAAAAAACTTGTGCTTTTCTCAATTTCATATATAATTATTAATAAGTAAAGGAGGATACTTCTATGCCAAAAAGAACAGATATTCACAAGGTACTCATTATCGGTTCCGGTCCGATTATCATCGGACAGGCATGCGAATTTGACTATTCCGGTACCCAGGCCTGCAAGGCACTCCGCAAGCTGGGCTATGAAATTGTACTGGTCAATTCCAATCCGGCTACGATTATGACCGATCCGGAGACTGCCGACGTCACCTACATTGAGCCTCTGAATGTAGATCGTCTTGAGCAGATTATCGCAAAGGAACGTCCGGATGCGCTTCTGCCGAACCTCGGCGGACAGTCCGGTCTGAATCTGTGCGCCGAGCTCAATCAGGCAGGCATTCTGGACAAATACAATGTCAAGGTCATTGGCGTACAGGTCGATGCCATCGAACGCGGCGAGGACCGTATCGAATTCAAGAAGGCAATGGACAAGCTGGGCATCGAGATGGCGCGCAGCGAGGTTGCCTACAGCGTCGAGGAAGCGCTGAACATCGCAGAAGAACTGGGTTATCCGGTCGTACTGCGTCCGGCCTACACCATGGGCGGTGCCGGCGGCGGTCTTGTTTATAATAAGGAAGAGCTGAAAACCGTCTGCGCACGCGGCTTACAGGCAAGCCTGGTCGGACAGGTACTCGTCGAAGAATCCATTCTCGGCTGGGAAGAGCTGGAGCTGGAGGTCGTCCGCGATGCAGAGGGAAATATGATTACCGTCTGCTTCATCGAGAACATCGACCCGCTGGGTGTTCATACCGGCGACTCCTTCTGCTCCGCTCCGATGCTGACCATCTCCGAGGAGTGCCAGAAGCGTCTCCAGGAGCAGGCATACAAGATCGTCGAGTCCGTTCAGGTCATCGGCGGCACCAACGTGCAGTTTGCACACGATCCGGTCTCCGACCGCATCATCGTCATCGAAATCAACCCGCGTACCTCCCGTTCGTCCGCACTGGCATCCAAGGCAACCGGCTTCCCGATTGCACTGGTATCCGCAATGCTCGCAACCGGTCTGACCCTCAAGGACATTCCGTGCGGCAAGTACGGCACGCTGGACAAATATGTTCCGGACGGCGATTACGTGGTCATCAAGTTCGCACGCTGGGCATTTGAAAAGTTCAAGGGCGTAGAAGATAAGCTGGGCACGCAGATGCGCGCCGTGGGCGAGGTTATGAGCATCGGCAAGACCTACAAAGAGGCCTTCCAGAAGGCAATCCGCAGCCTGGAAACCGGACGCTATGGTCTGGGTCATGCCAAGGATTTCGACTCCCTCACCAAGGAACAGCTGCTGCAGAAGCTCATCACCCCGTCCAGCGAGCGCCATTTCGTCATGTACGAGGCACTGCGCAAGGGCGCTACCGTCGAGGAAATCTTCGAGCTGACCAAGGTAAAATCCTACTTCATTGAGCAGATGAAGGAGCTGGTCGAGGAAGAGGAGGCTCTGCTCCAGTGCAAGGGCGGTCTGCCGTCCGATGAGCAGCTCATCACCGCGAAGAAGGACGGCTTCTCCGACAAGTATCTGAGCCAGATTCTTGAAATCCCGGAGGAAACCATCCGCAACCGCCGCATCGAGCTGGGTGTTGAGGAAGCATGGGAAGGCGTTCACGTCAGCGGTACGGAAAACAGCGCTTACTACTACTCCACCTACAACGCACCGGACAAGAATCCGGTCAGCGACAAGCCGAAAATCATGATCCTCGGCGGCGGTCCGAACCGTATCGGTCAGGGCATTGAGTTCGACTACTGCTGTGTTCACGCATCCCTCGCGCTCAAGAAGCTCGGCTTTGAGACCATTATTGTCAACTGCAATCCGGAGACCGTTTCCACCGACTATGACACCTCGGATAAGCTGTACTTCGAGCCGCTCACGCTGGAAGACGTGCTTAGCATCTATAAGAAGGAAAAGCCGCTCGGCGTCATCGCGCAGTTCGGCGGTCAGACTCCGCTCAACCTCGCAGCAGAGCTGGAGAAGAACGGTGTCAAGATTCTCGGCACCTCCCCGTCCGTCATTGATCTGGCAGAGGACCGCGATTTGTTCCGCGAAATGATGGAAAAGCTGGAGATTCCGATGCCGGAATCCGGTATGGCTACCACCGTGGACGAGGCGATTGCAATCGCAGGCAAGATCGGTTATCCGGTTATGGTTCGCCCGTCCTATGTTCTGGGCGGACGCGGCATGGAGGTCGTTTACGACGACGCGAGCATGACCGAGTATATGAACGCGGCGGTCGGCGTTACGCCGGATCGTCCGATTCTGATCGACCGCTTCCTGAACCATGCACTGGAATGCGAGGCAGATGCAATCAGCGACGGCACCAACGCATTTGTTCCGGCTGTCATGGAGCACATCGAGCTTGCGGGCGTACACTCCGGTGACTCCGCGTGCATCATTCCGTCTCAGCATATCTCCGCAGAGAATGTGGAAACCATCAAGGAATACACCCGAAAAATTGCAGAGGAAATGCACGTCAAGGGCTTGATGAACATGCAGTATGCAATCGAAAACGGCAAGGTTTATGTTCTCGAAGCGAATCCGAGAGCATCCCGTACCGTACCGCTGGTATCCAAGGTCTGCAACATCCGCATGGTACCGCTCGCAACCGATATCATCACCTCCGAGCTGACCGGCAATCCGTCCCCGGTTCCGGGTCTGAAGGAGCAGGATATCCCGTACTTTGGTGTCAAGGAAGCAGCATTCCCGTTCAATATGTTCCAGGAGGTTGACCCGGTACTCGGACCGGAAATGCGCTCCACCGGCGAGGTTCTCGGTCTTGCAACCACCTCCGGCGAGGCATTCTTCAAGGCACAGGAGGCAATTCAGTCCAAGCTCCCGCTCGGCGGCACGGTTCTGATCTCCGTCAACCGCAAGGACAAGGCTGAGGTTGTAGACGTGGCCAAGAGCTTCGCTGAGGACGGTTTCCACATCCTTGCAACCGACAACACCTATAAGCTGCTGACCGAGTCCGGCATTCATGCCGAGCGCGTCAAGAAGCTGTTTGAGGGTCGTCCGAACATTCTGGATATGATTACCAATGGAAAGATTGATCTGATTATCAACTCTCCGGCAGGCAAGGAAACCATCAGCGATGACAGCTACCTGCGAAAGGCTGCAATCAAGGCAAAGGTTCCGTATATGACCACCATTGCGGCTGCCAAGGCAACTGCAGACGGCATCCACTACGTCAAGACGCACGAAAGCGACGAAATCAAGTCGCTGCAGTCTCTGCACAGCGAAATCCGCGACAAGGCATAATTTTATTTCTGCGAAGGATTTTCCTAACTGACAAATATTACAGAATCTCCCATGTGACTGGCATTTCATTTCACATGGGAGATTTTTTATCCAACATTTTTCAAGAATCTGATTGTTTTTTTCCGAATTTTCCTTTATCATTTGAGTGATACCATGCTCATATCTGTTGAGTATCCCTTCAGGACAAAGGAGAACAAATGAAACAGGAACCATTCAAACTGACCAGGCTGGAAAAGCAGTGGATTTTATATGATGTCGGCAATTCCGCATTTATTCTGCTGGTATCCACCCTGCTGCCGATTTACTTTGATTATCTGGCGGACAGCGCCGGTGTATCTGCCGTCAACTATCTTGCATACTGGGGCTATGCGACCTCGGCTGTGACGCTGATTGTCGTACTGCTCGGCCCGGTGCTCGGCACGCTTGCGGATATCCGCGGCTTCAAAAAAACGATGTTTGCTGTCAGCATTCTGATTGGAACCATTGGCTGCGCGGCACTCGGAAGCACACAGTCGTGGCTGATTTTCCTGATCATCTTTGTGGCGGCCAAGGTCTGCTACTCCGCCAGCCAGATTTTTTACGACTCCATGCTCTCGGATATCACCGAACCGGAGCGCATGGATGTTGTCTCCTCCAACGGCTATGCGTGGGGCTATATCGGAAGCTGCATCCCGTTTGCCGTCTGTCTTGTGCTGGTACTCGGCAGCGGCAGCTTTGGTCTGAGCATGGTCACGGCGATGGTGATTTCCTTCTGCATCATCGCGCTCTGGTGGCTGCTGATGTCCATTCCGCTGCTCAAAAACTATCGGCAGCACCATTATGTAACACACACCGGTCATGCCGTATCCAGCAGCTTTGCCCGCATTTTCGGTACGCTCAAAGATATCCGCGGGCAAAAGCATATCTTTTTGTTTCTGCTCGCGTTTTTCTTTTATATTGACGGCGTGTATACCATTATCGACATGGCAACGGCATACGGCGAAGCACTTGGTCTGGACTCCACCGGTCTGCTGCTTGCTCTGCTCGTCACGCAGATCGTCGCCTTTCCGGCATCCATCCTGTTCGGCCGGCTGTCAGCAAAATATCCGAGCCGCAATCTCATCACGCTCTGCATCACGGCATATACCGGCATTGCGGTCTTTGGTTTTTTCATGAGCACGCAGACGCATTTCTGGATTCTGGCAGTCTGCGTCGGGCTGTTTCAGGGCGGTATTCAGGCGCTCTCCCGCTCACACTTCGCCAAAATCATTCCGGCGGAAAAGTCGGGGGAATACTTCGGTATTCTGGACATCTGCGGAAAGGGTGCATCCTTTCTGGGCACCACCATGGTCAGCATCATCAGTCAGGCTACCAACAGTATCAACCTCGGGGTCGGTGCGATCGCCATTCTGTTCGTCATCGGCATGATTTTGTTCCGCATTGCTTCCCGCCCGAGCAAGGTATAAATAAAATGCACCTCCGTCTGCCGCAGTTTCACGGCAGGGAGGTGCATTTCTTTCTGTTTTTTCAGGATTCTTCGGGCGCTGTACTCTGTTCAAAGGTCTGATGCGCCGCCCGATGCTGTCTCTGAAATTCCTGTTCCACCTCATAATCATGCTTGCGCAGATGATAATGATGCTCGATGCGCAGGGTTTCCTTGAGCAGATATTCCAGCTCTGCCATGTAGGTGGTCAGCA
>JAEDEU010000098.1 GCA_016293155.1 Clostridiaceae bacterium | reverse complement strand
CGGAACATTTCGTTCTTGTAGCCCAGCTCGCCGTCCAGTGCACGGCGCAGGGTTGCGATCAGCGCGTCACGATCCTTGTTCAGCGTGCCCTTGAGCGACAGGTAATTGGAGGCATGGTTGGAGCGGAAGATGCTGCCCTCGCAGTCCATGTGCTCCAGCATGAGCATGGTCTCGCGTGCGACCTGCGGCGCGGTGAGCAGCTTGAACTTGCCCTCACGCACCTCGCGCTCCAGCGGAGTGTCACCCTCGAACATCAGCGTCAGCAGACCGATGTACTCCGGCTTCATCTGCGAAAACGCCTCGGCGGTCGCAATGGCGTGCTCCTGCCAGCGCTCGGTGCCGCCCAGTCCGCTGATGGCGGTGACGGACAGCTTCATGCCCGCCTCGCGCACGCGCAGACCGGCTTCGATGGTCTGCTCCGGCGTCACGCCCTTGTTGATGTGGCGCAGTACCTCTGCATCGCCGGATTCCAGACCCAGATAGATCATTTCCAGTCCGAGGTCGTGCAGGAGCTTGAGCTCCTCCGGTGTCTTGCGCAGAATCGCGGTGGGCGAGCCGTAGCTCGTCACGCGGGTGCACTCCGGGATGTTGTCGCGGATAAACTGCAAAATGACCGCCAGATCCTCGGTCTTGCGGATGAGTGCATCGCCGTCCGCGAGGAATACGCGCTCAATGTGGCGATAGGTACGGCGCGCAATCAGGAAGTCCTCCAGAATGTCCTCCATCTTGCGGATGTGGAACTGCTTTTCCTTGTACATATCACAAAACGTGCATTTGTTGTGGCTGCATCCGACCGTAACCTGTACAATCAGGCTGTATGCCTCGCTCGGCGGGCGGAATACGCGTCCTTCGTATCTCATAATTGTCCTCCGGATTTATGATAATTGTCATGAAAAAAGACGGAGCCGAAGCTCCGTCCCTATTGTAGCATACTTTGACCGATTCCGAAAGCGTTAATTCGGATCAGTTTTCTTCCTCGTCCTCAGCGTCCTCAGCGTCCTCGGAATCCTCAGAAGCCTCCTCCGGAGCTTCGGCAGCGTCTTCCTCTGCCTCCTCCGCGACCGGAACCGCGCATACGCCGCCGCAGCAGCAGGGTGCATCCGCGGCTTCCTCCGCTTCTTCAGCAGGCTGCTCAGCAGCCTCATCTGCTGCATCGGCTTCTTCCGCTGCTTCCTCCGGAGCCTCCGCTGCTTCTGCCGGAGCCTCCTCGGTCTCGCACGCACAGGAATCGCAGGACTCACATGCCTCGCAGTCTGCGGCTGCGCCTTCCTCTGCTGCACCCTCGAAGCTCTCTGCGTTCATATCGTCCAGCTCGTTCATGGCGCGAAGCTCTTCCTCGTGATAAACCGATTCATTTTTACTGCGGCGGTAGATTGCAACGCCTGCGGCAACGGCACCCGCGACAACGCCGGCGGTAGCCGCTGCGACTCCGATTTTTTTGTTCAGCTTTTTCATAACAAATACTCCTCACTTTGCCGTGCCGATGCGGCCGGATCTATTTCGTGCTGCATCCGATTTGACAGCAGTTGATACGCTTTGACTGGTAATATGTTATCATAACCAAACAGGACTGTCAATGTTAACGGTGTACTTTTCACAATTTGTTCGGAAATTTATGGGAAGATTTTGGTGAAAGCTAACACGAAAGGGGCAGAGTGTGGTATAATAAAAAGAATTTGAGAGAGAGTATATCGGAGAGGAACAAAAAATGAATCAATTAATTCGATACCGAAGATTTCATTTCGGAATGCGGACGATCAAAACCGGAATTGCCGTGGCACTGTCTGTCGCACTCGGCAAGGCGGTCAGCGATCCGTATCCGGCCTTTATGGCGATCGGCGCGATCAACTCCATGGAGCGCTCCATCCATGATTCCTTCGTGAGTGCGCGCAATCTGGTGCTGGGCAACTTTTTCGGCGCGGTCACCGGAATGCTGTTTGCGATGCTGTTTTCCAGGTATATTGCATTTTTTACCGGAATCGGCATCATGCTGGTCATTGTATTCTGCAATGCGTTCAAGATGCGGGAGTCCATTCCGCTGACCTGTGTCGTGTTTGCCTGCATCGCGTGCAATATCGAGGGCGGTACGCCGTATCTGTATGGCGTGACCCGTTTTTTGGAGACGCTTGCGGGGATTGCAATCGCACTGGCCGTCAACGTCGTGCTGCGCCCGTACAACAATGCCTATAAGGTGACACGTCTGACCAAGGCGGATCAGCGCATTCTGCTGCCGCTGCTGGCGCAGCGCGCCTATCGCTGGGAGTTTACCGACCTGCACGAGGTTCGCAGAAACCATCGCAAGCTGGGCGAGGAAATCCGGCTGTATGAGGAGGAGCTGACCCGCCGCAAAAAGCGTCCGGCGACGGTTGCCCATCTGCGCTCCTGCCATCAGATGCTGGGGCGGATGCTGGAGGCGCTGCACACGCTCAATTCCATGGATACCACGCCGCTGCTGAGCGAACAGAATGCACAGCGCATGGAGGCGCTGGGAATGGGCGCATACGACCCGGATCAATCGCTCGCAGGCAAGTGTTCGGAGGAGGAAACCGCAGTATTTAATTACCATATCCGCGATTTTCTGGATGCAAATGACTGCCTTACCGCGATGATTGCGGAGCTGCCGCAGGAGCCGCCCAAGAAAAAACACATTTTTGGGAAAAAACATGGTTGAAACCCGCCCGATTTCGTGCTATACTTTTGCCAAATTGAAGAATTGACAGTTCGAAAACCTCCTGTCACGAAACAAAACTAGGCATCAAACATCCGCATTGCGTGTGCGGGTGCTTTTTGAGTCGCCTGCTTTGAGGCGGCTCTTTTTGCTTTATGAGCGAAGGGAAAATTATGTATTTTTTAAAAACAGAACACAGCTTTGACGCGGCGCATTTTCTGTCCGGCTATCAGGGAAAGTGCGCGAATCTGCATGGACACCGCTGGCGCGTCGTGGTGGAGATCCAGAGCGAGACGCTGGAGCAGGATCGTCAGAAGCGCGGCATGATCGTGGATTTCGGAGACTTTAAGCGCGACCTTGCCGAGGCGGCGGACTTTTTTGATCATGCAATGATTTATGAGGAAAACACCCTGCGTCCGGCAACCGTCGCGGCGCTGGAGGACGAGGGCTTTCGTCTGATTCCGGTGCCGTTCCGCCCGACCGCGGAGCACTTTGCAGAATATTTTTACCGCCGTATGACCGGAAGGGGCTATCAGGTTGCGCGCGCGACCGTCTATGAGACGCCGAACAACTGCGCGTCCTATGCGGAATGAGGTGGATGAAATGACAGTCTTTCACGTCGCGGAGACCTTTGTCAGCATCAACGGCGAGGGACGCAGGGCGGGGCAGCTCGCGGTATTTGTCCGATTCTGCGGCTGCAATTTAAACTGCGCCTACTGTGACACGCAGTGGGCAAATCGTGCGGATGCACCGTATACCGGAATGACCGCACGGGAAATCTACGATTCAATCAAAGCCACCGGCGTGACCAATGTCACGCTCACCGGCGGCGAGCCGCTGATGCAGGACGGCATTGCAGACCTGCTCACCCTGCTTTCGCAGGATGAGGGTCTGTATGTGGAGATCGAGACCAATGGAAGCGTGCCGGCGGATTTTGTGCTGGACATGCCGCACAACCGTCCGAGCCTGACCATGGACTACAAGACCGGCGCGAGCGGCATGGAGCACCGGATGTGTCTGCACAATTTTGAGCGGCTGACGGCGCATGACACGGTCAAGTTCGTCTGCGGCAGCCGCGCCGATCTGGAAACCGCTCTGCGCGTGTGCAGACAGTATGAGCTGATCGGACGCTGTGCGGTATATCTGAGTCCGGTATTCGGCGCGATTGAGCCGGCGGACATGGTGGAATTTGTAAAGGAGCACCGGCTGAACGGTGTGAACATTCAGCTCCAGATGCACAAGTTTATCTGGGACCCGAATCAGAAGGGAGTCTAATCAAAAATCATGGCAATTGATACCAAGGCCATTCAGGAGCATATTCGCGGCATTCTGGTCGCACTGGGCGATGATCCCGAGCGCGAGGGGCTGAAGGATACCCCAAAGCGCGTGGCGAAGATGTACAAGGAAGTCTTTGAGGGCATGAACTACACCAACGCGGAGATCGCGGAAAAGTTCGGCAAAACCTTCGAGGAGGACTACCGCACGGACAGCAATGATGTGGTGATTGTGCGCGACATCGAGGTGTTCAGCTACTGTGAGCACCACCTCGCGCTGATGTATGATATGAAGGTGACGGTCGCGTATCTGCCCAAGGGGCGCGTGATCGGTCTGAGCAAGATCGCCCGCATTGCGGATATGGCGGCAAAGCGCCTGCAATTGCAGGAGCGTCTGGGCAACGACATCGCGGAGATCATCCAGATGGTCAACGGCTCGGAGGACGTTGCGGTGCTCATCGAAGGTTGCCACAGCTGCATGACCGCACGCGGCATCAAAAAGACCTCGGCAAAGACCTACACCACAACCTTCCGCGGACGCTTCGCGGAGGATCCGAATTTACAGGCACGGGTGAAATTTTAAGGAGCATTTTTTTATGAGAGTAATGGTACTTTCCAGCGGCGGTGTGGACAGCTCCACTGCGCTGGGCATGGCGGTTGCGGAATACGGAAAAGAAAATGTTGTCGCATTGTCGATCACATATGGTCAGAAGCACGACAAAGAATTGCTTGCATCCGACGCGGTTGCGGCGTATTATGGAGTTGAGCATATCTCGTTGGATCTGGCGCGCATTTTTGCGTACAGCGACTGCTCGCTGCTGAAGCATTCGGATCAGGACATTCCCAAGGAAAGCTACGCTGAGCAGATTCAAAAGACAGATGGCGCGCCGGTGTCCACCTATGTTCCGTTCCGCAATGGTCTGTTCCTGTCGTCCGCCGCATCCATCGCGCTCAGCCGCGGATGCAGCAAGATTTATTACGGCGCGCACAGCGACGATGCCGCAGGCAACGCCTATCCGGATTGCAGCGATGTGTTCAACAACGCGATGAATACCGCAATCTGGGAGGGCAGCGGACATCAGCTGACCATCGAAGCGCCGTTTGTCAAGTGGAACAAGGCGCAGGTTGTCAAAAAAGGTCTGGAGCTGGGCGTGCCCTATCATCTGACCTGGAGCTGCTATGAAGGCGGCGAGAAGCCCTGCGGACAGTGCGGCACCTGCATTGACCGTCAGGCGGCGTTTGAAGCAAACGGCGTGACCGACCCGTTACTGGAGGACTGACATGAGCGGAAGAAGCAAGCAGGAGCTGGACGGCGTAACCAAGCTCGGCAATCAGGGCACCAAGTACCCGACCGACTATGCGCCCGAAATGCTCGAAACCTTTGTCAACAAGCATCCGGACAACGACTATTTTGTCAAGTTCAACTGTCCGGAATTTACCAGCCTGTGCCCGATGACCGGACAGCCGGATTTTGCCACGATTTACATCAGCTATGTGCCGGACAAGCGCATGGTGGAGAGCAAGAGCCTCAAGCTCTATCTGTTCTCGTTCCGCAATCACGGCGATTTCCACGAGGACTGTGTGAACATCATCATGAAGGATCTGATCCGTCTGATGGACCCGAAATACATCGAGGTCTGGGGCAAGTTCACGCCGCGCGGCGGCATTTCGATTGACCCATACTGCAATTATGGCAGAAAAGGAACCAGATGGGAGGAGGTCGCGTGGAACCGTCTGGCGAACCACGACCTGTACCCGGAAAAGGTAGATAACCGTTAATCATTGTCAGGAGAGGAGACTACAATGAATCAGGCAGTTGAATTTCTCAAGCAGGCGAAGGTGTTTTACCTCGCCACGGTTTCCGGCAGTCAGCCGCATGTACGCCCGTTCGGTGCGGTCATGGAGTACAAGGATCACATCTATATCTGCACCAACAACACCAAGCGGTGCTTTGCGGAGATGGTGGAGAATCCGAAGGTGGAGATATCCGCAATGGCAGGAGGAAAGTGGATCCGCCTGAGCGGCGTGGTCGCAGTCGATCCGTCCATGGAGGCGAAGGAGGC
>JAEDEU010000097.1 GCA_016293155.1 Clostridiaceae bacterium | reverse complement strand
GAAACAGGAAGGGTTTTACACCATGGTATACAATGATATTCTTGAGGCAATGGGGCATACTCCCCTTGTACGCCTGAACCATATGGCAGACGAAAACAGCGCACGGATTCTGGTCAAATTTGAGGGTCTGAACGTGGGCGGCTCGATCAAGACGCGCACGGCGTTCAACATGATCGCGGACGCGGAGGCGCGCGGTCTGATTCACAAGGACACGGTGATTGTGGAGCCGACCAGCGGCAATCAGGGCATCGGTCTGTCGCTCATCGGCGCGGTGCGCGGCTATAAAACCATCATCATCATGCCGGATTCGGTCAGCGAGGAGCGCCGCAAGCTGGTGCGTCACTACGGTGCCGAGGTGATTCTGATTCATGACGAGGGCGACATCGGCAAGTGCATCGACGAATGCCTGCAAACCGCTCTGCGCATGGCGGCGGAGGATCCGAATGTGTTTGTTCCGCAGCAGTTTGAAAATCCGGCGAACCCGCAGGTACACCGCTGCCAGACCGCACTGGAGATTCTGGAGGACGTGGACGGTCCGATTGACGGCTTCTGCTCGGGCATCGGCACGGGCGGCACGATCACGGGCATCGGCGAGATTCTGCGCCGCGAAAATCCGGATATGACCATCTGGGCGGTCGAGCCGGAAAACGCCGCGATTCTGGCGGGCGGCACGATCGGCACGCATTTGCAGATGGGCATCGGCGACGGCGTGATTCCGGCGATTCTCAACCAGCAGATTTATGACGATATCTACATCGTCACGGACGAGGAGGCAATTTCCACCGCGAAGAATCTGGCGCGGCTGGAGGGTCTGATGTGCGGTATTTCCAGCGGCACAAACGTGGCGGCGGCAATTCAGCTGGCAAAGAAGCTCGGTCCGGGCAAGACCGTGGTCACGGTTCTGCCGGACACGGCAGAGCGCTATTTCAGCACGCCGCTGTTTGCGGACTGATCTACCATATGCGGCGGGGATACGCTCCGCCGCATTTTCTGTCTGTAAACCTACTGTCACATCGGTTTTATGCCGTTCTTCTGGCGGCAGTACATGGAGTATGGTATAGTAAAGGGAGATGAAATCCGAATGCAATCCATCCGACGCACAGCCGCTCTGCTGGCGGTCGGCATTGCCGTGCTGGCGGGGCTTGGAGCGGGCGCATCGGACGGCGTCCCGCAGAGTCGTCAGACGACCGCTGAGGTGCAGCACGCTTCGCAGGAAGCGGCGGAGGGCTCCGGGGAGCCTGCCGAAGCGCCCGTACAGACGGAGCGGACGCTGGAGGAGCTGACACTGGAGCAGCCGATTATCACGCGCGGCGTGCTTGCGGCGCTGCTGTATGAGGGCGATGACCGCGATGCCTGGGCGTGGGCGCAGCAGCACGAGCTGCTTGCCGGAATCGGTACGGAAACGGATATCGTGACGCGCGAGCAGGCGATTTATGCGATGCTGCGCAAGTGCTTTGTGCAGAGCTGGCGGAAGCTGAGCAGCACGCCGGTGCGGTATGCGGATCATTCCGCGATCTCGCCGGCATATACGACGGCAGTCTATACGGCGCAGCAGGCGGGCTTGATTCCGGCAGGCGGTATGCTGCATCCGGAGGAGCTGCTCACGCGCGAGGCGTGGAGCGAATGGCAGGAATATGCGCAGACCGCGCATCCGGAATACAGCAGCAGCGTCGGGCTCATCAGCCACCGCGGATACCACGAACGCGCGCCGGAGAACACGCTGGAGGCATTCCGCCAGTCCGCGTGGAACGGCTATACGACTGTGGAATGTGATGTGCGCTTCACGCGGGACGGCGTGCCGGTGCTGCTGCATGACCCGACAGTGGACCGCACCTCAAACGGCACGGGACGGGTGGCGGACAAAACCTTTGAGCAGGTGCGCCGTCTGGATTTTGGCAGATGGAAGGGCAACCAATGGCAGAATACGCGCATCCCGACCTTTGCGGAGTTTTTGTCCGTGTGCCGGAGGTATCATCTGACGCCGTATGTGGAGCTGAAAACCGAGCTGACGGGCGCACAGGCACGCAATCTGCTGCGCATTTGCCGGATCTATGGCATTGCTCCGACGTGGATCAGCTTTCAGGCGCAGTCGCTCCAGCAGATTGCGGCGGTGAATCCGGAGGCACGGCTGGGGCTGCTCTGGAATCAGGAGATCAGAGAATCCACGGTTCAGATGGTAAAGGGTCTGCAAAGCGGGAAAAATGAGGTATTTTTGGACGCTGATTGGAATAAATTGAGTGAGCAGGGGTGCAATCTGCTGCTCACGCGCGGCATCCGCATCGAGGCCTATACGGTGGACGGCAGACTGGACGAGCTGCGCCGCCGTGGTGTTCGGGGCGTGACGACCAACCGGATTATGCCGCGTATGCTTGCGATTGTGACGGATAAAGCAGAAGGGACGGGATGAGATGGACGAACTCGTATTCGGCAACTGGCGGGTCTGTGAGGAGATCGGACGCGGCGGTTTTGGATATGTGCGCCGCATCGAGCGCGAGGACGGCTTCGGCGGCACGCAGGAATGTGCGCTGAAGGTGGTGCATATCGCCCCCGAGCAGCCGAGAGAGAACGCGTTACAGGATATGCTGCGCGAGGTGCGCAGTGAGGTGGAATCCATGATCCGCTTCAAGGGCACCAGCAATATTGTTTCCTATGAGGATCACGCGCTGATTCCGATGGAGCGCGGCGGCGCGGTAGTTGCGTGCCGTCTGGAGCTGCGGATGGAGCTGCTGGACAGTCTCACCACGCTGCTGGCGCAGGATATCCGCGCGATTATGAATGAACCGACCGTGCTGCGCATCGGCATCGACCTGTGTCAGGCGCTGATTCTGTGCCACAGCCAGAACATCCTGCACCGGGATATCAAGCCGAGCAACATTTTTCGCAACCGGTTCGGCAATTATAAGCTGGGAGATTTTGGCATTGCGCGTCTGCTGGATGAATCCCGCCACTCCATGACGCGCGTGGGCACGGAGCTGTATGCCGCGCCGGAGGTGTTCCACAGCGGACGCTACGACCAGCGCGCGGATCTGTATTCTCTGGGCATCGTGCTGTATGCCCTGCTGAACAACGGCAATCTGCCGCTCCAGTCGCGGGAGCAGACGAATGCGCATCAGGCGACCGAGCTGCGGTGCGCAGGGCGTGCGTTCGGTCCGCCGTCGCAGGCGAGCGAGGGCATGGGTCAGGTGATCTTAAAGGCGTGCGCCTATGATCCGGACGACCGGTACCGGACCGCGCAGGAGATGTTTGACGCGCTGATGGATCTGTGTGCGGAGCAGACGGAGGGCAAGTCGGTGCTGTTTGCGGGCAGCACGGGGCTTCAGCTGCGCACCATCGAGCCGGAGCAGCCGGAGCCGGAATGCATCGACCTGAGCGCACCGGAATGCTTTGGCGCACGGCTGCTGGAGTCGTTCGGACTGGGTGTGCGCCTGTCGTATGAGACGCGCTACTGGATGGACTGCCTGTCCGGAGCAGCGGAGTCCGGTGATGCCGAGCATCCTGACGAGCACCGCGCCGCGCCCAAGCCGCCGGAGCAGCCGAAGGAGCTGACCCGGGCAGAGGCAGACCGCCTGCCGCCGCTCCGGCTCAGGGTGGCATTTTTGCCGATCAACCGCGTCAGCATCCCGGAGGGTGTGGATACCATCGGCTCGTGGGCGTTTCACAGCCGCGGCGATGTGACCGCGGTCAGTATGCCGCGCGGCGTGCACACCATCGGGGAATCCGCCTTTGCGGGCTGTACGGCATTGCAGGAGGTCAAGCTGCCGGAGGGACTGATACATATCGGCGCATCCGCGTTTGCGGAGTGTCCGGCACTGCGGCGCATCGCGCTGCCGGACAGCGTCACCTCGATGGGAGAGGGCGTGTTCTTTAAGAGCCGCCTGACCCGCATCACCCTGCCGGTCGGACTGACCGCCCTGCCCGCGCGTGCGTTTGCAGAGTGTACGGTTCTGGCGCAGGCGGAGTTTTTCCCGTCGCTCCGCAGCATCGGCAGCAAGGCATTTTTCAATACCGCAATTACGGCGCTGAATCTGCCGGACGGCATTACCTCCATCGGGACGGCGGCATTCCGCAGATGCCGTGCGCTTCGGGAGCTGCATCTGCCGAGCGAGCTGGTTTCGGTCGGTGCGCAGGCGTTTTCCGGCTGTACGGGGCTGACTGCCGTGGTCATTCCGCAGGGCGTGCGCAGCATTCCGGAGTCCATGTTCAGCGGATGCAGCGCGCTGACCTCGGTCACGCTGCCGGACGGGCTGCAAAGCATCGGCAGTCAGGCGTTTGCGGACTGTGAGGCGCTGACCTCCATTTATATTCCGCCCACGGTCACGGCAATCGCCTCGGATGCCTTCGGCATTGCGGGACGCATCAAGCGCTGGATGAGCAAGCTGACCATCCAGTGCGTGCCCGGCTCGTATGCGTGGGACTACTGCGGCAGCAATCATATCAAACGTGTGGATGTGCGCTGATTTTTCATCACATAGTACGATAAAAGAGGATTGGAATGGGACATTTTTACTTTGTACGCCACGGACAGACGGTCTGGAACGTGGAAAACAAAATCTGCGGTGCGACGGACATCGCGCTGACCGAGCTGGGACACCGGCAGGCAATCGAGTTGGGCGAGGAAATCGTGCGGCAGGGGCTGAAGATAGATGAGATTCTATATTCACCGCTGGTGCGCGCGGCGGACACGGCGCGGCATATTTCGGAAATCACAGGCATTCCGGCGCGGGCGGAGCTTCGGCTGAAGGAGCAGAATTTTGGACGGTTTGAGTCCACCCCGCGGGACGGCGCGGTTTTCCACGAGGCAAAAAAGCAGTTTGCGCAGCGCTATGACGGCGGAGAATCCATGCTCCAGCTGGCACAGCGGATCTACAACCTGCTGGACGACATCAAGGCAGAGGCAGACCGCACCTATCTTCTGGTCGCGCACAACGGAATCTCCCGCGTGATTGCGTCCTATTTCTCGGATATGACCAATGAGGAATACGCGGGCTTCGGACTGAAAAACTGTGAGATCAGACGCTACGATTTCGACTGACAATGCAGACTGTTTTGGCAGAAATTGCCGGAGCAGTCTGCTTTTTGCTGCCGATACAGCCGTTTACAGGGCGCGAAAAGCATGTTACAATAGTATAAAAATAGTGAGAAGGAGAGAAAAAATGGAGCATTCCTCTGAACGGGCGAACGATTTTACCCAAGGCAGCATTGCGGGCAAGCTGGCACGGTTCATGCTTCCGATTCTGGGCGCACTCGTGTTACAGGCGATGTACGGTGCAGTGGATATTCTGGTGGTGGGCCGCTTCGGCACGACGGCGGGCATTTCCGGCGTATCGACCGGCAGCAGCATTGTCAATTTGATTACCTTTACCATGACCGGACTGTCCATGGGCATCACGGTTCTGATCGGGCGGTACATCGGTGAGCGAAACGAGGAACGCATCGGAAAGGTGATCGGCGGCGCAGTTTGCTTTTTTGCGGTGCTTTCGGTCATCATTGCCGTGCTGATGCTGACCATGGCGCGTCCGCTGGCGCTGCTCATGCAGGCTCCGCCGGAGGCGGTCGATCTGACCGTCACCTATGTGCGGATCTGCGGCGGCGGCATTTTCTTCATCATCGCGTATAACGTCATCAGCAGTATTTTCCGCGGCATCGGCAATTCACGGCTTCCGCTGATTTTCGTGGCGATTGCCTGCGTGGTCAACATTGTGGGCGACCTGCTGTTCATCGCGGTCTTTCAGATGAACGTAGCGGGTGCCGCGCTGGCAACCGTGCTGGCACAGGCGGTCAGCGTTGTGCTGTCGCTGGTCATCATCCGAAAGCAGAAGCTCCCGTTCCGGGTGCGAAAAAGTGATATCCGCTTCAATCCGGAAATCAAAAATTTCGTGCGGGTGGGCACTCCGATTGCGTTTCAGGAGATTCTGACGCAGCTGTCCTTTCTGGCGCTCTGCGCCTTTATCAACCGCCTCGGACTGGAGGCATCCTCCGGCTATGGCGTGGCGAACAAGATTGTCAGCTTTGT
>JAEDEU010000096.1 GCA_016293155.1 Clostridiaceae bacterium | reverse complement strand
CGTGTTATAATAAATTGCAATTGAGTCATGCCGATATGGCGAAATGGCAGACGCACCGCACTCAAAATGCGGCGGAGCAATCCGTGCCGGTTCAAGTCCGGCTATCGGCACCAGAGAAACAGCGCTTATTCAGCAATTTTTGTGTTGGATCAGCGCTGTTTTTTGTATATTATACAGGAATCTGTGCGGAAAATCAATGATAAACCGCGAACCAAAAAAGTCCGGAAACACTGTAATGCACAGTGTACCGGACTTTTTCTGATTACCCCTGCAGGTCGCTTTGATAAAACACCCCGGATGGTTTTGGAACAGTACCATCCTAAGATTATTCTAAAGCACTTTTGTGTATCTGCCAATGCGGTTGCAGTAAAATGCTCTTATTTTGCAGTAATTTACGGTATCCTGTGTAGTCTGCCTCTAGCTGCTCTGTGGAAGGTGATGTAACGCTTACACGTGTGCGGGATAGATATTGTGAGGCGTGTTACAGGAAATGCAGTATCCTGTCGCATTTTTGAAGTAACCTACAGTGTTTTTTTGAAACAGCGCTTTTTCAGTTGATTTTTGTGGTATAATGATGCAATATAGTGAATAGAGATAGGGAGGGGTGAATATATGCGAATTGCAATATGCGATGATGAACGGGATTATTTGAACGAAGTTGCAAAATATGTCCGCATATATTATCCGCAAGCAGAATATGTTTTGTTTGATCATTCCCGTGAACTGCTGCAGGCGTTTGAAAGCTCTTTTTTCGACATTGTTTTGTTGGATATTCGAATGCAGTCGCCGAACGGCTTTGAAGCCGCTCAACAGCTGCGCAGCCGACCGGAGCCGCCGCTGATTATTTTTATTACAAATGACAGCAGCTATTCCGTTCAGGGCTATGGCATTGCGTTCCGATATCTGATGAAGCCGCTTGACCGCAGCCGATTTGTAGAGGCGATGGATGCAGCGATTGAGCAGCTCTCTCCCAAACGTCTGGAAATTCGTACCCGGGAAGGGCGGTTTTATCTACCGGTCGAGCAGATTATGTACTGCGAGGTGAAGAACTATAATATGTGTATTTTCACTCGCGATCAAACCTACCGCACCCGCATGACTTTACAGGAGCTGCAAAATCTGCTGCCTGCTCCGCACTTTGTTAAGCCGCATCAGAGCTATATCATCAACTGCAATTTTATTCAGTCGATCAGCGGCAATACGATTATGATGACAGGTGGTGCAAAGATCCCGATCAGCCGCGGCAGGAGAAAGCAGTTTGAGCAGTCGCTGTTCTGTTTTCTGAGGGGATGAGCGTACATAAACCACGGAGCAGAAAAACGAAATTTGTCCGGATGCAGACCGCCGTTTTTCGGCGGTTTTCTGCTGTCCGGATTTTTCTGTGCTTGGCGGAATAAAAGCGTTGAATCCTTTTCAAATTCATGTTATAGTAATGTTAAGAATGATGAAAAGGGAGGGTTTTTCATGGAAAGAGAGACCTTTAAATCACGCCTCGGCTTTATCCTGCTGTCCGCAGGATGTGCGATCGGTATTGGCAATATCTGGCGCTTTCCCTATGTTGTCGGAAACAATGGCGGCGGCATTTTCGTCCTATTTTACCTGATTTTCCTTGTTGCGTTCGGCATCCCTGTGCTGACCATGGAATTTTCGGTTGGACGAGCCAGTAAAAAATCAATTATCTGTGCTTATCAAGAACTGGAGCCGGCAGGCTCCAAATGGCATCTGCACGGATGGCTGGGACTTTTTGGAAACTACATCCTGATGTTTTTCTACACCTCGGTTTCTGGATGGATGCTGTACTATTTCTTCCATTATCTGACCGGACAGTTTGCCGGTCTGGATAAGGACGGCGTTGATGCGGCGTTTGGTGCAATGCTCGCGCAGCCCGCAACTATGATGTTCTGGATGAGTCTGGTTGTAGTCGGCGGCATTTTCGTATGCTCGCTCGGACTGCAAAAGGGCGTGGAGCGGATCACAAAGTCCATGATGCTGATTCTGCTCGTGCTCATCATTGTTCTGGCGATTCATTCGCTGACGCTGCCCGGCGGCATGGAGGGACTGAAATTTTACCTGCTGCCCAATCCGGATACGATTGCGGAGCTTGGTTTGTTCAAGGTCATTCTGGCGGCAGTCAATCAGTCGTTCTTTACGCTGAGCCTCGGTATCGGCTCGATGATGATCTTTGGCAGCTATATGGGCAAGGATCGCTCGCTGCTCGGAGAATCCATCACGATTGCCGGACTGGATACGTTTGTGGCGATTGTTGCCGGACTGATTATCTTTCCGGCGTGCTTTGCATTCGGCGTTAATCCAGACAGCGGTCCCGGACTGGTATTTGTCACTCTGCCTAATGTATTCAACGGCATGGCGGGCGGTCGGATCTGGGGTACCTGCTTCTTCCTGTTCCTGTCGTTTGCATCGTTTTCCACGATCATTGCCGTGTTCGAAAACATCATCTGCTGCTGCATGGATAAGTGGCAGATCAGCCGCAAAAAGGCTTCGATCATCAACTTGTTCGTGATTATCATCGGCTCGATTCCGTGCGTTCTGGGCTTCAATCTCTGGAGCTTTATCCAGCCGCTCGGCGAGGGTACGGACATCCTGAGTTTGGAGGATTTCCTGGTCAGCAACCTTGCGCTTCCGATTGGTTCGCTGATCGTGCTGCTGTTCTGCACCCGTAAGCACGGCTGGACGTTTGACAAATATCTGGAGGAGGTCAACATCGGAACCGGTTTGAAGGTTTCTCCAAAACTGCGGTTTTACCTGACCTGGATTCTGCCGATTGTCCTTCTGGCGATTATTGTAAACGGTCTGATCGGCGTTTTTTAATCTGTTTTGCAATCTGATATGGGAGGAGCCGTCGCGGGACGGCTCCTTTTTTGCGGAAACAGCGGAAAAGCACTGATTTATCCGCATGTTTACTTGCGAAATACAAGGCAATGTGCTAAAATAACTACTGTATGGTTGTGCACTGTGCTGATGTGCAGACCAAAGAAAGCAGCAAAGGAGCAATCTTTTATGACATATCATTTCGCTGAGCGCATTACGGCGCTCAAGCCGTCCGCGATCCGTGAGATCCTCAAGGCGACTTCTGACCCGAATCTGATCTCTCTGGCGGCAGGCTCGCCGGATTCCGCATCCTTCCCGAAGGCTGAGATGCAGGAAATTGCCAATCAGCTGTTTGAGCAGCAGGCGGTTACCGCGCTTCAGTACGGCATCACCGAGGGCTACACGCCGCTGCGTGAGCAGACGCTGGAGCGCATGAAGTCCAAGTACCAGACCGGCTCGGAGAACGATGATATCATCATCACCACCGGCGGTCAGCAGGTCATTCATCTGCTCACCTCGGTTATGATTTCCGAGGGGGATGTCGTGATCGCGGAGGATCCGAGCTTTGTCGGTGCACTGAACTGCTTCCGCAGTGCAGGCGCTGTCCTTAAGGGCGTTTCCATGGATGACGAGGGCATGAAGATGGACGAGCTGGAGGAAATCCTTCGCACGACCGACCGCGTCAAGTTCGTCTATGTCATTCCGACCTTCCAGAATCCGTCCGGACGCACCATGAGCCTTGCCCGCCGCAAGAAGCTGCTCGAGCTGGCGGATCAGTATGATTTCCTGATTCTCGAGGACGGCCCGTACTTTGAGCTGCGCTTCTCCGGCGATCCGGTTCCGAACATCAAGTCCATGGACACCAGCGGCCGCGTTATTTTCTCCGGCTCGTACTCCAAGGTGCTGTCTCCGGGTATGCGTATCGGCTTTGCTATCGGTCCGAAGGAGGTCATCGGCAAGATGACCATCAGCAAGCAGACCAGCGATGTACATACCAATCTGTTCTTCCAGATGATGGTATCCGAATATCTCAAGCAGTATGATATCGACGCGCATATCGCGGAAATCCGCAAGCTGTACACCGTCAAGCGTGACGCAATGGTCGCTGCCTGCGAAAAGTATTTTGACAAGCGCGTTCCGTTCACCCGCCCGGACGGCGGTCTGTTCCTGTGGGGCGAGCTTCCGGAGGGATACTCCGGCTTCGAGCTGTGCAAGCGCGCAACTGCGCGTCTGGTTGCGGCCGTTCCGGGCTCGGCGTTCTCCGTGGATGAGGATCCGAACAGCCGCGGCTTCCGCATGAACTACTCGCTTCCGACCGTGGAGCAGATCGACAAGGGCGTTGCAATCCTCGGAGAGGTCATGCGCGAATATCTGGCAGAGTAAAAGAGGTAGCATCCGATGATTATGGACAAAGAAAAAAAGACAATGCTCTCCTGCGTGCAGCCGAGCGGTAAGCTCACCCTCGGCAACTACCTGGGTGCCATGCGCAACTGGGTTGGTTTGCAGGATGACTATAACTGCATTTTCAGCGTAGCAAACGAGCACGCGATCACGGTGCGTCAGGTTCCGGCAGAGCTGCGGCGCAATACGCTGGAGGTATTGGCACAGTATATCGCCTGCGGTCTGGATCCGCAGAAGACCATTCTGTTCATCCAGTCGCACGTTGCGGCACACGCTGAGCTGGCATGGATTCTCAACTGCTATACCATGTTCGGTGAGCTGTCCCGCATGACGCAGTTTAAGGATAAATCCGCGCGTCATGCCGACAATGTAAACGCCGGTCTGTTTACCTATCCGACCCTGATGGCGGCAGACATCCTGCTGTATCAGGCGGACTATGTTCCGGTCGGTATTGACCAGGTACAGCACGTTGAGCTGACCCGCAATATCGCGCAGCGCTTCAACAATCTGTTCCCGAACACCTTTACTATGCCGGAGGCATATCTCGGCAAGGTCGGTGCGAAGGTGATGAGCCTTCAGGACCCGGCGAAGAAGATGAGCAAATCGGACGACAACACCAATTCGTTCATCCTGCTGCTCGACAAGCCGGAGGACATCATGCGCAAGTTCAAGCGTGCCGTCACCGATTCGGACAACCGTATCGTGCGTGCAGAGGACAAGCCGGGTGTTTCCAACCTGATCGGCATCTATGCGCTGGCGACCAACCAGACGCCGGAGCAGGTCGAGGCAGAGTTTGAGGGCAAGGGCTACGGCGACTTCAAGACCGCCTGCGGCGAGGCTGTGGTCGAAATGCTGCGCCCGATCCGCGAGGGCACCGAGGATCTGCTCAAGAATAAGGATTATCTGGAGCAGGTATACAAGGAAGGCGCTCAGCAGGCGGCCTATCTGGCACGCAAGACCATGGACAAGGTTCACCGCAAGATCGGCTTTGTCGCAAAATAAGTTCAACGAAATACACAAACACAGGGACGGAAAGCAATTTCCGTCCCGTTCTGATACTATAAAAATACTGGAGCAAAAAACCAATGAGCGAATACACCATTTCACCAATTACCCGTGAGCTGGGTCGTCAGGCGGAGCAGGCAGTCCGCCCGCTGTTCGAGCACATCGACGAGATCTGCGATAAAAACACCGAAAAGGTGCTGGCGGCGTTCGCCGCAAACCGCGTCTCCGACAACCTGTTTGCGGGCACAACCGGCTACGGCTACGATGACCATGGACGCGATACCCTTGACCGCATTTATGCGGATATCTTCAAAACCGAGGCGGCGCTGGTGCGCATCGGCTTTGTCAACGGTACTCATGCGCTGTCCTGCGCCATGTTCTCCGCCGTCAAGACAGGTGATGTGATTCTGTCCGCGACCGGTCCGGCGTATGATACCCTGATGAACACCATCACCGGCGATATGTGCGGCAGCATGAAGAGCTACGGCATTGACTACCGGCAGGTGGACATGAAGAACGGACTGCCCGATCTGCCGGCCATCCGTGAGGCAGCAAAGGATGAACGCATCAAGCTGGTATTTATCCAGCGCAGCAAGGGCTATGCAGTGCGCGAGACGCTGTCCTGCGCGCAGATCGGCGAGATCTGTGAGCAGGTACGGGCGGTCAATCCGAATGCCGTGATTATGGTGGACAACTGTTATGGCGAATTTGTAGAGGAGCACGAACCGACCGAGTTCGGAGCGGATATCATCGCGGGTTCGCTGATTAAAAATCCGGGCGGCGGACTGGC
>JAEDEU010000095.1 GCA_016293155.1 Clostridiaceae bacterium | reverse complement strand
GATGATATCCTCTGTGATCTGATCCAGCAGGATGCTCAGCAGCAGCGGAAACATACTGCTGTTTTCAATGTTGCGCACCATTTTCTCGTGCATATGCCAGAATCGCAGCAGTTCCTGACTCATTTGCAGGAAGTATGCCGCCGCTTCTCCATCCATCACATCCGGCGGCAGCTGATCCCGGAAGGTCGAAACCATTTCCCGGATATAGAAAGCAAAATACTCATATTTATCCCCGAAGTGCTTATAAAACGTGGTGCGCCGGATCATGGCTCTGTCGCACAGCTCGTTGACGGTCAGCTCCTCAAACCGCTTTTCCTCCAACAGCGCCACAAAGGCATTTTGCAGCGCAAGATAAGTTTTCTGAATACGTAGATCGGTATTTTTCTCCATAGAGTCCTCCCAGTACGGAAACACTTTTGCCCTTTTGTCAGCTAACTGACAGAACGGCATGCCTGTCTCTTGCATTTTTTCTGAAAAGAGAATATCATTTTCCACTACAAATGTCAATTAACGGTCATATGTTGTGGAGGCGTGATATGAAAAACCAGAACCGCACCTATATGCTGGAAATGGAAACTCCTCTGGGAAAGCGCAGGGGCGTTTTGAATTTGATCCTGTTGGGTGACAGCGTCAGCGGCGATCTGACCCTGTTTACCAGAACCGCTCCCATCCTGGAGGGACACTGCATCGGCGGCAGGCTCACATTTCAAGGGGAAATGAAAACGCTGGTTGGCGGACTGCCTTATCAGGCCAGCGGAATTCTGGGTGAGGACTCGCTGGAAATGGAGATCCATACGGCCCGAGGGCATTACCTGGTCCGAGGCACCCGTAGGGAGAAAGGAGGGGCTTGACATTGGCACAGGAAAAGAATAACGGCGCAAACGCCATGATGAAACTGGCGGCATTCATTGTTGACAAGCGCAACCTGTTTTTTCTGCTGCTGGCCATTGGTGTGATTTTTTCCATGTTCTCTACCAAATGGATTCAGGTGGAAAACGATCTGAAGGCCTATCTGCCGGCGCAGTGCGAAACCCGCCGGGGTCTGGACATCATGGATCAGCAGTTCATCACCTACGGAACGGCGCAGATTATGGTGGAAAATGTATCGCAGACCCGGGCACAGACCTTGTGTGAAGAGCTGAAGGCCGTCAAAGGGGTACAGAGCGTGGACTACGATGAGGAAGCGGATTACCGCAATGTGTCGGCCCTCTATAATATCACCTTTGACTACAGCGAAACCGATGACAAGTGTTTGCAGGCACTGGAGGCAGTGAAAGATGCCTTGAGCGGTGAGGACTACTACGTTTCCACATCTCTGGGCAATTCCGCGGCGGAGATTATCGATCAGGAGGTCAGCGTCATTATGGTGCTGGTGGCGGTGATTGTGGTCGCTGTCCTGCTACTGACCTCCCAGACCTACGCGGAGGTTCCCGTGCTGCTGCTGACCTTTGTGTCCGCCATGATTCTCAATCAGGGCAGCCAGTTCCTCATGGGAACGATTTCCTTTGTCTCCAACTCCGTGACCAGCATTTTGCAGCTGGCGCTGTCTCTGGACTACGCGGTCATTCTGTGCAACCGGTATAAGGAGGAACGGCAGCAGCTGCCCATCCGGGAGGCGGTCATTACCGCCTTGAGCAAGGGCATCCCGGAAATCGGCTCCAGCAGCCTGACCACCATCGGTGGTCTGATTGCCATGATGTTCATGCAGTTCAAAATCGGCCCGGACATGGCCATCTGCCTGATTAAGGCGGTGCTGTTCGCGCTGCTGGCGGTATTCGTGTTCATGCCGGGCTTTCTCATGCTGTTTGGCCCCTTGATGGATAAGACCCAGCATAAGAATTTTGTGCCGAAAATTCCCTTCGTGGGAAAATTTGCCTTTCTGACCCGGTTCGTGATTCCGCCGGTGTTTGTGGTGTTGATGCTGCTGGGCTACCACTACTCCAAGCAGTGCCCCTATGTCTACGGCTACGGCGAAATCGAGACGCCCAAGCTCAATACCGTCCAGATCGCTCAGAACAAAATCCGGGATAATTTTGGCGATACCAATTTTGTGGCGCTGGTCTATCCCAAAACGGATTACAACGTGGAGAAGGCCATGCTGGCGGAACTGGACACCTATGAGGAAGTGGACTACTCCATGGGCCTGTCCAATGTGGAAGCCATGGACGGTCATATGCTGGCGGATAAGCTAAGTCCCCGGCAGTTCGCGGAGCTTGCCGGGCTGGACTACGAGCTGGCGGAGGCGGTGTATGCCGCTTACGCCGCAGAGCAGGAGCAGTATGGTCAGATTATCGGAGGTCTGAGCACCTATAAAGTGCCGCTGATCGACATGATGCTCTTTGTCTGCGACAAAATCGATGAGGGAATCGTCACTCTGGAAGATGACCAGATGGATTCGCTGAAGGAAGCCCAGACAAAGATGGAATCGGCAAAGAAGCAGCTTCAGGGAGAGGACTTTAACCGTGTGCTGATCTACCTGACCCTGCCGGAGGGCGGGGAAACCACCTACGCCTTTCTGGATACCCTCCGGGAAATTGCCAGGGGCTATTATCCTGAGGGAGAGGTCTTCGTGGTGGGCAACTCCTCGGTAGAGCAGGACTTTAAGCTGTCCTTCGCTACAGATAATCTGGTGATTACCGTTGTGTCCATCCTCATTGTGCTGGTAGTGCTGCTTTTCACCTTCCAGTCTGCCGGTATGCCGCTGCTGCTGATTCTGGTGATTCAGGGCGCCATCTGGATTAACTTCTCCATTCCTGCCTTTACCGGCGCGCCCCTGTTCTTCATGAGCTATCTGGTGGTTAGTTCCATTCAGATGGGCGCGAATATCGACTATGCCATCGTGATTTCCAGCCGGTATCAGGAGCTGAAAACCCAGATGTCCCATCGGGATGCCATTGTGGAAACCATGAACTTTGCTTTCCCCACCATTCTGACCTCCGGCAGCATCCTTGCCTGTGCAGGCACCCTGATTGGCATGATGACCTCGGAGGCAGCCATTGTGGGCATCGGTCAGAGCCTTGGCCGGGGCACGATTCTCTCCATCGGGCTGGTCATGTTTGTGCTGCCGCAAATCTTGCTGATCGGCGGCGAGGTCGTGGACAAAACCTCCTTCTCCATGCCCCATACCAATTTGCCCCGGATTTCCAGCAGCGGCCATATCCGGGTGGACGGTCTGGTGCGGGGAGAAATCCACGGCTATGTCAACGGCATTGTCCGGGCAGATATTAACGGCGATGTGGAACTGAATCTGCTGTCCGGAAAAACAACGGAGGAAGGAGGAAACAATCGTGAAGCGTAAATACTTAGCCGCGCTGCTGGCGCTTACCTTGCTGTTGGGACTGGTTCTGCCTGCGGCGGCAGAAGAGGTGCAGGATGCTCCTTCGGATGTGGAAACCATCCGCATTGCATCTGCGGAAGAATTTCTGACCTTTGCGAAAAACTGTGTGCTGGACAGCTGGTCACAGAATAAGCAGGTGCTGCTCACGGCGGATATTTCTCTGGAGGAAACGGATTTTGCCCCCATACCCACCTTCGGCGGCAGCTTCGACGGCGGCGGACATACCATCAGCGGTCTTTCTCTGACCCAGAACCTGTCGCCCGCCGGACTGTTTGGAATCCTGCAGCCAACGGCGGTAGTCAAAAACCTGACGGTTCAGGGAATTGTCACCCCCGGCGGCGACGGACTGTCCGTGGGCGGTGTTGCGGGGGAAAACTATGGTACGGTTGAAAACGGTACGTTCATCGGAACCGTTGTCGGCAAGACCAATACCGGCGGCATCGCGGGTATGAATTACGGAACGCTCCGCGCCTGTCGTGCGGAAGGCAATGTAACCGGTGACAACCGCACCGGCGGTATTGTAGGATACAACTGCGGCAGCCTTGTCTCCTGCCGCAGCAGCGCATCTGTAAACACCGAAAGCGTGGACCCCACCATCAATCCCAAGGATATCCGGCTGGATTTCAGCATGGATTTTTCCAAAACCGCTAATCTGGACGACTCGGATGCAGCCTCGGACACCGGCGGTATCGCGGGCTATTCCAGCGGCACCATAACAAGCTGCGTCAATTCCGGCTCTGTGGGGTACCCCCACATCGGCTACAACCTGGGCGGTATCGTGGGCAGAAGCTGCGGCTTTGTGGAAGGGTGCCGCAATGAAGGCTTCATTACCGGGCGCAAGGATGTGGGCGGTGTTGTGGGACAGATTGAGCCCCACATCCAGACCATTCTTTCTCCGGACTATCTGGAAACCCTGAGTAAGCAGTTTGAGAATCTGGGCGGTCTGGTCAGCCGGGCGGGCAGCAACGGTGCGGATATGGGCGGCGATGTGCAGTCCTGCATCCAGACCCTGACCGGCTATCAGAGCAGCGCCCGTTCCGCGCTGGAATCCCTGGTTTCCGGCGCTGCCAGCGGCGAGGTGAACGAGGAAGCCCTGTCGAGCCTTGGCAGCGCCGTGCAGGGGATGGCGAACACCTCCGGCGATCTGCGCAATGCCATCGGGCAGGGCGTAGATACCCTGACCAATGACATCAGCGCCATTTCCGGTCAGATCAGCGCCATTTCCCGCACCTTCGCGCTGGCCACGGAGGATGCGAAAAAGGAGACGGTGACAGATATCTCCGAGGTGGATTTGGATGCCATAACGGAAGGTCTGGTAGGCTCCTGCCAGAACAGTGCGGCGGTGGAGGGCGATCTGAACGTGGGCGGCATTACCGGCGTCATGGGGCTGGAATCCACCGCCGACCCGGAGGATGATGCCCCCAGCGGAAATCTGACCCAGAGGCGGCGGTATGAGCTAAAGGCCATTGTGCGCGACTGTGAAAATACCGGCAGGATTACCGGCAAACGCAGCTATGTGGGCGGCATTTGCGGACGGATGGAACTGGGTCTGATCTGCGAATCCCGGGGCTTTGGCACCATCACCAGTGAAAACGGCGACTATGTGGGCGGTATCGCGGGTCTTACCGGCGGAACCATCCGGAGTTGTTTTGCAAAATGTACTCTGTCCGGCGGAAGCTATATCGGCGGCATTGTAGGCTCCGGCATTGCCGAGGATTACAGCGGCGATTCCAGCACTGTCAGCGGGTGCTACTCCATGGTGGAGATTCCGGAAGCGGAACAATATGTGGGCGCCATCGCCGGAGTCAATACCGGGGTGTTCACGGGGAATTACTTTGTATCTGATACGCTGGCAGGCATCAACCGGGTCAGTTATTTCGCGCTGGCACAGCCCATATCCTACGATGCCCTGCACAGCGAGGATTTTCTGCCCAGCCCCCTGAAAACCTTCACTCTGTCCTTTGTTTCGGATGGGCAGACTCTCAAAACCGTCCCCTTCCATTACGGAGATTCCTTTGACGATTCTGTTTTCCCGGAGCTTCCTCAAAGGGAGGGGTGCTACGCACGATGGAGTACGACCAATTTGACAGATCTGCGGTTTGACACGGTAGTCGAAGCATCGTACTATCCTTATATTACCTCCCTGGGTTCTACACAGACGCGTCCGGAGGGCAAGCCCATGCTCTTTGTCCAGGGACAATTTCAGGATGGGGACAATCTTTCCATCGTCCCCGGTACAACTTCGTTCCCGGAAACGGAGGAACATCCGGTGTTGGAGCAGTGGCATATTTCCATCCCTGCCGACGGACTGGAAAGCCATACCGTTCGTTACCTGCCTACGCAAGCGGATGCGGTGGTTTATCTTCTGAGAAACGGCAGCTGGAGCAAGGTTTCTACAGAGGAAATGGGCAGCTATCTTGCTTTTGAGGCGGAAGGCGCGGAGGTGGAAATTGCCGTCACTGCGGCTCCTGTCGCCAATATGCGATGGATCATTCTGGCGGCAGCGGCGGTTGTTCTGCTTCTGATTCTTGGATTGCTTCTTTGGGAATGGAAAAAGCGCAGAAAAACCGAAAAAAAGATTTTCAAACGGCGCTGGTGGCTGCTGGCCCTGTTGCTGCTTGCCTGTGCCGGTGCAATCCTTCTGTACCGATACTTCCCCCAGACCCGGGCGGGGCAGACGGTTCAGGCCTACGATCTGCTAAAAACCTATCTGGAGCAGCCGGAACAGCAGATGCGTCTGAGTGTGAAGGCCCAGATTGAGAATCAGGATG
>JAEDEU010000094.1 GCA_016293155.1 Clostridiaceae bacterium | reverse complement strand
ATCGGGGCAGTCTGCATCCGGACGAGATCCCGTCCCTTGATCTTTATATGGATCAGATCATCACATTATTACAGACGCATTTTGAAGGTCAGCCGCCGCTGACGCGCGCGATGATCCACAATTACAGCAAGGAAGGCATTTTGAAGCCGGTCAAGGGCAAAAAATACACCCGGGAGCACATCATGCAGATGCTCGCGGTGTATTCGATGAAAAATACGCTGTCGCTCGGTGAAATTCACCGCGTGCTCGCGGGCGTTTATGCGCAGGAGGGCTTTGGTGAGGCGGAGCTCGCGCAGTGCTTTACGCGCTGTCTGGATACGATGGAACAGCAAAAATGTATGATCGCCGAGAGCACAGAGCGCATTCTGGATGAGTGCGCCCTCAGCGCGGATACGCCCGCGGATGCACTCACGCTTTTGCTCGCCGTTACCGCCGCGGCGGACGCACTAAACGATTATGCCTCACGCATCGCGGAGGAATACTTTCCGCCTCTGAAGCAAAAGTGACGCAAACAGGTATTTATGCGCAAAACTGCGGATATTTCGCGCCGTTTCTGGTATAAATTTCCTATTCTTTATTCGACTGAAATCTTTTTGACAAACCCATATAAAACGAATATACTTATTATAGCTTCACAAAGACCCTGCCGCATTCCGCAGGGCGGCATACAGGGCCGCTTCCTTCTCCCTGCGGCTCTGTGGGAAGCAGTTTGATTTTGAAGGAGAATCCGACGATATGGGTATCATTTACGGATCGAGACTGGCTGAATGCAAGCAGCCCTACGGCGCATGCCGCTCCGGCTCGCCGGTCACTATGACGATCTATCCGCCGCGTACGCTGGGCGTTACCGGTGCGCAGCTGTATATTCACGCCGATGAGCAGGAGGATCGCGTCCTCCCGCTGGAATGGGTCGGACTGGACTGTGAGCACGCAGAGGATCTTTACCGCGTGACCTTTGAACCGGAAGCACCCGGTCTGTACTGGTACAGCTTCTGCATCCAGAGCATTCAGGGCACCCGCTGGATCGGGCGCGGACGCGGCGGCATCGGTCAGCTCTGCGATCAGATTCAGAGCTATTTCCAGCTGACCGTGACCGACTCCTCCTATACCATCCCGACCTGGTTCGGCGAGGGCATTACTTATAACATCTTTCCCGACCGCTTTGCGCGCTCCAAGCTCCCGACTGCGGAGCACTGCCGCAATCACCGCGTCATTCACGAAAACTGGAACGACTGCCCGGAATACCGTCCGGACAGCCGCGGCGAAATCAAAAACAACGACTTCTTCGGCGGCAATTTTGACGGCATCCGCGAAAAGCTGCCCTATCTCAAAAGCCTTGGCGTGACGACGATCTACTTCAATCCGATCTTCGAGGCGTCCTCCAATCACCGCTACGACACGGGCGACTACATGATGCCCGACCCGATGCTTGGCACGCTGGAGGACTTCGAGCGCCTGTGCACTGCGGCGCGGGAGCAGGGCATCCGCATCATGCTGGACGGCGTATTCAGCCATACCGGCAACGACAGCCGCTACTTCAACGCTAAAAATTACTATCCGGACTCGGTCGGCGCGCATCAGTCGCGCGATTCCAGATACTATCACTGGTATCACTGGAAAAACTGGCCGAATGAATACGAATCCTGGTGGGGCATTTATACGCTCCCCGAGGTCAACGAAATGCATCCGGATTATCTGAGCTACATCACCGACGGCGAGGACTCCGTGGTCAAGCACTGGCTGCGGCTGGGCGCCTCCGCATGGCGGCTGGATGTCGCAGACGAGCTGCCGGATGAATTCATCCGCCACATCAACGCCGCCGCAAAATCCGTCCGTCCGGATGCCATGGTGCTCGGCGAGGTCTGGGAGGATGCCTCCAACAAAATCAGCTACGGCGTGCGCCGCCGGTATTTTCAGGGCGGCGAGCTGGACAGCGTGATGAACTACCCGCTCAGCGACAGTCTGGCGGCATTCCTCGCCGGCGGCAGCGCGGAGGATTTTGAGGAAAGCATCGAGGTCATCCGCGAAAACTATCCGCGCGAGATTTTTTACAACCTCATGAACATCATCGGCACGCACGACACCGCACGTGCGCTCACGGTCTACGGCGCAACCGCGCAGGACTGGCAGCAGAGCCGCGATTACCGCGCACAGCATCGGCTTTCCGGCGACGCGCTCCGGCTGGCAAAATGCAAGCTGCGCATCGCCTCCACCATTCAGTTCACCATGCCGGGCACGCCGTGCATCTACTACGGCGATGAGGTCGGTATGCAGGGCTTCGAGGATCCGTTCAACCGCCGCACCTATCCCTGGGGCGAGGAGGATCAGGAGCTTCTGGCGCACTACCGCCGTCTGGGTGCGGTGCGCAGTTCCTCCGAGGTCATCAAGCGCGGCGAGCTGCGCTTTTTGCAGGCGGAGGGCACGCTGCTCGTCTACGAGCGCCGTCTCGGTGAGGACTGCGTCATTGTCGCGGTCAACCGCAGCGACGAAGCCGCACTGGGCATCACGCTTGAGCTGGAGGACGCCGTCGATCTCATGACCGGCAGACAGTACGACAGCAGCGGCAGCCTGTCGCTCACCATCCCCCCGCTGAGCGTACTGCTATTAGGAGGCAAAGGCGGCGCATGACTGTGCCGCAGTAAAAAATAAGAAAGAAAAGAGAAGCGGTGCCTGACGGCGCACCCTTCTCTGAAAAATACAGGCATCAAAATGCCGCACGGAAAGGAACGAATTACCATGGATTTTGTTGAAAAGACGGTATCACAGGAATATATCTTCCACGGTCATATCATGACCGTGCGCGTGGATCAGGCAACTCTGCCCAACGGCAAGCCGTGCACGCGCGAGGTCTGCGAGCATCCGGGCGGCGTGGGCATCCTCCCGCTGGACGCGGACGGCAATGTGACACTGGTGCGTCAGTACCGCTATCCCTATGGCGAGGTGATTCTGGAAATCCCCGCCGGAAAAATGGATCAAGGTCCGGAGGGGCACCTCGCCTGCGGCATCCGCGAGCTGGCGGAGGAAACCGGACTGATTCCGGAAACAATGATCTATCTCGGCGAGATCTGGCCTTCTCCGGGCTTTATGGACGAGCGTCTGCATCTGTACTGCGCAAAGGGTCTGACGCAGGGCGAAACCCATCCGGATGAGGATGAGTTTGTCGAGGTCGTCAAAATGCCGCTGAGCGAGCTGAAGGCACGCATTGTCGCGGGCGAAATCAAGGACGCCAAGACGGTCGCTGCCGTCGGCAAGATCCTGATGATGGGTCTGGCGGATTAACCGTCTGCTTCCTGTCAGTTTTCTGTGAAGTAATCTGCCGCAGTGCAAATGAGACAGATTACTTCTTTTTTTGTTTCTTCTCCCCTCCTTTTTTCTTTTTTGCCAAAAAAAATGCAATAAATATCTCAAAACCCGTTGTTACGCAATTGTAATTGAAATAATAATTGCCTTTTCAAGCTATTTATGATAGTATAATGTATGTATACCTGCGGGAGTCTGCGGGCTTTCATATGAGCGGCGTCCGGCCGCGTTGAACTGGGAAATAGACGATTGAAGCAGCTCCGTCCCGCACGGATGTGTTAAGGAGAAGATTTGGTTTGAAGAAATATGTAATCAACGGCGGAAAGCCGCTGCACGGCGAGGTGACCATCGGCGGAGCAAAAAACGCTGCGGTTGCGATTGTTCCCGCAGTGCTGATGGTGGACGGGCCGTGTGTTCTGGAAAATGTCCCGGACATTGCTGATGTACACATTCAGTTTGAAATTTTGGAAAAAATGGGCATCCGCGTGGTGCGCGAGGATGCAACCACCTACCGCACGGAAAATCCCGGCGTGAGCTTTGACCGCGAGGCGGAGTATGCTCCGCTGATGCAGCGTCTGCGCGCCTCCTATTACTTCATCGGCGCCATGCTCGGACGCTACGGCCGTGCGCGCGTCGCCATGCCCGGCGGATGTAATTTTGGCGGAATCCGCCCGGTGGATCAGCACATCAAGGGCTTTGAAGCGCTCGGCGCCTCGGTTCACATGAGCAATGAATTTATCGTTGCACACGCACCGAACGGGCTGCACGGCGCAAACATCTACTTTGATGTCGTTTCCGTCGGCGCTACCATGAACATCATGATGGCCGCCGTATTCGCCGAGGGCAAGACCGTCATCGAAAATGCTGCCAAGGAGCCGCATATCGTCGATCTGGCAAACTTCCTCAACTCGATGGGCGCGGATATCCGCCACGCCGGCACGGATACCATCACCATCCGCGGCGTGGAGCGCCTGCACGGCGGCACCTACAGCGTGGTGCCCGATCAGATCGAGGCGGGCACATACATGACCGCTGTCGCGGCCTGCGGCGGTGAGATCACCATCAAAAATGTCATTCCGAAGCATCTGGACTGCATCTCCGCAAAGCTCAGCGAGATGAACGTCACGGTGGAGAATTATGACGATTCGGTTATCGTCCGCCGCGACCCGTCCGAGCGCATTCACAAGACCAACATCAAAACGCTCCCGTATCCGGGCTTCCCGACCGACATGCACCCCCAGATGGCGGCTGTGCTATGTCTCGCGGACGGACAGAGCCGAATTACGGAGGGCGTATGGGCGAACCGCTTCAAGTACACCGATGAGCTGCTCCGCTTTGGCGCGCACGTTTCGGTCAACGGCGAAACCGCAACCATTTTTGGTGTGCCCGAGCTGAACGGTGCGGATGTCATCGCGCACGACCTGCGCGCCGGCGCTGCGATGATCGTCGCAGGACTCGCCGCAAACGGCACGACCACGGTCTCCAAAATCGGCTTTATCGAGCGCGGTTATGAGAATCTGGTCGAAAAATTCCGCGGACTGGGCGCCGACATCTCCTGCATCGGAGAGGATCTCGGCGAGCTGGACAACGAAGCATAATTCTTTTTCGCAATCAACAGAAGCCGCCGAAAAGGCGGCTTCTTGACTGTCTGAATCAAAGCACGGATGCATTCCGGCTAACTTTCCCCCCAACACTGGAGAACACTATGCAAAACTTTTACTATTCTCTCGCGTCCGGCTCCTCCGGCAACTGCGCGGTCTGGAGCGCGGGCGGCACGGCGGTGCTCATCGACGCGGGCATTTCCTTCCGCGCGATCAATCAGGGTCTGAGCGCGGTCGGGCTGACCTTTTCCGACCTGTCCGCTGTCCTGCTCACGCACGAGCACACCGACCACATCAAGGCACTCGGCACAATGCTCAAGAAAAGTGACATCCCGATTCATGCGACCTTCGGCACGGCGGCGGCGATTCTGCAAAAGCTGCCCGCCGCAGAAAAGAACCTAAAGCCGTTCGGCGGCGGCGAGCGGTTTTCCATCGGCTCGCTGGGCGTGCAGTCCATTCCCAGCCCGCATGACGCGGCGGAGCCGGTCTGCTACCGCATCGACGGCGGCGGAACCAGCCTGGGCTATGCAACCGACCTCGGCTATCTGCCCAGCACCATCCGCGACCGTCTGCTCGGCTGCGCGACCATCGTGCTGGAATCCAACCACGATGTGGATATGCTGCGCGACGGCCCGTATCCGTGGCACCTCAAGGAGCGCATCCGCGGCACGCGCGGCCACCTCTCCAATGAGGACTGCGCGGCGGCGGCCTCCCAGTTCGTGATGAACGGCACGCAGCGGCTCATCCTCTCCCACCTGAGCGACAAAAACAACACCCCGCTCACCGCCCTGCGCACCACGGAGGGATTTTTGCAGCAGAACCATCTGGACTGCGAAGTTATCGTTGCGCCCCGCGCGCGCATGGAGCGTCCCATTTCGATTTCCCCGGAGGAGGATATACAATGCTCTCTGTTCGCCTGATCTGTGTCGGCAAGCTCAAGGAAAAATTCTACCGCGAAGCGTGCGCCGAATACGAAAAACGCCTGAAGGCATACTGTAAGCTAGAGATTCTTGAGCTGACCGAGCAGCGTCTGCCGGAGAATCCCTCCCCTGCGCTCATCCAGTCCGCGCTTGCCAAGGAGGCGGACGCCATCCGCCAGAAAATCCCGCAGGGCAGCGCGGTGATCGCCATGTGCATCGAGGGCAAGCCGCTCTCCAGCGAGGGACTTGCCGACCGCATCACCGCCATCACGGGCGGCGGCATCTCGCGCATCTGCGTGCTGATCGGCGGCTCCTGCGGCATGGA
>JAEDEU010000093.1 GCA_016293155.1 Clostridiaceae bacterium | reverse complement strand
TGCTGGGCTATCCGGTCGTGCGCATTGATGCGTCCGCCTTTTCCGGCTGTACGGGAATCACGCACATCACGGTGCCGGCTTCCGTGACAGACATCGGGGAGGAAGCATTTTACGGCTGTACCGCGCTTGAATCCGTGGCGCTGCCGGAGGGACTGGAAACGCTCGGCGCGCGCGCTTTTTCCGGCTGTACGCAGCTGGAGTCGATTTCCCTGCCGGACGGGATGACCGAACTCGGCGCCTATGCATTTCAGAATTGCAGCGCGCTCACGGAAATCAGCCTGCCGGACGGGGTTCCGGTGCTGGAGCAGGGGCTGCTTTCCGGATGTGACGGCTTGCAGTGCATTGTGCTGTCCGATCAGACCGAACAGATCGGCGCGCGCTTTGCACAGAACGATATCGCACTGAGTGAGTTGACCGTGCCCGCCTCCGTGACGAGCATTGGAGATTACGCGTTTCAGGGCTGCACCGCGCTGACGGATGTCACCTTTTTGGGCGATGCGCCCGCAGCCGGTATCTCCTGTTTTGAGGCGAATACGGTGCTGCACTATTATGAAGGGGCGGAGGGCTGGACGCAGCCGACGTGGAACGGCTATCAGACGCAGGAGGAGGCGCTGCCCGCGCTGACCGGGATTGCATTGTCGCAGACCGAGGTTCAGATGGGCATCGGAGACAGCGTGACGCTGACGGCTTCGCCGGTTCCGCAGAATGCACCGCTCGGCACGGTTTCCTGGACGAGCAGTGCGCCGAATATCGTCAGCGTGCAGGACGGCGTTCTGACCGCACAGTCGGCGGGACAGGCGACGGTCACGGTCGCCTCCGGCTCGGTCAGTGCGGACTGTCAGGTGACAGTGACCGCGGCAGCGCAGCCGGAGTCCATCACACTCAGCGCGACGGAGCTTTCGCTGTATGCCGGAGACACGGCGCAGCTGACCGCGCAGATTTTGCCGGAAAGTGCATCGGATTATGAGCTGACATGGACAAGCAGCGATGAACAGATTGCTTCGGTCGAAAACGGGATGGTCACCGCCGTGGGCGGAGGAACGGCATATATCACCGCATCGGCGGGCGAGGTACAGGCGGTGTGTACGGTGACGGTCGGACTGAGCACACCGGTGCTCCTGACGCCGGAATCCACCTGTCTGGCGGTTACGGTGCGCTGGCAGCCGGTCGCAGGTGCGGAAACCTATCAAATTCTGCGCCGCACGGACGGAGACTGGACGCAGATTGCGGAGGTTTCCGGACAGCAGACCGATTCCTATGCGGACAGCTCCGGTGCATATGACACGCAGTACAGCTATACCGTGCGCGCCTGTGACGGCGCGGTGACGAGCGAATACGATCCTGCGGGCGTGAGCGGCAGGCGGGTGCTCGGACAGCCCGTGTTGGACTCGGCGGTTTCCGTGGATGACCAGACCGTTCACATCGCATGGCAGGCGGTTCCCGGAGCGGAAGCGTATCGCCTGTACCGCAAAAGCGGAACCTCGAACTGGAAAAAGGTGATTGAGTTTGACGGCACCGCGTATGACGATGCCGGTCTGACCTGCGGCACAGAGTACACCTATACCGTGCGTGCGGTGTGGGAGGGAAAGCTCAGTACCTATGATGAAACCGGAGTGTCCGCCGTTCCGGTTCCGGCGGCACCCGTCCTGAAACGGGCGCAGGCGCTCGTTGGATTGGTACGGGTAGAATGGGAAGCGGTGGCGCGAGCAAGCGGCTACCGTGTCTATCGCAAATCTGCCGGAGCGGAAAGCTGGACACGCATTGCCACGGTCGGCAGCGGCGTGACCCAATATGAGGACACTGCGGCAGAGGACGATATCGTTTACATCTATACGGTTCGGGCATACCGTACCGTGGGCACAGCAAACGTCGCCGGACGGTATGATGCGGCCGGTGTGACCGGATGCACCCGTCCGCAGGCACCGGTGCTGGTGTCCGCAGAGGCGCTGAGCACGGGAAACCAAATCCGATGGAATGCGGTGACCGGTGCAGAGGGATACTATATTTATCGCAGAACCGAAGACAGCAATTGGTCGCGCGTCGGAGTCAGCACGCGGGGCAGCACGGTATTTTTGGATACCAGAGCGCAGGCGGGAGTTGTTTACCGCTATACGGTACGCGCCTACCGCAGGCTGAACGGATCTATGATATACAGCAGCTACGAGAACGGGCTTACCGTCACGACTGCCTCCTGAAAACAGAAAGAGAGATGCCGGAGCATCTCTCTTTTTTCGTGATTTGGTTTGACATTTGACCTGCTTTCATGAGACAATAACATCAGAAGGAAAAAAATGTCTGAATCGGGGAGAGCAGATCGACTCCCAGTACAAACAGGATGGCGAACAGGAGCAGGAAGGTGAGCGGCAGACCGCGCCGTGCGGTCTTGAGATCCTGCCGGCTCAGCGTCATCTGAAGCAGGATGGAGAAAACCAGGTATCCGATCAGGATGCGCTGCCACAGCTCGCCTGCCATTGGATAGACTGCCTGCGTGAGCAGATACAGCGTGACCATGCCGCACAGCGCCGGAGCAATTGCGGACAGGCACAGCTGGAGCGACTGTAACAGTGCGCCGCCGCGTGGAATCATCTGTACACTGCCGAGTGTGCTGCCGCGCAGGTTGAACAGGCGGATGCGCGTGACGCGCGCGCCGGAGACTGCCGCGAGCAGGGCATGGGACAGCTCATGATGGATTGTGCCCGGGAATGTCAGTCGGTTGATGATAAATTCCCCGACGGAAGCACCGAAAACCGTGCATAGAATGTTCAGGATTGTCGTTTTCAGCTGACCGAGCAGCACGCCGAGGACGATCAGGAACAGCAGAAGCAAGGCGCTGCTAATCAGGGCGTTCAGTGCGCGTTCGGCAATGATCTGCATCAGAAGATCTCCTTTCCGAAATACAAAAAAGCCGCAGGGCAGAGCGCCCTGCGTGTGGTGTCAGGCAGAAAAGGTGTATCCCACACCCCATACGGTTTTGAGATACTGCGGCTTTTGCGGCTGATCCTCGATTTTCTGGCGCAGCCGTTTGATATAGACGGTAATGGTGTTGTCATCCACGGCAGAGTTGCGCCAGACCTGCGCATAAAGCTGCTCCTTGGAAAAAACCTGCTTGGGATTTTCCAAAAATACGGTCATCAGCGCCAGCTCCTTGGCGGTCAGCTGGATTTCAACGCCATTTTTATACAGTCGGTAGGTGGTGCGGGACAGCGAAAACGGTCCCACAATCAGATCGGACACCGTGGACTGCTGATAGGTGCTGTTCCGGCGCACCAGCGCACGGATCTTGGAGGTCAGCATCGGCATACTGAACGGTTTGGTGATGTAATCGTCCGCGCCCAGACCCAGTCCGACAATCTGCTGATATTCCTCCTGACGGCCGCTGAGGACAATCACAGGCGTATTGTTGTGATTGCTGCGGATTTTTTGCAGCACGGTAAAGCCGTTGATGTCCGGCAGGGAAATATCCAGTATAATCAGATCGAATTGCTGGTGCTCGATCATAGAGAGTGCCTGATGACCGCTGTCACAGCAGGTAACGGTCATGTTGTCTTTTTCCAGTGCTTTTTTCAAAGCGGTAAGAATGGCGCGTTCGTCATCCACGACTAAGATTTGTAAGCTCATGGAGAAGCCCCTTTCTGAAAGTACTTTAAAAACACTTATTTTCTTTATTTTATCATAGGTAAAAAGATATGTCAAAAGGTATCTGACAAAAAAATGAATAAATTATGATATTTTTTTCATGCAGGTTACAGGGATACGGAAAGTGAGGTGCGATATGAATCGGAGTCGTAAGATCAACGGGTGGATGGTGTTCAGCGCAACGGCGTTTGTCGTGCTCTGGATTTTTATGTTTGGCATCTACAGCTTTTTCGCCAAACGCATTTTGGTGCGTGAGGAGGAAAACATGGTTATGGGCGCGCAGACCGTGGCAAACAGTATGCAGGTCATTGCCAATGAGCAGGAGAATCTGCTAAATGTTTACTTCAACCGCAACCACATCAAGCTGATGGAGGATCAGATTGACGTAAACATTGAAGCCATGCTGCGCAACAGCAATGAGCAGACGAAAAATCTGACCACGGATTTTATCTATGTATCCGCGGATAAGGCGGAGCAGCTGAACTTTGACGGAGCGCTGCCGTATGAGCTGTTCAGCAGTATGGAGCAGCAGAATCAGATTCTGGGACGGGCAAAGACATCGGATCAGGCCGGTATTGCAGGCTGGCAGCAGAGCAGTGCCGGCGGATATACACTGTATCTGGTCAAGGCGGTGTTGATCCAGGAGCAGTGCGCTGGCTATATTTTTGAGGGAATCAGCCTGAATGAGATCTATAATATTGCCATGTCTGAGGTCACAATCGGCGCAAAGACGGATTATAAGATTATGGACGAGAACAGCGTTGTGATGCTCCATACGCGGCCGGACTGGGTCGGAATCAATATGCTTCAGAGCCTGGGTGAGCTGCCGGAGGAGGATCGGGAGAAAACGCGCAGGATGATTCAGCAGGAGATATCCGGCAAAACAGGCTACAGCATCAACCGCGCGCGCTGGCTGGATGAGCCGGACTGGGGCAGTGAGCCAAAGATCGAGGTATATACGCCGATTGAAATCGGCAGCAAGCAGTTTTTCCTGGTTCTGTCCGCTCCGCGCAGCGATGTGATGGGGGATGTCAATCAGATGATGGTGCTGCTGATGGGACTGTTTTTCGCATTTTTGCTCACGGCCGGCATCGTGATCTATAAGGGCAGAGTGCGGGCGCATTCCGAGCAGCATATCCGTGCGCAGCTGACGGTGGAGCGCGCGCTGAACGAGGCGAACCGCAAGCTCCAGCAGCGGGACGCTCAGGATGTCAAGCAGGATCGTTTGCAGACTCTGGGTCTGCTGGCGGGCAGCATGGCGCACGAGCTGAACAACGCCATGACGCCGATTGTCATTTACAGCGATCTGCTGCTGGACGGCTATCCGGAGGACGATGAGATTCAGGAATACGCGCTCCGGATTCGGGAATCCGCGCAGCGCTGCGGGGAGCTGGTGCACAATGTACTAAACTATGGCAGGCAGGAAAAAGAGGAATTCAAGCGGCAGTTTTATGATGTCGTGCCGATTTTCCATGCAACAGCATCCATGCTGAAGCAGGTGAAGCCGGACAATGTGGACATCCAGGCGGTCTGTGAGGTGGACGTAGCGCATTTGTACGGCAATGAGGGCGCATTCCAGCAGGCAGTGGTCAATCTGGCGATGAATGCCTTTTATGCCATGCGGGAATGCGGCGGCGTGCTCCGCCTGCGACTGAGTAAGGGCGAGCCAAGTAAGATTATGTTGGAGGTGGATGATACCGGTGAGGGTATGCCGCCGGAGGTCATGAAGCATATTTTTGAACCGTTCTACACCACGAAGCCGGAGGGCGAGGGCACCGGTCTGGGTCTGGCGATCGTCAAGCGGCTGGTGGAACGTCAGAACGGAGCGATTACCGTAGAGGGCGATCCGGGTCTCGGTACGCGCTTCCGTATCATTCTGCCGCAGTACGAATTTACCGGAGCGCCGATGAATGACGCGGATATTCAGGAAATTTCCGAACGGCAGCTGCGGGTTTATCTTCTGGACGATGAATTCAGCGTGGTGCGTGCGCTGTATCAGAGTCTGGCAAGGACGCGCTGGAAGATCAACGGACAGACCAATCCGGTACGCGCCTATGCAGAGCTGCATGACCGTCTGGAGGAATGGGATCTGCTGATTACGGATTCCGTGATGCCGGAGATGAACGGTCTTGAACTGGCGGAGCTGCTGCGCGCGCGCCGTCCGGAGCTGAAAATTCTGCTGATTACCGGTTATGATGACAATCAGCCGGAGGAGTACGTAGAACGCGGCATTATTGACGGGTTCCTCTATAAGCCGGTGCAGACCAAGGCGCTGCTGCGCAAGATTGCGGAAATCATAGACTCGAAAAAATTTACAAAAAATTCATAAAATATTAACAAAGTGGGCGGCGGTTCGCGCTATACTCTCTGAGGACAAAATGAGAATGATACGCAGAGCCGCCGCCGAACATCGGAGGCAGGCAGTCAAGGGGGCATTTTTGTGAAAAAAAGAACGCTGTCTGAACAGGAACTGTTAAAAAATCAGGTAAAACTGCTTTCCGGTATGCTGAT
>JAEDEU010000010.1 GCA_016293155.1 Clostridiaceae bacterium | reverse complement strand
GAGCCATAAACCAATGCATAACAAAGAGGACGTACCCGCATGGATACGTCCTCTTTTCCATTTTTCTTACCACAAAGGCAATCAGTGTTCCTGAATGTTTATTCGATGACGATGCCCAAAAAGACCGCCGGTGCGTCCGACTTGTTCATCGTGCAGTGACGGTTGCCCTCGCCGCAGATCCATGCGTCGCCCGGATGCATGACGTGCTCCTCGCCGCCGTCCGTAATGGTCAGCTCACCCTCCAGCAGATAGCACAGCTCCGCATCCGGATTGTGCGCGTGGTCTCCGATGGTGTTGCCCGGCTCAATGGTAATGCGCGCAATCATCTTGCATTTGCCGCAGCTCTCGCCCGGCTCCAGCAGATGCTGAAGCGTCACATAGCCCTCGCCGCCGCGCAGGTGCTCCTTTTTCTCTACTCTCTGTTCGTTTGCTCTGCGAATCATATCGTTCGACTTCCTTTCTTCTGCAAAACAATGACTGTGATACCGCTGTTCCAGCGGTCGATGTCCCGATCCTTTCGGAAGGCGGGACAGCAGTGGATCGCCCACCGCGTATTCTCATCAAAGATGGACAGCTTTTCGCCCGGAATATAGGCTTCAATCCAGCCCTTGCTCCGGTACTTCTCCAGCTCCCGATGCACCGCCGGGCGGATTTTTCCGCCCCTGCCGGTGGATCCGAAGCCGTGGATTACCTTGAGTACGGATACGCCCTGCGATTTTGCCAGCTTAATTTCCAGCTGAAGGCGGCTCACCGCCTCCTTTACCGTCGGCATAGCGTCCTCTAAATTAATCACACGCAGCTGTCCAGCCATGATTTCACATCCCTTCTGCCGCCTGCCGGACAAACCGTTCCATCAGCGGCCGCATTTCTGTCTCTGTATCCGCGCAGATGCCCTGCATCATGCGCTCCATATGCCATTGCACCGCCCACACCGGCAGTGTTTCGTGCTCAACGCCCTCAATCACGCCGTCCGCGGCGCTGACCGCGGTCACCCGCAGACCGGCGCCGAGCGTGCGGATCGCCTGATGATGATAGCTGTTTACCAAAAAATGTGCTCCGAGCAGCGCGCGCAGGCTGCTGCCCTCCGCCGTAATCACCCGGTGCACCGCATCTCGATGCAGCTCGGCGGTCGGCAAATCGGCAAACAGTGTGCCGCCGAATGCCGCACCGATCACTTGAATGCCGCGACAGATTCCGAGTACCGGCTTTTGCGCAGCGCAGAAGCCCTTGAGCAGGGCAAACTCCCGCTCATCGCGTGCGCGGTCCACTCCGCTCAGCCGTTCACTGACGCGGATTCCGCAGGATTCCGGCGCAATATCTCCGCCGCCGGAAAGCAGCAGACCGTCAAATCGCTGCGGGCAAATGTCTCCGTGTCCGCCGTCCAGCACGCCGACAGCACCGCAGGCGGCAAGACAGCGTGCATACAGCTCACTCTGTGCGGTCTGACGGCTCCGTTCCCCATCGCGCGTCCCCGCTGATATTAGTATAACAGGACTTTTCGTCTTTTTCACCTCCTGTTTTCCGTTCCTATTGTAATTTATTGTCCATGAGGTAAAATAGCACCAAAAAAATCGAAGCGAATGCACTTGCGCACTCGCTCCGCAGCGGTTACAATCAAACCGGAACCTTATTTGTTTTTGAACATGCTCTTCCAGAAGTCTGCCTTGGCTCCGCGGTTTCTCTCCGGATACACCTGCCGGTAATCAGTCGGCGCCCGGTCAGACGATACCAGTACCTTAAAGCAACCTTTTAGCGAATTGCCGTCAAACTGACCGGATTCCAGAATATCAATCAGCTCGGGAATCTGCGCGACCGGATCCTCTGTTTTAAAAAAAATGCCCAGATCGGTACGCCCCATGTAATCATAACCGTCACCGATGATCTTTTGTGCGGTTTCCCGTTCAATATGCTGGACAATGCGGGTTTCCATCCCGTCATTGATATGATCCAGTTTCATTGAGTCAATGCGTACAATAATGCTTGCCATCTTTTAATCGCTCCGTTCGTCCATAATGGCTGTATATTGTCAGCGCATGAATGCAATCTCTGTGAGATTGATACGCCCTAGGTATATTATACCAAATCCTTGCGCAAATTCAAGGTTTTTTTGTAGAAAATCATTAAAACATCTTTGACAAGTTCTGAGGTTTTACCAAAAATGTATCATTCCATCTCTTATACCACATTCCATCTGCCGGAGCGGGATTCCTTTTCGGCACATCATACCTTTTCCTGCGGACAGTGCTTCCGTTGGGAGCCGCAGGAGGACGGGAGCTGGAGCGGCATTGTCCGCGGCATTCCTGCCCGTGTGCGCGATGACGGCGGCAGACTGCTCCTCCACACGTTGGAGGGCACGGAGCCGATGTGGCGTTCCTATTTCGATACACAGACGGATTATACCGCCGTCTGTGCGCAGTTTCCGGATGACCCGTTTGTGTGCAGCGCAGTAAAGTTCGGCACCGGTCTGCGTATTCTGCATCAGGACGCGTGGGAAGCGCTGTGTGTGTTTCTGTTTTCGCAGTGCAACAACATCCCGCGCATCCGCGCCATCACAGACCGCTTCTGCACCCTGTTCGGAGAACCGATCCAGTGGGAGGATCGCACCTATTATGCCTTTCCGACACCGGAGCGCATCGCCGCGCGGAATCCGGACGAGCTTGCGCCGCTTCGTGCGGGCTACCGCGCGCCCTATGTGCATCATGCCGCACAGGCGGTCTGCGCCGGTGAAATCAATCTGGACGCACTGGAGCAGCTGGACTCGGATGCCGCCCGCCGTGAAATCATGAAGCTGCGCGGCGTCGGGCGCAAGGTAGCAGACTGCTTCCTGCTGTTCGGTCTGCACAAGCTGGATGCCTTTCCGGTGGATACCTGGATCAAGAAAATCGCCGCCTTCCACCCGGCGGAATTTGACCGCTGGCTCGCCTGCCCGTATGGCGGTATTTTACAGCAGTATCTCTTTTATTATGCCCGGGAAACCGGTTTGAATTGAGGTATTTTATGAACATTTTAGTGTCTGCCTGTCTGCTCGGCGTGCACTGCCGCTACAGCGGCAAGGGCGAGCTGCACCCAACGGTTGCCAAGCTGCTGTACACCCATCATCTGATTCCCGTCTGTCCGGAAATTCTGGGCGGACTGCCCACGCCCCGCACGCCGGCTGAGCGCTGTGGCGCACGTGTGATGACCCGCGACGGCGCGGATGTCACGGAGCCTTATGCGCGCGGCGCACGCGAAACACTGGCGCTTGCACAGCTAGTTGACTGCCGGTATGCCATACTCAAGGCGCGCAGTCCCTCCTGCGGACGCGGTGCGATTTATGACGGCACCTTTTCCGGAACGCTCACCGAAGGCGACGGCGTGACGGCGCAGCTGCTGTCCGCTCATGGCATCCGTGTGTTCACAGAAGAACAGCTTGCGGATTTTCTGCGCGAGATCGGTTGAAAATCCACACGAAATATGGTATTTTAACAGATAGAAACTGCTTTACAACTGTTACAAGCAAAGCGGAATCGAGGGAGAATATCATGAACAGAACAGACCTGACCGCACCGGTAGCGGTGTTTGATTCCGGTGTCGGCGGCATCAGCGTGCTCAAGGAGCTCGCCGCAGTGCTGCCCCGCGAAAATTTCTGGTACTTTGGAGATTCAGCCAACGCACCTTATGGAACCAAATCCATCGAAGAAATCCGCAGTCTCACCTGCCGCAGCATCCGCCGCATGATCGAGGGCGGCGCGAAGGCAGTGGTCATTGCGTGCAATACCGCCACCAGTGCCGCTGCGGAAATCCTGCGCGAAGAATACACTCATCTTCCGATCATCGGCATTGAACCGGCGCTCAAGCCCGCCGCAATGTCGCATGAGCACTCGCGTGTGCTCGTAATGGCAACACCGGCAACGCTCAAGCTGAAAAAGTTCAACGATCTGATGCACCACTATGAGGACCGCGCGCAGACCTTTATTCTGCCCTGTCCCAGACTGGTCGAGCTGATCGAGCTGGGAGAGCTGGAAAGCCCGGAAATGTACGATTATCTCCGCGGTCTGCTCGCGGATTTCATCGAGCATCCGGTGGATTCCGTCGTGTTGGGCTGCACACACTTCCCGTTTGCCAAGAAAGCGCTGCGCGATATTTTGGGCGATCATGTCCAGTTTTTCGACGGCGGCGCAGGCACTGCCCGCCAGCTCAAGCGCCAGCTGGAAAAATGGGAGCTGGTCAATCCGTCCGCAGAGCCCGGCAGAATTGTGTTTGACACCAGCCGCCCCTCCGAGGAGGAGCTTGCGCTGTGCAGACGGCTGTTTGCCCTGTAACCGATTTCTACATAAAAAATCAGCAGGTTCGGAAATCCGAACCTGCTTTTGCTTTGTCTGAACAGATCAGCCGCCCATGAGAAAATCCAAAATATCCCATCCATCCGAATTCGCCTTGCGGTAGAACTCGGTGTAGCCGCAGCGGTTGCAGCTAATCATTGTGAATTTTTTGTTTTGGATATCGAAAATCTTTGCAAAATTTCCGCCGGTCGCCTGCATCTGGTCTGCGGTATACTGTCTGCATCCGCATTTCGGGCATTCATACTGTTTTTGTTCCATCTGTCATTCCTCCTGTCCGCCCAGCCGAGACGGCACGGAAAACAGCAGCGGCAGCACAAACAGCGCGCACAGCCCCAGTGCCGCCTGCTGCCACATCGCCGTGATCTCCACATTCCCCGCACCGAACAGCCATGCATCAATCCGACCGCCGACGGCGGTCAGTCCGAGATACACCGCGGCGCCGCCGTACATCATAAAGCGTGCCGCCGACCCGTCCGAGTAGAAAAATCCTGCAATGCCATAAAAGGCAGCCATGACTGCCGCGCACAGCAGCAGCTCGTAAACAAATGCGGTCTGCACCGGATTGCCGCTGTTGGCATGGTAGATCATGACCATTGTCACACCCGCCCAGAACATCGGTACCACGGTGCAGGTGGCATACACTTTGCCGCGCTGTACGCCGTTCTGTCCGGCGGCAATCGCAGCAATGGAAATGCCGGTCAGCACACACAGAATCCACTGCGCATAAGTAGCGGCGACAATCAGCGAGCCCGGCTGTATCACCTCATAAAATTCAGAAATCTCTTCCTCCAGCTGTTCGGGCACGGATAAGATGCCTCCCAGACCGACCGCCGCCGTCAGCACACCAATCAGGATTCCGGCGGCGCGCTGGGGAGCCGGCGCATAAAATGTCGTTTCAAACGGCCGGGCGTTCCGATAGAATCGTGATAAAATCACGCATCCAATCAGAACCACGGCGGTCAGCACGGGCAGCGCCAGATATCCGTCCTTCGGCAGTCCGCTTTTCTCATAGCCGTAACAAAGCTGTGTGCCGCGCAGGATTGCTCCCGCAATGCCCGCCAGCACAACCAGCCAGGGATAAATGCGTTTCATTGCTTTTTGTCTCACTCTCTCGTGTGCACCGGATTACTCGTTTCTGCCGCAGCACTTTTTATATTTCTTGCCGCTTCCGCACGGGCACGGATCGTTGCGTCCGACCTTTTTGGTGACGCGGCGCGGCTGCTTCTGTACAGTCTGATCGCCCGAGGTCGCGGTTTCCTTTGCAACCTGCTCACGCTTCGGCTCCTCCTGCGTGCGCACACGCGCCAGGAACATCATGCGAACAGTGTCCTCCTGAATGGCAGCAACCATTTCCTCGAACATATCATAGCCCTCGCGCTTGTACTCGACCACCGGATCATGCTGACCCAGTGCACGCAGACCAATGCCGTTTCGCAGCTCGGTCATCGCGTCGATGTGATCCATCCACTTGGAGTCAACATTCTTGAGCAGCACTACGCGCTCCAGCTCACGCATGACCTTGGAGGTATACTCCGCCTCGCGCGCCGCATAGACCTCGTGCGCACGGTCACGCACCATATTTTTGAGGGCATCCTGCGACAGCTCCTCCAGCTCCTCGCGGCTGAACAGCAGATCCTCCGGCATGAGGAATAGTCCGAGGAACTGCTTCTTGACCGCCTCGACGTGCTCCGCCTCACAATACTGGTGCTCGCCCATCACGCGCATAACCGCGCGGTCGATGGTATTGTCAATCATGCTGAGGATGTTCTGACTGATGTCCTGCCCCTCCAGCACCTGATTTCTCTGCTTATAAATGACCTCACGCTGGCTGTTCATGACATCATCATATTGTAAGACGTTTTTACGGATACCGAAGTTGCGCGACTCGACCTTGCGCTGTGCGTTCTCGATGGCGCCGCTCAGCATCTTCTGGTCAATCGGCGTGTCGTCATCCATGCCGAACTTATCCAGCATACCCATAATGCGCTCCGCACCGAACAGGCGCATCAGATCGTCCTCCATGGAGATGTAGAAATTGGACTCGCCCGGATCGCCCTGACGGCCCGCACGGCCGCGCAGCTGGTTGTCGATGCGGCGGGACTCGTGGCGCTCGGTGCCCAGAATGCACAGGCCGCCGACGGCGCGCACGCGCTCGCCCTCCTCGTCGGTCTGCGCCTTGAAGAGCTGATAGTGACGCTCGTACTCTGCACGCGCGTTCAGCACCATCTCGTCGTCCGTTTCCGCGTGTCCGGTTGCCTCGCTGATAACGGAGTCCTCAAAGCCCGCCTTGCGCAGTGCATCCTTTGCCATGAACTCCGCATTGCCGCCCAGCACGATATCCGTACCGCGTCCTGCCATGTTGGTTGCAATCGTAACTGCACCCAGCTTGCCTGCCTGTGCGACAATCTGCGCCTCCTGCTCGTGATATTTTGCATTCAGCACGGTGTGCGGGATGCCCTCGCGCTTGAGCATCGCGGAGAGCTGCTCACTCTTGTCAATGGAAACCGTGCCGACCAGAATCGGCTGCTTCTTCTCATAGCACTCCTTGATCTTGCGCACAGCCGCATTGAACTTGCCGTTCTGGCTGCGGTATACACAGTCCGGATTGTCCACACGTGCCAGCGGACGGTTGGTCGGAATTTCAATGACATCCAGCTTGTAGATCTCGCGGAACTCCTCCTCCTCGGTCAGCGCGGTACCGGTCATGCCGGACAGCTTTCCGTACAGGCGGAAGTAGTTCTGGAAGGTAATGGTTGCCAGCGTCTTGTTTTCGCGCTGGACGGTAACGTGCTCCTTCGCCTCGATCGCCTGATGCAGGCCGTCCGAGTAGCGGCGGCCGAACATCAGTCGTCCGGTAAATTCGTCTACGATGACGATCTGTCCGTCGCGGATGACATACTCAACATCGCGGTGCATGACGCCGTGCGCCTTGATTGCCTGATTGATATGATGCGCCAGCGTTGTATTCTCCGGATCGGAAAGGTTTGCGATGTTAAACGCCTGCTCCGCCCGCTTCTGTCCCTTCGGGGTGAGCATTGCAGTCTTTGCCTTTTCGTCTACGATATAGTCCGCTTCCAGCTGTGCCAGAATCTGACGGTCCTCCTCGCTCAGCGCCTTCATGCCCTGCTGTTCTACCAGCCGACGCACGCGCTCGCCCTCGGTTTCAACATCCAGCTTGGAGTCGGTTTCCTTGATGCGGAAGCTCTTGAGGCGGCTGACAAACAGATCTGCCTGGCGGTAGAGATCGGTGGACTTATCGCCCTGACCGGAGATAATCAGCGGAGTACGCGCCTCGTCGATGAGGATGGAGTCCACCTCGTCCACGACGGCAAACGCATGACCGCGCTGTACCATGCGGTTTTTATAAATCGCCATGTTGTCACGCAGATAGTCAAAACCGAACTCGTTGTTCGTGCCGTAGGTAATGTCCGCCTCATACATTGCGCGGCGGTCCTGCGGCTGGATGTCATGAATGACCAGACCGACGGTCAGACCGAGGAAACGGTAGACCTTGCCCATCCATTCGCTGTCGCGCTTTGCCAGATAATCGTTGACCGTGACGACATGCACGCCCTTGCCGGTCAGCGCATTCAGATAAACTGCCGTGGTTGCCACCAGCGTCTTGCCCTCACCGGTTCTCATCTCGGCGATGCGCCCCTGATGCAGGACGATGCCGCCGATCAGCTGTACGCGGTAGTGACGCATACCGAGCACACGATCGGATGCCTCGCGCACAGTCGCAAACGCCTCCGGCAGCAGATCATCCAGCGATTCGCCCTCTGCATATCTCTTTTTAAACTCTGCGGTCTTTGCGCGCAGCTGTGCATCCGTCAGCGCCTTATACTCATCCTCAAGCGCAAGGATGCTGTCTACGATCGGATTCAGCTTTTTCAGCTCACGCGAGCTGTAGGTGCCAAAAATTTTCTCTAAAAAACGAGCCATTCGTTGCATTCCTCTCATGTAACAGGGAATTTTCTCCCTATTTTCTAGTATCTCTTGCATTATATCACGTTTGTCTGTTGATATAAACGTATTTTTTGTAAATTCCTATCATTTTTCCCATTTGTGCAAAAAAACTGCTTTACTTCCACCCGCGGATTTTATATACTATTAGATAAGTGCATCGTTTTGGAAAACCACACTGAAACAAAGGAGTTATCAGCTTTGATCGAATTTGAAGAATATAAGCAGAAATTAAACAATCTCAAGCCGGAGCTGGATAAGCTCGGCGCAGCCTATGATCTGGAGCGTTCCAAGGAGGAAATCGAGGAGCTGGAGAACCGTGCCAGCGAGCCGGGCTTCTGGGATGACATGGAGAAATCCCAAAAGGTATTGCAGCGCACCAAGGCGCTCAAGGACAAGGTCGAGGGCTTTGCGAACCTGACCACGCAGTATGAGGATCTGCTCACGCTGTGTGAGCTGGCGCTCGAGATGGAGGACGACTCCATGCTGGAGGAGCTGGAGACCGGCTTTGCCGCATTCTCGGAGGAGCTGGACAGCCGCAAGCTCGCCACCCTGCTGACCGGCGAGTACGACCGCAACAATGCAATTCTGTCCTTCCACGCGGGTGCCGGCGGCACCGAGGCGCAGGACTGGTGCGAAATGCTGTACCGCATGTACACCCGCTGGTCGGAGCGCCACGGCTTCACCTACACCATTCTGGACTATCTGGAGGGCGAGGATGCCGGTCTGAAATCCGCCTCCATCCTGATCGAGGGCGAGAACGCCTACGGCTTCCTCAAGAGCGAATCCGGCGTACACCGTCTGGTGCGCGTCTCCCCGTTCGACTCGTCCGGACGCCGTCACACCTCGTTCTCCGCAGTCGAGGTCATGCCGGAAATCGACGACGACACCACGGTTGAGATCCGTCCGGAGGAAATCAAAATGGATGTATTCCGTTCGTCCGGCGCAGGCGGTCAGCACATCAACAAGACCTCGTCTGCGGTTCGTCTGACCCATCTGCCGACCGGCATCGTTGTCTCCTGCCAGACCGAGCGCAGCCAGTTCCAGAACAAGGACAACTGTATGAAGATGCTGAAGGCGAAGCTGGTTGAAATCAAGGAGCGCGAGCACCTGGACAAGATCGAGGACATCAAGGGCGACCAGAAGAAGATCGAATGGGGCAGCCAGATCCGCTCCTACGTCTTCATGCCGTACACCCTTGCCAAGGATACCCGCACCGCCTTCGAGAACAGCAACATCGACGCTGTCATGGACGGCGATCTGGACGGCTTTATCAACGCCTATCTGACCGCTCAGGCAAACGGCACGCTGACAACCAAGTAAAATCATCCGAACAAGCCGCAAGGGACAGGAAGTATCCTGTCCCTTGTTTTTTTATTGTTTTTGCTGATATTCCGTGCCCCAGTCGCGCAGCGCCTCCAGCACTGGATTCAAACTGTATCCGGTTTCGGTCAGCTCATATTCCACGCGCGGCGGCACCTCGGCGTAGACCGTCCGGCTGACCAGTCCGCTTGCCTCCATCGCGCGCAGCTGTGCGGTCAGCACCTTCTGGCTGACGGTGCCGATGGATTTTTTCAGCTCGCCGAAGCGTTTTTTGCCGTCCATCAGATCGCGCAGAATCAGCACCTTCCACTTGTCTCCGATCAGCATCAGCGTGGTCTCCACCGGACACGCCGGCAGCGTTTTTTCCGCCATCGCAGTTCCTCCTCAATCGTATCCTTTTGGTAACTACGGCACAAAAAAGTGCTTACTTTACAATTCTTCCGTATGGATTTATTATAGGCTCACGGAAAGTAAACGTCAACCCGCAGCAAGATCAGGAGGTATTTATGATGAATGAAGTAATCGCATTTCTACAGGAAAATCCGGTGCAGTATCTGGCAACCGTCGGTCGTGACGGAAAGGCAAAATGCCGCCCGTTCATGTTCTGCTTCGAGCAGGACGGCAAGCTCTGGTTCTGTACCAACAATCAGAAGGACGTATACAAGGATATGCAGGCAAATCCTTACATCGAGGTGTCGATTTCCTCTCCGTCCTATGCCTGGATCCGTCTGAGCGGACGAGCTGTCTTTGAAAACAACATGGCGGTCAAAGAGGGCTGTATGAACAACCCGATCGTCAAGAGCCAGTACCAGACCGCAGACAATCCGATCTTTACCGTATTCTATCTCGCGGATGCACGTGCAGTGATTTCGGATTTCTCCGGCAATCCGCCGAAGGAATATATCCTGTAAGTCTCATCCATGCCTATGACAAAGCCCCGCATCCGCGGGGCTTTGCTTTTTTATCTCTGAATTGACAGGAGCGGCTTAATATCCACTCTCTCCGTTCAGGAGGTCGTCGTTGTCCACCCACTCCTGTACATCAATGATATCAAAGTTATCGTTTTCACGGCGGATGATTACCCGCTCAATGCCGGCGTTGATAATCAGACGCTTGCACATCGTGCAGGAGTTTGCATCCGTCATCATTTCTCCGGTCTTGGCGTCGCGCCCCGCGAGGTACAGCGTTGCGCCGATCATCTCCTCGCGCGAAGCGGAAATAATAGCATTTGCCTCCGCGTGCACCGAGCGGCAGAACTCATACTGCGTGCCGCGCGGAATATTACGCGCATCGCGGATGCAGTAGCCCATATCAATGCAGTTTTCCCGACCGCGCGGTGCGCCGTTGTAGCCGGTGGAAATAATCATATCATGATTGACAATGACCGCGCCGAAATTGCGGCGCAGGCAGGTGCTGCGCTCCAGCGCGACCTGTGCCATATCCAAATAATAATTGTGTTTGTCTCGTCTGGCCATATCCCTATTCTCCTTTAGCCCATACATTCCTCTACGGCGCGCTGAAGGACGGCAAGATCAAAGCCGTTCTGCCGATAGCCCTCGGCGATCTCGGCGCAGTAGCCCTCCTGCGGCTCTCCGTACATCAGATAATCGTACATCACATAGGTCATCGCTTCATATGGCTTACCGTTGAGTGTGATGGTCAGATATTTTTTTTCATACATCAGAGGATAATCCTCATATTCGTCCAGCTCCTCCTCGTCCTGTTCGCTCAGCTCCCAGACGACGACCGGAACCTCGGAATCCTCACTTGGTTCAATGGTTGCATAGTACTCGCCGGAGTCCCCCTTAAAGGTCAGCTTATAGCCCTCCAGCACGGCAGTTCCCAGCCTTCTGGCATCCGGGCAGCGGCGCTGCAGCTGTGTCAGATTGCTGTTACTCCCATATGCTATGTATATGCCCATATTTCCTCCCGTCATAAAGATGTGAAAATGCAGAGATACCTGCGGTATCTCTGCCCCGTTGCAGATCAGTTTAAAAAGTCCTTCAGCTTTTTGGAGCGGCTCGGATGACGCAGCTTGCGCAGCGCCTTTGCCTCGATCTGGCGGATGCGCTCACGCGTAACCTGAAATTCCCTGCCGACCTCCTCAAGTGTGCGCGTCTTGCCGTCGATCAGACCGAAGCGCAGACGCAGCACCTTTTCCTCGCGGTCGGTCAGCGTGCTCAGCACCTCATCCAGCTGCTCGCGCAGCAGCATGAAGGATGCCGCCTCTGCCGGCTCCAGCGCATCGTCATCCGGAATAAAGTCGCCCAGATGGCTGTCCTCCTCCTCGCCGATCGGCGTTTCCAGAGAGACCGGCTCCTGTGCAATCTTCAAGATCTCACGTACACGCTCGACCGGCATGTTCATCTCCTTGGCGATGTCCTCCGGCTGAGGGTCGTGTCCGAGCTCCTGTAGCAGCTGGCGGGAGACGCGGATGACCTTATTGATGGTCTCCACCATGTGCACCGGAATGCGGATGGTACGTGCCTGATCCGCAATGGCGCGGGTGATCGCCTGACGAATCCACCACGTTGCATAGGTGGAGAATTTAAAGCCCTTGGTGCAGTCAAACTTTTCAACCGCCTTAATCAGTCCCAGATTGCCCTCCTGGATCAGATCCAAAAACAGCATGCCGCGGCCGACATAGCGCTTCGCAATCGAAACGACCAGACGGAGGTTTGCCTCCGCAAGGCGCTTCTTTGCAGCCTCATCGCCGTTTGCCATGCGCTCTGCCAGCTCGACCTCCTCATCCGGGCTGAGCAGGCTGACCTTGCCGATTTCCTTGAGGTACATGCGCACCGGATCGTCGATTGCAAAGCCCTCTGCCAGCACATCCGGATCGACCTGCTCCTCCTCCTGCACATCCTGCGGCGCAGGGTGCTCAGGAAACTCCTCCTCGGCGTGCGCAACCAGCGCGGTATCCGCGCCCTGAATCTCGACGCCCAGCTTTTCCAGCGTTTCATACAGACGATCCAGCTGATCGGAGTCCAGATCAATCTCCGACAGTGCATCTGCCATCTGCTTGAGTGTCAGCTTTCCCTGTTTCTTGCCCAGTTCCAGCAAATTTTTAATTGCCTGCTTTTGTGCCTCCATTGCCTGTGTCATTCTTTATCCTCCATCGCGGGATCGTTCATTCCTATCTCTGTCCGTTTTCTGCCGCGCGCACGGAATTTCCCCCTGCTGCCGGTTACAGTCCCTGCGGGTCTGCCAGCTTTTTCGCGCGGCTCGGATGGCGCAGCTTGCGCAGTGCTTTCGCCTCAATCTGGCGCACGCGCTCACGGGTGACGCCGAAGATGCCGCCGACCTCTTCCAGCGTGCGCGGACGTCCATCGTCAAAGCCGAAGCGCAGACGCAGTACCTTTTCCTCTCGCTCGGTCAGCGTGCCGAGCACCTCCAGCAGCTGCTCGCGCAGCAGCATGGACGAAACCGCCTCTGCCGGCTCCGGAGCGTCCTCGTCCTGGATGAAGTCGCCCAGATGGCTGTCCTCCTCCTCGCCGATCGGCGTTTCCAGAGATACCGGCTCCTGCGCAATCTTCAAAATTTCGCGCACGCGGTCCGGCTCCATCTCCAGACGCTCTGCGATGTCCTCCGGCTGCGGCTCATGTCCCAGCTCCTGAAGCAGCTGACGGGACGCACGGATAACCTTGTTGATATTCTCCACCATGTGCACCGGAATACGGATCGTGCGAGCCTGATCCGCCAGCGCACGGGTAATTGCCTGACGGATCCACCACGTTGCATAGGTCGAGAATTTAAAGCCCTTGGTGCAGTCGAACTTCTCGACCGCCTTCATCAGACCGATGTTGCCCTCCTGAATCAGATCCAGGAACAGCATACCGCGGCCGGAATATTTCTTTGCAATCGAAACAACCAGTCGGAGGTTTGCCTCTACCAGGCGGTTGCGCGCATACTCATCGCCCTCCGCCATGCGCTGTGCCAGCGTATATTCCTCCTCTGCGCTCAGCAGATCTACTTTGCCGATCTCCTTGAGGTACATGCGTACCGGATCGTCCACGGCCAGACCCTCTGCCAGCGTATCGGTATCCTCCACCTCTGTCGGTGTATCGTCCGCTTCCACCTCCGGAGAAAAATCCTCCTCCTCTTCGCTGCGGAGCACCAGCTCGATGCCCTCAATTTCAACGCCCATACCGGTTAATTTGTCACAAAGCTTGTCAATCTGATCGCTTGTCAGGTCAAGACCCTCCAGCATATCCGAAAGCTCACGAATGCTCAGCTTTCCTTTCTTTTTGCCCTCTGCCAAAATTGCAGCAAGCGCCTGCTTGCGATCCTTCTGCTCTGCCATTTTGTCGTTCCCTCCATACCTCGTACGCGGTAATCTATGTATCAGACCCGGCAGGTTATCCCTGCGGTCCCTGATATCTTTTTTTCTTTTTCATCAATCCTGCAAGCTCCAGCATCGGGTCCTGCCCCTCTGCCGTCCGACGGCTCAGCCGGGTCTTGCGCATGATCTGCAAATAATCCTCCATCGCCTGCCCACGGCGGTCGCGCGAAACATAACAGCGCTGAACTGCGCGGGTGAGCAGATCCATTTGCTCCGGTGCAATCCGCCCCTCAAAGGCAGTGACCGTAATCGGATGCTCCTCATCCTCCATGCGGCACATTTCTTCAAAAATGCTCCGCAGATCGGGTGAAGTAAAATCCTCCGGCGTAATCTGTGCGCGGATCGTTCCCAGCAATGTATTATCTGCCAGAATCAGCGAAATCATGCCTTCCTCTGCCCGCGCCGCCGGAACATTTTCATATCTCATCTCGCGGCTGTTCGGCTGTGCATGCTGCGCCGGCGCACGCACCTCGCGCCGCTGCCGGGTTTTCTGCCTTCGCCGCCGCTGGTTCAGCGCCTTTTCCACCTGAATTTTCAGCGAATCGACCGAAACGCCGGCATCCTTTGCCACGCGCCCCGTATACACCTCGCGCTCAATCTCGTTATCCAGTGCGGCAAGCTCCTCCGCCGCCTCATTCAGATAGCCGATGCGCTGCTCATCCTCGGTCATGTCATAGCGGTCTCGGATGCGCTGCAATCGGTATTCGATGTGGTTTTCCGACCGCTCAATCAGCTTGCGAAACGCCTCCGGTCCCTTCGCCTTGATGAATTCATCCGGATCCTTTGCACCCGGAATGCGCAGCACCTTGACGCGCAGCCCCGCGCGGTTCAGAATGTCAATCGCGCGCTGTGCCGCCTTCTGTCCGGCGTTATCGGCATCATAGCAGATGACCACCTCATTGGTATAGCGCGACATCAGCCGCGCCTGCTCCTCGGTCAGCGCCGTGCCCAGCGAGGCAACCGCGCTGTCAAAGCCCGCCTGATGCAGGGCGATGACGTCCATGTAGCCTTCCGCCAGCAGGAAATAGTCGTTTTTCGTTTTCTTTGCAAGGTTCATCGCAAACAGGTTGCGGCTCTTGCCAAAAATATAGGTTTCGGGGGAGTTCAGATACTTCGGCGTGCTGTCGTCCATGACGCGCCCGCCGAAGGCGATCACATCGCCCCGAATGTCGATGATCGGAAACATCACGCGGTTGCGGAACTTGTCATAATACGTTCCCTGCTTGCTGCGCCCGATCAGCCCCGCCGCATCCAGCTCCGCCTTGGTGTAGCCCTTCGCCTGCATCGCATCCATGAGCGCATGGAAGGAATCCGGCGCATAGCCCAGACCGAAGCGGTTCATCGTCTTTCCGCTCAGCCCGCGGCGCACGAAATACTGAAGCGCCGCCGCATTCTGCGGATGGTGCAGCTGTGCATAATAGAACCGTCCTGCGTCCTTCATCAGCGCCAGCAGGCGGTCACGGTTTTTGCGGTCCTCACGGGACACGCCAGTCTCTGGAACCTCCATGCCCTGCTGCCGGGCAAGATGCCGTACCGCATCCTGAAATTCCAGACCCTCGATTTTCATAATAAACGAAATCACGCCTCCGCCTGCGCCGCAGCCGAAGCAGTGAAAAATCTGCTTATCCGGCGCAACCGAAAACGAGGCGGTTTTTTCGTTGTGGAACGGGCACAGACCGAAATAGTTGCTTCCGCTCTTTTTCAGGGCGACATAGCGGGAAACCACATCGACAATGTCGCATCGTGCGGTCAACTCGTCCAGAAAACGCTGGTCGATCGCCATATCACCCCTCCTTTCCTTCCGGTTATTTGATATTCCAGCATTTTGGCACAAACAGCTCGGAATAGGTGGAAATCGCAAAGCGGTCGGTCATGCCTGCGATATAGTCGCAGACCGCGCGCGCCTCGCTCTGTTTCTGAGCCTCCTCCGACTCTGTTCGGATATGCTTTTTATAATACTCCGGCAGCTCGTCAATATGCCGGTTAAAATAATGGTACAGCGCCGAGAGCACCGCGCCGACCTTCTGTGTGTCCTTTTCATCCAGCGCACGCGGATAGACCGTGCGGAACAGGAATGCCCGCAGCGCCATCATCGCCTCGTGGATGTCGTCATTCATGCCGATTGCCCGGTACTGCCTGCCGTAATCCACCATATCCGCAATCATCACGTCAATGCGCTCGCCGTGCGTGCCGCCCAGCAGCCGGATGCAGTCCTGCGGCAGATCGTTCTGATTAATCAGCCCCGCGCGGATGGCATCATCAATATCGTGGTTGACATAGGCGATGCGGTCGGCAAAATGCACGATGCGCCCCTCCGGCGTCTGTGCCTTCCGGCTGCCGGTATGGCACACGATGCCGTCGCGCACCTCCCAGGTGAGGTTCAGACCTGCGCCGTTGCGCTCCAGCCGCTCGACAATGCGCAGGCTCTGCTCATTGTGGCGAAAACCGCACAGCGCATCCAGCACTTTCTCGCCCACATGACCAAACGGCGTGTGTCCCAGATCATGCCCCAAGGCAATCGCCTCGGTCAGATCCTCATTCAGACGCAGTGCCCGCGCGATGGTGCGCGCAATCTGCGCAACCTCCAGCGTGTGCGTCAAGCGTGCGCGGTAGTGGTCGCCCTCCGGCGAGATGAACACCTGCGTTTTATTGCCCAGACGACGGAAGGATTTACAGTGCAGAATGCGGTCGCGGTCGCGCTGAAAGCAGGTGCGCAGTGCACACGGCTCCAGCGGCTGCTCTCGTCCTCTGCTGCTTTGCGACAGCGTTGCCCAGCTGCACAGATTGTGCTGCTCCTGCTGTTCGATCCACTCCCGCATCGTGATCCCTCCGTTTCGCCGTTATTTTGGAAACAAAAAGCTCTCCATTATAATAATACGCAGCTGATTCGATTTTTCCTCTTTTTTTATGCAAAAATTTTCAGCGAATTTTTCTGCCCATAAATTTATCCTCAATCGGCTCGGCGTAAACCGTGCCTGATGTGGCATCCATGAGTGCGCGGCTGAGCGCCTCCTCGCCGCCGACCGGCATATTGATCGTAATGGTCACATCCGCGCCGTAGTCAATCTCGTCAATCGCCGCATCGTGCTCGGGCAGGATGGTTTTGACCAGCTCAAACAGCGAATACGGGCAGGAAATCAACAGCACCGAATAGCGGCTCATCTTCGCCACGCCTGCCGCCGCAAGCGCGACCTGTGCGCCCTGTGTGTACGCCCGCACCAGTCCTCCGGTGCCGAGCAGAATGCCGCCAAAATAGCGCGTCACGACGCAGCACACGTTGGTGATGCCCTCGCGGCGCAGCACATCCAGAATCGGCAGTCCCGCCGTGCCCTGCGGCTCGCCGTCGTCCGAATAGCGCATGTAATTGCCCTCGCGGATGATATACGCATAGCAGTTGTGCGTCGCGTCGCGGTGCATGGCGCGGGTCTGATTGATCTTCTCCACTGCCTCCTCCGGCGTTTCCACGCGCCAAATGCGTCCGATGAATTTGGATCGCTTTTCCACAAAGCGGTCCTCACCGTATTCCTCATACGGAATCAGATACGAGTCATCCATCCTGCGCCACCTCGTATGCCTTCATCTGACCATAGATCATGTCATCACACGTGATCTCCATGAGCGTGCCGGTTTCGTTGTACTCGCTCCGGTGCACCTTGCACTCGCGGAACAGACGCTCTGTGAGCGCACCCTCGGCATAGGGAATGAGCAGGGTGATATGATGCTTGCCGCGTCCCAGTCCGCGTTCAATCGCCGCCAGCAGCTCGTCCATGCCGCGTCCGTATTTTGCCGAGATGCTCACGCACTCCGCGCCGGACGGAATCAAATCCATGTTTTCGCATTGATCCGCCTTGTTGCAGACCAGAATTTGAGGAATCTGCGCGGCGCCCAGCTCCTCGATGACCTTTTGCACGGTCTTTGCCTGCTCCTCCCAGTTTTCCGCGGAAACATCTACCACATGCAGGAGCAGATCGGCATACGACAGCTCCTCCAGCGTCGCCTTGAACGCGCTGACCAGATGGTGCGGCAGCTTGCGGATAAATCCAACCGTGTCGGAGAGCAGAATCTCCTGCGTTTCGGAGATGCGCAGCTTTCGCGTCGTCGGATCCAACGTGTCAAACAGGCGGTCATTCGCCTCGATACCCGCTCCGGTCAGCGTATTGAGCAGCGTGGATTTTCCGGCGTTGGTATAGCCTACGATGGCAACCAGCGGCATCTCCGCCTTTTTGCGTCTTCTGCGCTGGACGGCACGCACACGGCGCACATCCTCCAGCTCGGCGCGCAGGCGGTCGATGCGGCGGCGGATGTGACGCCGGTCGGTTTCCAGCTTGCTCTCGCCCGGTCCGCGCGTGCCGATGCCGCCGCCCAGACGGGACAGTGCATGTCCCATGCCGGACAGGCGCGGCAGCAGGTACTGATACTGCGCCAGCTCGACCTGTAGTTTACCCTCACCGGTACGTGCACGCTGCGCAAAAATATCCAGAATCAGTGCGCTGCGGTCGAGCACCGTGCGCCCGCTCATCTCCTCAATCGTGCGCATCTGTGACGGCGAAAGCTCGTTGTCGAACAGAATCAGGTCGGCATCAAAATTCTGCGCGGTTTCGCACAGCTCTTTGCACTTGCCCTCGCCCAGAAAGGTACGGGCATCCGGCGCGGGGCGCGACTGTAAAATTTTGCAGATACACTCGCCTCCGGCGGTCTCCAGCAGTGCGGCAAGCTCGTCCAGACTTTCCCAGCTCGCGGTCTCCTCCGCGCTGAAAATATCCGCATTCAGCCCGACCAGCACTGCGCGTTCGATCTTTTCCTCCATGCCGTCCCTCCTCGCGTTGATCTAAAAAAGTCGATACAGATTTATTATAGCATTCTTTTTGTCTATTTACCAGTATTATGGCTATATTTTTAAAATTTCAGCCGCAGACGCAAAGACAGAGGACACACGCGGTGCCCTCTGTCCGTTTGTTTGCTCCCGAAGCGGTCAGCCCATGACCTTTTCCAGCGCATCGCACGCGTCCAGAATGGTGTGCAGGCATCTGTTCTCACGATTAAAATACTTTGCCTTGAGGTTCTTGCATTCGGTATCCGACAGACGGAGCTTAAACTCGCGCACCATGGAGGTACAGGTCGGGCCCAGATCCGGACATTCATGTGCCTTGGTTTCGACCAGCTTTGCGCTGATCGCCGCAATTGCGCCGCTGAGTGCGCCGCAGACCTGACCGCAGCCCATACCGGCGCCGAAGCCTGCCATCATCTTCATATCGTTGTCGCTCAGACCGAGGCCGTATACCTCATTTGCCGCGCGCACGATGGTTTCCGCACAGTTGTAGCCGCTGTGATACAGCTCGGTTGCCTTTTCCTTTAACATGATTGTGCCTCCTGTTTTAAAATTCCTGATTTCATTATATCGTGACACCGCGCAAAAAGATAGGGCAGATTGGATTTTTTCCCAAAATACGGACAACAAAAAACCTGCCGCAAACTGCGACAGGTTTCAAGACCTAAATTACTTGCCCATGTTGAAGCGTCTCTTGAAGCGATCAACACGTCCGCCGGTATCTACCAGCTTCTGCTTACCGGTAAAGAACGGGTGACACTTGGAGCAGACTTCTACCGAGATGTTCGGCTTGGTGGAAGCAGTCTCATAAACCGCACCGCAAGCACAACGAATCGTGGTCTTTTCGTACTTCGGATGGATTCCTTCCTTCATTGATGTTTCACCTCTTTCCTAGTAAAGCTAACAGCAGTAAATTTATACTACCACACTCGGCGCACAAATGCAAGCACTTTTTTTCTCAAGTTTCGATATTTTTTTCCGGACGCAGTTCGACACTCTGACCGGTCTGCAAAAAGAACAAAACACAGCGGATCACGGGTTTTTCGAACACCAACCGGACGGCGCGGGCATATGCCTCCAGCTGTCCGCGGTATTTTTCCGCTCGCTCCGCCGCGCCGCTGCGGGAAACGCGGTCGGTCTTGAAGTCCACCACGGTGATGCCGTCCTCCGTCTCAAACAGGCAGTCCACAACGCCCTGTAACAGTACCTTTTCCTCCGGATGCTCCGCCGCCTCCGGATAGTAATCACACGCGGGCACCAGAACGGAGAATTTAAACTCGCGCCGCAGCTCCTTCGCACGCATCATCTCACGCATCAGCGGAGAGGCGAAGAATCGGCGGAGCAGCGGCACCTTCAGCGCCTCGCCCTGCTGCCGGGTGAGCGTGTGATTGTCCACCAGCCGCGTGATTTCGCCCTCAATGCCGCCGTTCACGCAGACGGAAAAATCCGTGAACTGCAAAAACATATGATGTGCCGTACCGATTTCGGACGGCGTGAGCCCGTGCGCATCGCGGTCAAAAAACGGACGGCGCAGCGTGTGCTCCACATGCACCGCGGTTCCCTCCTGCGCCTCTGCCGCGCGGAACGAGCCGGTCAGCGCGGTCGCCGTCAGCTTGGAGGGGATGTCCGCCAGCCCGGGCGCGGGATATGCATAGCTCGGCGGAATGGGCGGCAGCTCCGTTTGCTCCGCCTCGGACTGTGCACATTCCGTCGAAACCGGCTCACTGCCGGTATATTGAATGAGCTGTGCCGTGATGCCCTCGGGCGCGTGTGTATCCAGCGGCGGCAGCTCCGGGCACAGCGCCCGCAGCGCCTGCGCGCCGGGGTGCCGCAGCATGGGCACGATCAGCCACATCGCCGGCGTGTTTGCGGACGCCAGCGCATATTCCGGCAGCTTCTCCCGCAGGGCAAGCGCTGACCACTGGGCAATCGTGCGCGCCGGATTGGGCAGGGCGCAGGTGATAATCAGCTTTTCCTTTGCGCGGGTGAGTGCGACATACAGCACGCGCAGCTCCTCGCTGACCGTCTCACGGCGCAGCACGGAGGCAAGTGCACGGTGATCCACGCCGCTGTACCGCACGCCGCGTTCCAGATCGCAGCACTTGATGCCGATGCCCATCTGCCGGTGCAGCAGCACGCTCTGCGTCAGATCGGTCATGTTAAACCGCTTTGCGCAGTCCGCCAGAATGACAATGGGAAATTCCAGACCCTTGGACTTATGGATGGTCATGATGCGCACAAAGCCGCCGCTCTCGCCCGCAGAGGCCGCCGTGATGTCCTCGCCCTGCTCGCGCAGGTCACGCAGATAGCGCACAAAGGCGAACAGACCGCGGCTGCCGCTGCGTTCAAATGCCCCTGCCGCCTCCAGCAGAGCGGTCAGATTGCGCTGACGCAGTGCGCCGCCCGGCATCGCACCATAAATGCCGACCGCGTTGGTCTCGTCCAGAATTGTCCACAGCAGCCGCTGCACGGATACGTCCGCCGCGAGCAGGCGCAGACGCGCAAGCAGCCGTAAAAATTCCTGTGTTTCCGGCAGCTCCGCCGCACAGAGCGCGGTATAGTAATCGGACTCCATATCCGCCGTGCGCACCCGCGCGAGCAGCTCCTCATTCCAGCCGATCAGCGGAGAGCGCAGAACGGCGAGCAGCGGCACATCCTGCCGCGGATTGTCGATGATCTCCAGAAACGCGCACAGCGTGAGCACCTCCGGTGTCTGCAAAATGCCGTCGGATGCCTCCGCCGCCGCAGGCACGCCGCGCGCCTCCAGCGCACGCTGAAACACCGGCGCCTTGTTCTTGACTGAGCGCAGCAGAATCACGATGTCGGACGGCGTGCACGGGCGGGTTGTGCCGAGTGCGCGGTCATAAACCGGATAGCGGCTTTCCAGCAGCTCCGCCGCACGCATCGCGCAGTAATCCGCCTCGATGGCGATTTTTTCCGGCGATTCCTCGTCATCCTCGCTCTTTCCGCCGGTTTCCAGCACGCACAGCTCCGCATCATAGCCCGCAGTCGGCACATCCGGATAGGACGCGCCGGGATACAGCGCCTCGCGGTCGGTATAGCGCAAATCACCCAGCCGCTCGCTCATCACGGCGGAAAACAGGAAGTTTGTGCAGTCCAGCACCTGCCGGCGCGAGCGGAAATTCTGGGAGAGCACAATGCGCCGCGGTGCATCGTCCTGCACCCGCTCCGCATCCTGATAGCTCCGGTAGCGGCTGAGAAAAATGCGCGGCTCCGCCATGCGGAAGCGGTAAATACTCTGCTTCACGTCTCCGACCATAAAGATGTTTTTCTCGTCATCGGATACCGCACGGAAAATCGCGTCCTGCACGTCGTTGGTGTCCTGATATTCGTCCACCATGATCTCGGAAAAGTGCATTTCCCGTGCAAGTGCGGTCGGCTGACCGTGCTCGTCCTGTAACAGCTGTACGGCAAAATGCTCCAGATCGGAAAAATCCACGACATTGCGCCGCCGCTTTTCCGCGTCATACGCATCCGAAAACGCTTGTACCGCGTCACACAGCGCGCAGACTGCCGGCTTCATCCGGCTGATGTCCTCGCGGATCTGCTCCTCGGTCAGGAACAGCACGCTCTGCACGAGCTGATCGGACAGCTTTTTCCAGGTTTCCCGAAATCCCTTGAGCCGGTCGAGAAACGCCTTGTCCTCATAGCCGCGCACCGCGCCCAGACGCATCCGCGTGCGTTTGATCTCTGCGGCGTATTCCACCGCCGCGTCCCACGCGCCGTCCTGCACCAAAGTCAGCAGGTTCTGCGCGCACTGTGCATCATGCGCAAACGCGGGACGGTACTTTTCGTTTACCGTCTCGTCCTCCGCCATCGCGTCCAGCGCACAGGCAAGCGAATCCATGCCGTAGCGGCACATATCCTCCGCCTGCGCCAACAGCTCACGCCCCCAGTCGGTGTCCGCAAAGCGGTCAAACGGCGCGGCGTATTTGTCCCGATAGCTGCGCAGTACCGCGCGCGGATTCGCACTGCTCTGCAATACCTCAAAGGTATCCAGCACGACCTGCGCCATGCGGCGGTCATCGCGTCCGGAGCTGAGCACATCCGCCAGATATTCAAATTCCGCGCTGCCTGCATCGTACAGCGCTTCGAGTACCTCCTCAAGCACCTCTGCACGGATTGCCTCCTGCTCACTCTGGTCGGCGGTGCGGAAATCCGGCGCAAGCCCCAGCTCGTGGAAATGCTCGCGCACCAGACTCATGCACCATGCGTGTACGGTCGTGATTTTTGCGCGGTGCACCAGCATCAGCTGGCGGCGCAGACGTGCATTTTCCGGGTGCTCCGCCGCGAGGCGGGACAGCTGATCCGCGATCTTGCCGCGCATTTCCGCTGCCGCCGCCTTGGTAAAGGTCACGATCAGAAAGCTGTCGATGTCTTTCGGGTCATTCGGATCCGTGATGCGTCGCAGGATGCGCTCGACCAGCACGGCGGTCTTGCCCGAGCCTGCCGCCGCAGAAACCAGCAGTGTACCGCCGCGGTTTTCAATCGCAGCTGCCTGCTGCTCTGTCCATTGTACTGCCATGCTTATCCCTCCATCTGCTCCCAGAATTCCTGCTGACTGAGCTTCTTTAAATAGCGTGCGCGGTCGCCGAGCTTCGCGTCAAACTGACATACCGATGCGTACGGGCACCAGGTACAGGCGGTGTCCTTCGGTCCCTTGCGGTAGGGCTTCGCCTGCGTGCTGCCGTCCAGCAGCTGACGTCCCATGTCCTCCAGTGTTTTGCGGATGTGCGCCGCGAGCTTTCCCATCTCCTCCAGGCTGGTCAGCGCCGTGGAGGATACCGTGCCGCCCTTGCGCACGGTCAGCGGCAGAAAGCGCCCGCTCTTGACGATATCATGCTCCATCGCTTCGAGCACATCCGGGTCATTCAGAATCAGACCGGAGCGGCGCAGTGCCTTTTCGCGCAGGGCGCGCACGCCGTCCTCGGTTTCCTCGCGCTCCGCATCCGGCACGACCGACCGCGCCGGAATATACAGTGCTCCTGCCGGAACAATTTCATTCAGTGACCGGGCAATGCGCCTGCGGTAGCGTTCCAGACCGTTGTCCTGCACGGTAAACAGATAGATGAGCAGCTGCATATTCAGCCCGTACCACAGGTCGGAGAGGTCAAACGCCTTTGTGCCGCTCTTGTAGTCCATCACGCGCACATACAGCTTGTCGCCCTGAATGTATCCGTCCACGCGGTCCACCTTGCCTGCAAGCTCCAGCGTGCCGTTTTCCAGCTCGACCTCCACCGGCGGAATATCGCCCCGTGGGAAAACACCCAGCTCAAAATCAATCGGCACAAAATCCGAGCTTCTCAGCTCCTCCAGAATGTTTTGCAGCATCTCATCCAGCAGGCGCACCAGCCGGCGGAACAGATACCGGAAGCGCGCGCTGTGCGATTCCAGACCGCCCAGCATGGAGTCAATATACTCCTGCACCCACCGGTGCGCGATTTTTGAGGCGTCCTGATCCGAACAGCCTGCCGCGCCGCCCTCGCGCGCGGTGATCTCGCGGATGGTGTGCTCCAGCACATAGTGCAGAAAGGTTCCGGTTTCCGGCGCGTCAAAGGCTGCTCTGCGCCGCTCCTTTGCGCGCAGTCCGTATTTTAAAAAGTATGCGTACTGACAGCTGTAAAACTGATCCACACGCGAGGCGGTCAGACGAATGCGTTCGCCGTACAGCGCGGAAATCATTTCGCGGTCGCGGATCGGGCCGCGCACCGTGCTTCGGATGGGCGTTTCGTGCTCAATGCCCGCACGATATGCCGCCTGCGCCGCCGGAGAGCGGTCGCCGCCCGCGCCGAGGCTGGCAAGCTCCCTGCGCGTGCGCTCACATTCCAGACGATAGCTGCCCATGAGCGCCGCCTCGTTGGTCTCCGGCACGCCGGTCAGACACGAGCGGATGCGCTCGACCAGATAGGACGGTCGCCCCTCCCCGCCGCCGCACAGCCAGCTCAGGTGCATGGTCTGCGACGGCGCGGACAGCATCCGGTAGATCAGCTCCTGCTCACGTGCTGCACGGTCCTCGCCGGTGGTCAGCTCGATCTCGCAGGCGAGCAGCTGCTCGCGGTCGGAATCGGTCAGCACGCCGCCGCTTTCGCCGGCAGAGGGCAGCACGCCGTCATTCGCGCCGAGCACGAACACATGCGGCGTTCCCGTGCGGCAGACGCGCTCCATCGGACCGCAGGTCACGCGGTCCATAGAGATCGGAATCGTACCCACATCGTACTCGGACAGCACCAGACGCAGCAGCGTGACAAACACCCCCGTGTCCATCTCCCCGTCGCCGTACACCCATGCAAGCTGCTCCAGCGCCTGCACGAGGATTTCCCAGAGCTGACGGTATTCCTCTGCCGTCTGCAAATTTCCCGCCTGCTCCTGCGCATCTGCACGCGCTGCAATGCACGTGCCCGCGTCGATGCGCTCCAGAAAGCTGTACACAGCCTGTGCATATTCGGTTGCGGTGTTCGCCTGCTCCAGCTCTCCGGTCAGCGCCAGCAGCGGCTGTGTGACGCGCTCGCGCAGCTCGTTTAATCGTTCCAGCTGTTCGCGTCCGCGGTCGGTAATCACGCCGCTGAAGCCCTCCGGATTGCGCGTCCACGGCTCACGCCATGCCTTCTCCCCGCGCAGCCGCCAGAACAGGGCATAATTTTCCAGCTCATCGCACTCCTCCGGCGTGACGTTGGCAAAGCCGGTTTTTAAATACGTAAACACATCCTCATACCGCCAGCCGCCTGTGACCGCGCGCAGCGCCGCACCGACCAGCGCGAGCACCGGCTTTTGCAGGATATCATGCTTTTCACTCAGAAATACTGGAATGCCATAGCGCTCAAACACCAATTCCAGTGCCGGTGCATAGACCTCAAAATTGCGCGCCGTCACCACGACATCCCGATAGCGGCAGCGCGTTTCACGGATGGTTTTCAAAATCTGCGCCGCGGCGTACTCGCACTCGGAAAACAGATCAGAGGCCGCGTGCAGAAAAACGCTGCTCCGGTCGGATGCCTGTGTCTGCTGTCCCGCACGCAGCAGGACGGATTCCAGCGCGGTCAGATCCGCGGGCTTTTCCATCCGGCACGCGCCGCAGTCCTCCATGCGCACCGAAGTGCCGTTCCGTCCGGCAATCGCGCGCAGGCGATGGATGGTAGTCTGCGCCGTGCCGAACAGCTCCGGCTCCGCCGCATCATAGGTCAGCGCAACCGTGACCGGCACCTTTTTGCCGAGCAGGCAGGAAATGATCGCAAACTCCTGCATCGTAAAGCCTGCAAAGCTGTCGAAGTACACCTGTGCGCCGTCAAACAGCGTGCTCTGCGGCAGCTTTTCCAGCATCCGCGTCAGCTCGTCGCGCGGATCGGGCAGCTCCTGTGCGGTCAGCGTTTCATAGACCGTGTCGATCAGTCCGATATCGCGCAGCTTTGCCGAGAGGCTTCCCTCCACCTGCTCCGAGGCGGACAGCACCTGTTCTCCTGTGACCGCGCCGCTTTTCAGCTCGTCAATCACGGACAGCAGCTCCCGCAGCAGCTCGGGTCTGCGCGCCACATCCTGATACACCGTCAGCGCATCCGCACTGCGGCGGACGGATTCAAACAGCACCAGCAGCCGTCCCGCCTGGGACAGTACGGTATCCGCAAGCCCGCCGGTTTCCGCAAAGACGCGGTGCGCCGCGCGGCGGAAGGTGAGCACCTCACAGAACTGCCCGCCGGTATTGTGTGTCTGCCGCGCCAGCTCTCGCTCATATTCGTGGGAATACAGCTCCGGAACGATCAGAATATGCCGCGTCTCCCTGTTTTGAATCATCTCCGCAAACAGCCGCTGTGTCTTGCCGCTGCCCGCCCGTCCGGTCAGAATGCGCATTCCGTTTTCCTCCTCCAAATTGATACCACCTAAGTATAGCATGTTTTGGGGCAAAAGCAAAAGGCATCTGCCGCCGTTTGGGGCAAATGCCTTCTGTCAATTTCAGTCAAACACTCAACGCTTGCCTGCGCTCTCAGTCTTTGTCTCGGTTTCCACGCCAACCTCCATATTTTTCGGAAGAATCAGATTGAGCACGACGGATACAACAAAGACCACCGCAACCACATTGGATGAGAATACGGACTGGATCAGATCCGGGAAAATATCCCACAGACCGGATTCGCTTGCCGCAGTAAAACCAATGCCAACCGACAGCGACAGCGATGCGATCACAATATTTCTCTGAGAAAATCCCGCCTTGGCCAGCATCTGTACGCCGGAAATGAGGATGGTACCGAACATCATAATCGTACATCCGCCGAGCACGGATTCCGGCAAAGATGCGAAGAAGTTGCCGATCGGCGGAAGCAGTCCTGCGAGCAGCATACAGACCGCGCCGGTCATAATGGTAAAGCGATTGACGACCTTCGTCATTGCAACCAGTCCAACATTCTGGGAGAACGAGGTGACCGGCGGACATCCCAGCAATGAGGACAGCGCAGATGCATAGCCGTCGCAGGCCAGCGAGCCGGAGATTTCCCTGCTCTCGATCTCACGGTTCAGACCGGTGGCGACCAGCGCAGAGGTATCTCCAATGGTTTCCGCAGCGGATACCAAAAAGATAATGCACACCGAGAAAATTGCACCCAGATGAAATTCCGGCTTGAACGGCAGGAAATGCGGCAGTGAGATCAGACCATCTGACAGGATGACGGAAAGATCCACCTTGCCCATGAAGATCGCCACGATGTATCCGACGACCAGACCAACCAGAACGGACAGCTGCTTGAGATAGCCCTTTGCAAAAATATTCCACAGCAGACAGACCGCAAGCGTGATACCGCCGAGCAGCAGATTCTGCGCCGAACCGAAGTCCTCTGCATAACCGCCGCCAAACGAGCGTGCACCAACGGTAAACAACGAATAGCCAATGGCAGTTACCACGCACGCCGCAACAATCGGCGCGATGATCCTGCGCCAGTATTTGGCCAGCAAACCGAGCGTTCCCTCAAAAATACCGCCGATCAATACCGCGCCAATCACGCTGGGATAGCCGTAATTGGCCGCCACGGTACTCAGCACCGTGACAAAGGTAAAGCTGACGCCCATGACAATCGGGAGCCGTGAGCCAATCTTCCAGATCGGATACAACTGGATCAGTGTGGCAAGTCCTGCGACAAACATTGCGTTTTGCAGCAGCATTGCGATTTCCTGCTGGGAGAGCGCCGGCTGTGCCGCGGCAGCGATCAGCGTGATTGGAGTCAGGTTCGCGACAAACATAGCCAGAATATGCTGTAGCCCAAATGGGATTGCCTTTCCAAGCGGAACTCTTCCTTCAAGCCGGAAGATATTGCTGATGCCGGACGTATTGTTCATAAATTTTTCCCTTTCTTCCGTTGTTTTTCGATAAAACCAATTATATTATAAATGACTCTGGCTCGAATGTAAAGAATGAAAAAAACCGACCCGGACAATCCGAATCGGTTTCATATGGAGCGGATGACGAGGCTCGAACTCGCTACCTCCACCTTGGCAAGGTGGCGCTCTACCAGATGAGCTACATCCGCATATTTGGTGCCTCCGGGCGGAATCGAACCACCGACACGGGGATTTTCAGTCCCCTGCTCTACCAACTGAGCTACAGAGGCAAATTGTCTTTTTCGGCTGAGCCGGAAAAGAGTATCGTAAAAACGCTTTTGAAAAAAGCCGTTTGTACGGTGCACCTCATCGGTGCAAAATCTATGTAAACCAGACAACCGAAGCTGCCGGGAGTTCACAGACCTTCTTAAAACTGAAAGAACTCTAAGAAGGATTTTGGAGCTGCTAACCAGATTCGAACTGGTGACCTCATCCTTACCAAGGATGCA
>JAEDEU010000092.1 GCA_016293155.1 Clostridiaceae bacterium | reverse complement strand
CGGGACATATTCCATAGAGCCGGAGCCAATGCGGGCAGCCACCAGAGCTGGGAAACAAAAGCGGACATTACACAGCCCGCTTCATGCACACATTCACAATGAGAAGGAGAACCAAATCATATATTTCCGTATGTTATTTGCATTGCAAATGCAGGGCATTTGCCTGCTGCTATTTTACGAGCACGCGGGGGATGCCAAGGGGGGCTTTGCTCCCCTGGACGCACTTTGATGACTTTCTTGCGTAGAGAAAGTCATGCCCCGCGGCGAGCGGAAAGCAAAGAAGTCCTTCCGGAGCAGCCAGATGCCGCAAAAAAACGGTCAGTGCAGCACACTGACCGTTTTCACCAATTCACGATTACTTGTCCTTCTTGAACAAATTCTTCATCTTCTCGCGGAACGAGGAACGCTTTTGATGGTTTGCCGGAACATCGCTGTCCTCCAGCTGACGCAGCAGCTCCTTCTGGGTGTCCGTCAGATTCTTCGGAACCTCCAGCACAACCTTGACGTACTGATCGCCGCGGCCGCTGCTGTTGACTACCTGAATGCCCTTGCCGCGCAGACGGAATACCGTGCCGCTCTGCGTGCCTGCCGGCATCGGATACTCGACCTTGCCGTCGATGGTCGGGACAATCAGCTTGTCTCCAAGACACGCCTGTGCGTAGGAAACCGGAACCTCGCACCAGACATCGTAGCCGTCGCGCTCGAACAGCGGATGCTTGCGGATGGAAACCGAAACGATGACGTCGCCGTTCGGACCGCCGTTGACGCCGGCACAGCCCTGACCGCGCAGCGCAAATGCCTGACCATCGTCGATGCCTGCCGGAACCTTGCACTGAAGCGTGCGTCCGCGGCGCTCCATACCGGTGCCGCCACACTTTTTGCACGGCTTGGTGATGATCTTACCGCGTCCGCGGCAGGACGGACACTCCGCCTCCTGCTGGAAGATGCCGAATGCGGTGCGCTGCTGGGTGACAACACGACCGGAGCCGTTACACTGCGTACAGGTCTCGGTCTTGGAGCCTTCCGCTGCGCCCGAGCCGCCGCACTCCGAGCACTTCTCGACGCGATCAATGGTGATCTCCTTGGAGCAGCCGAACGCCGCCTCCTCAAAGGTCAAAATAATATTCTTCTGAATATTCTCGCCCTTGCGCGGTGCATTGGCACGGCTTCTGCGACCGCCGCCGCCAAAGCCGCCAAAACCACCGAAGCCTCCGCCAAAGCCGCCGCCGAACATCTCGTTCAGGATGTCGTCCAGACCGCCGCCGAAGCCGGTGAAGCCGCCCGCATTGCCTGCGGCAAAGTTCGGGTCAACGCCTGCGAAGCCGAACTGGTCGTACTTCTGACGTTTTTCCGGATCGGACAGGACAGCATACGCCTCACTGGCCTCCTTGAACTTCTCCGCAGCCTCCGGATTGTCCTTGTTGACATCCGGATGATACTTTTTTGCGAGCTTTCGATATGCCTTTTTCAGGGTGTTGTCGTCGCAGTCCTTTGCGACGCCGAGCACCTCGTAATAATCTCTTTTCTCTGCCATGTAAATTCCCTCTCTGCAAACAGCCGACAAGGCAGGCCAGCTTTTTTACTGACCTGCCCGTCGTTATTGTGTTATGAAATTACGGGCGGATCACTTTTCGTCGGATACGTCAGTGAAGTCTGCGTCGTAGTAGGTGTCGCCGTTGGAGCCGGTCTGCTGACCGCCTGCCTGTGCACCGCCGTCCTGCGGAGCTGCATTCTGATACATCTTTGCAGAAATCTCCTGGAACTTCTGGGTCAGCTTCTCGGAAGCAGCCTTAATCATTTCGGTATCAGTGCCCTTGAGCGCTTCCTTGACTGCCTCAATCTCAGAGGTGATAGCAGCCTTGTCAGCCGGATCAATCTTGTCGCCCAGCTCGGTCAGGGTGTTCTCGCACTGGAAGGCCAGCTGCTCTGCATTGTTGCGGATCTCAACAGCCTCCTTGCGCTTCTTATCCTCGTCCGCGAAGCGCTCTGCCTCCTCGACTGCACGGTTGATCTCGTCGTCGGACAGGTTGGTGGAAGCGGTGATGGTGATGTTCTGCTCCTTGCCGGTGCCCAGATCCTTTGCGGATACCTTTACGATGCCGTTTGCGTCGATGTCGAAGGAAACCTCGATCTGCGGAACGCCGCGGCGTGCCGGAGCGATGCCGTCCAGCGTGAAGCGGCCGAGGGTCTTGTTGTCGGCTGCCATTTCGCGCTCGCCCTGAAGGACATGAATCTCAACGGACGGCTGGTTGTCAGCTGCGGTGGAGAATACCTGGCTCTTGTGGGTCGGGATGGTGGTGTTGCGCTCGATCAGCTTGGTGCATACGCCGCCGAGGGTCTCAATGCCGAGGGACAGCGGAGCAACGTCCAGCAGAAGAACGTCCTTGACCTCGCCGCCGAGGACACCGCCCTGAATTGCTGCGCCGACTGCAACGCACTCGTCCGGGTTGATGCCCTTGAATGCATCCTTGCCGGTGATGCCCTTAACTGCTTCCTGAACAGCCGGGATACGGGTGGAACCGCCGACCAGCAGGATCTTGGACAGCTCGTTTGCGTTCAGACCTGCATCGGACAGTGCCTGACGAACCGGACCCATGGTAGCCTCGACCAGATCGCGGGTCAGCTCATTGAACTTTGCGCGGGTCAGGGTCAGCTCCAGATGCTTCGGACCGGTTGCATCCGCAGTGATGTACGGCTGGTTGATGGTGGTGGACGGAACGCCGGAGAGCTCGATCTTTGCGCGCTCTGCTGCTTCCTTCAGGCGCTGCATTGCCATCTTGTCGCCGCGCAGGTCGATGCCGGAGCTCTTCTGGAACTCAGCAGCCATCCAGTCGATGATGCGCTGGTCAAAGTCGTCACCGCCGAGGTGGTTGTTGCCTGCGGTTGCCAGAACCTCCAGAACGCCGTCGCCGATCTCCAGGATAGATACGTCGAAGGTGCCACCGCCGAGGTCGTAAACCATGACCTTCTGCTCGTTCTCCTTGTCAACGCCGTAAGCAAGTGCAGCTGCGGTCGGCTCGTTGATGATTCTCAGAACCTCAAGGCCTGCAATCTTGCCTGCGTCCTTGGTAGCCTGACGCTGGGAGTCGGTGAAGTAAGCCGGAACGGTGATGACAGCCTGAGTAACCGGAGAGCCGATATAAGCCTCTGCATCCGCCTTCAGCTTTTGCAGGATCATTGCGGAAACCTCCTGCGGGGAGTACTGCTTGCCGTCGATGCCGACGCGGTAGTCGGTGCCCATGTGTCTCTTGATGGAGATGATGGTGCGGTCTGCGTTTGCAACAGCCTGGTTCTTTGCGGTCTGACCGACCAGACGCTCGCCAGCCTTGTTGAATGCGACAACGGACGGGGTGGTTCTTGCGCCCTCGCTGTTCGGGATAACGACTGCCTCGCCGCCCTCCATGACGGAGACGCAGGAGTTGGTGGTACCTAAGTCAATGCCAATGATTTTACCCATGATAAATTCCTCCAATATATACAGATATATGTTTTACAAAATGAATTGGCTCAGTTCGCAACCTGTACCATTGCGGTACGGATGACGCGTTCGCCATACAGGAAGCCTGCCTGGAATACTGCGGCGATCTGATTCTCGCCCAGGGTTTCGTCCTCCACGTGCATCACAGCCTGATGCAGCGCCGGATCGAAGGTGGTGCCGCGCTCTGCCGGAATGACGGTTACGCCAAGCGCCTTGAGACAGTCCACAAACTGATTGAGGGTCATCTCAACGCCCTTCTTGTATTCGGCATCCTCGGTCTCCTGCGCGACGGCGCGGGTGAGATGGTCATAAACCGGAAGCATTCCGGCGAGTGCCTTGGAAAGCGTTTCCGCCCGGACAGCCTCGCGCTCCTTTGCGGTGCGCTTGCGGAAGTTGTCGTACTCCGCCGCCATGCGGACATAACGGTCATTGAGCTCATCGAGCTGCTTCTGGAGCTTTTCCTCCGCAGTCGGCTCAGCAGGAGCCTCAGCGGTTTCAGCCGCTGCCTCTGCGGCGGTATCGGTCGTTTCGGTGGTCTCTGCGGCTTCCGCAGTTTCCAGCTCCTCGTTTTCGATGGTTGTCTGTTCTGCCATGTTCGGATCCAATCCTCCTATTTATCTTCCTCAAAGAAGGTTTCTGCAATTAATTTGTTCAGCTGCTTGGAAAACAGCGACAGGCGTGCGGACAGCTTTGCGTAATCCATGCGGGTCGGTCCGACCAGACCGATCACGCCGCGTCCGAAATCGCCGATGTTGTAGGTGGCGTAGATCATGCTTGCCTGAGAAAGCGGGCCTTCGCCGTTTTCTGGACCGATCATGATGCGCACGCCGTCAAAGTCGCGCGAGATGGTTTTGAGCTGCGGCATATTCGGATGCTCCGTGATAAAGTCCAGCAGCTGCTGCGCCTTGGATGCGTCCTGATATTCCGGCTGACTGAGCAGCTTGGACGCGCCGCGCAAAAATACCTTCTGCTCGCTCAGCTCTTCGATCAGCTCGCTGATGTACTCCGCCACCGGGGCGAGCAGTGCGCTCAGTCCGGCCGCGCGGCGGACGATGTCCAGCCGTTCGGGGGTGATGGATTCCAGCGGGATGCCGGTTAAGGTCTGATTGAGCACGTAGGTCAGCAGCTCCACGGCATCGGCCTCCACCGGAAAGGCGGTGCGAACCATTTTGTTTTTGACCACGCCGGTATTGGTGACCACAACAATGACAAAATTCTGCGGTGAAACCGTAATAATCTCAAACTTAATAATCGAGATGCGCTGCATCACCGGAGTGACTGCCACGGTCGTGTAGTCGGTCAGGTTGGAGATCAGCCGTCCCGCCTCGGAGATCAGCCGGTCCAGCTCCTTGACCTTGAGCTGCATGATTTTATTGATGCCCTCGACCTCTGCGAGCGGCAGATCCGGGATTCCCATCAGCTCATCGACATACAGCCGATAGCCGGCAGGGGACGGGACGCGCCCCGCGGAGGTGTGCGGCTTTTCCAAAAAACCCATTTCCTCCAGCTCGCTCATCTCGTTTCGGATGGTCGCGGAGGAGAACCTCAGCTCCGGACGGCTTGCCAGAGACTTGGAGCCGACCGGCTCCGCCGTGCGGATATAGTCGCCGACGATGGTTTTCAGGATCAGCTTCTTTCGTGCGGAAAGCTCCATGTTCCATCCCTCCTTCGTTCGGGCGATGGGCCTTTAGCACTATGCCTTGTTGAGTGTTAGCACTCTGCATCCCTGAGTGCTAAAATAAAGATACCACCAGTGTTTGCCATTGTCAAGGGCAAGATGCAAATAAATTCGCAACTCTGCGTGAATAAATTGTGAACAGTTAAAAAACTGCCAAAACGACCTGGTGAAAAGCATATGTTCCTGTGAAAATGCCGAAATTCAGCGGTGTGGGAGCGGGAAAAATCTTTGCCTTTTCTCGCGATTTTCGTTGTGGGAGGGGAAGATGCGTGTTATAATGTATTCTGATACTTTAATGGAATCCTACCCGTGGAAAATTCTGTATTCCGAAAGCCGGCGGACGGACTGTACCGGACGCTTTCGGATGCGGAGCGGGTTTTGTTCATTCATTTTTGTTTATAAAGGAGCGAATATGAAAGATCAATCATTGATTCGCAATTTTTCCATCGTGGCGCATATCGACCACGGCAAGTCCACGCTGGCAGACCGCCTGCTGGAGTGCTGCCGCGCGGTCTCGCAGCGCGAGATGGAAAGCCAGCTGCTGGACAATATGGAGCTGGAGCGCGAGCGCGGCATTACGATTAAGGCGCGCGCAGTGCGCATGGACTATGAGGCATCGGACGGAAAGGTCTATCAGATGAACCTGATCGACACGCCGGGTCACGTGGACTTTAACTATGAGGTTTCTCGCTCGCTCGCCGCGTGCGAGGGCGCGGTGCTCGTCGTGGATGCGACGCAGGGCATCGAGGCGCAGACGCTTGCCAATACCTATCTGGCACTCGACCACGATCTGGAAATCCTGCCGGTCATCAACAAGATTGACCTGCCGAGTGCGGATCCGGCACACGTCAAAAAGGAAATCGAGGACATCATCGGTCTGCCCGCCGAGGATGCGCCGGAGGTCTCCGCCAAGGTCGGACTGAACATCGAGCAGGTGCTTGAGCACATTGTCACGGACATTCCCGCGCCGGAGGGCGATGTCAATGCTCCGCTGCGCGCGCTGATCTTCGACAGCCAGTACGATTCCTACCGCGGCGTTATCG
>JAEDEU010000091.1 GCA_016293155.1 Clostridiaceae bacterium | reverse complement strand
AACCCATGACACAGAAACCGAAATATTTTATTATAGAGGCTTCGCTCCTGCCGGAGGTCTTTCTCAAGACCGCGGAGGCGAACCGCCTGCTCAAAAACGGCGAGGCGGATACCGTCGGCGAGGCGGCGCAGAAGGTTGGACTCAGCCGGAGCGCGTACTATAAATATAAGGACGGCGTTCGCCCGTTCTTCCAGGCGGCGGGAAACCGCGTCATCACGTTCTATATTCTGCTGAGAGATGAGGCGGGATTGTTGTCCGCAATCCTCTCCTCGTTTGCAAAGTCCGGCGCCAACATTCTGACCATCAATCAGTCCATCCCGATGGGCGGACAGGCCGCTGTGACCATCTCGGCACGAATGGATTCCATGGAGCTGTCGCTTGAGGCGTTGATGCATGAGGTCAGCGCGATGAACGGCGTGCTTAAAATGGAAATGATCGGAAGCGAATAACATCAGACAGGACAGGAAAGGAAAGATAGTATGATAAAGGCCGCAATTATGGGCTACGGAACGGTCGGTTCCGGTGTATATGAGATCCTGGACGGCAACGCAGAGGTTGTCGCAGGCAATGCGGGACAGGAGATCGAGGTCAAGTACGTGCTCGACCTGCGCGATTTCCCCGACCATCCGCATCCGGAAAAGTTCATCAAGGATTTTTCTATCATCGAAAATGATCCGGAGATCACCGTGGTTGCAGAGGTCATGGGCGGCACCGGTGCGGCATATGAGTTCACCAAGCGCTGCCTGCTCGCAGGCAAGAGCGTGGTCACCTCCAACAAGGCGCTGGTTGCAAAGCATGGCGCAGAGCTGATTGCCATTGCCAAGGAGAACAACCTGAACTATGAGTTCGAGGCATCGGTCGGCGGCGGCATTCCGATTATCCGCCCGATGGTTCAGTGCCTGACCGCAAACAATATGCTGGCAATCACCGGCATTCTGAACGGCACCACCAATTATATCCTGAACCGCATGATCCGCGAGGGCATTTCGTTTGATGCCTGCCTCAAGGAGGCGCAGGCGCTGGGCTATGCTGAGGCGGACCCGACCGCAGACGTCGAGGGTCACGATGCCTGCCGCAAGATTGCCATTCTGTCCGATCTGGCATATGGCAAAAACGTCGCAACCGAGCTGGTCGAGACCGAGGGTATTTCCAAGATCACTCTGCGCGATGTCGATTATGCAGAGCAGGCAGGCTGTGTGGTCAAGCTGCTCGGACGCGCAGTGCTCAATGAGGACAAGACCATCTATGCATTCGTTGCGCCGCACTTTGTTTCCAAGAGCAGCCCGCTGGCGTGCGTAGACGGCGTATACAATGCGATCCTGACCACCGGCGATATGCTGGGCGACGCCATGTTCTACGGACAGGGCGCGGGCAAGCTCGCAACCGCATCCGCAGTGGTTGCGGATATGATCGACTGCGTCATCCACAGCAAGAACCGCCGCAGACTGGGCTGGGTGGACGACGGCGAAAACATCGTCCGTCCGCTGGATTCCTTCGCATCGCGCTGGTATGTTCGCCTGACCGGCGAGGACGCAGCGGCAAAGCTGAGCGAGGCATTTCCGGGCGCACAGCTGCTCGCGCTGGACGGCGTGACCGGCGAGGCTGCCTGCCTGACCGGCGAGCTGACCACCGCGGAGATGCAGGCAAAGAAGCAGGCGCTCGGCACGGTTGCCGGCAGCATGAGACTGCTGTAAGCGGCCGGAAAAAGCATAATCCCGCTCCGCGGGAGGAGATTACAATACCAATACCGCCGCACCAAGCGGCGATATCCATTTACAGACCGGAGTGCATACGCTTCGGGAAAAAAATTAGGAGGCATAACGCACATGGCATTGATTGTGCAGAAGTTCGGCGGCACCTCGGTAAAGGATGCCGACCGTATCCGTAACGTTGCCGATATTGTTACCAAGAAGTATCAGGAAGGCAATGACGTCGTAGTTGTTGTATCCGCACAGGGCGATACGACCGACGACTTTATCGCAAAGGCAGCAGAGCTGAATCCGCATCCGTCCGCACGCGAGATGGACGTTCTGCTCAGCGCAGGCGAGCAGATCTCGATGTCCCTGCTGGCAATGACCATTGAGAACATGGGATTCCCGGCAGTATCCCTGACCGGCTGGCAGGCAGGCATCAAGACCGATCTGAACTACTCCAGCGCCCGCATCCGCAAGATTGACCCGGAGCGCGTCCGCAGCCTGCTCGACCGCAGAAAGATTGTAATCGTGGCCGGCTTCCAGGGCATCAGCCCGCACAACAGCATTACCACGCTGGGCCGCGGCGGCTCGGATACCACCGCAGTTGCACTGGCAGCAGCTCTGCATGCAGACCTGTGCCAGATCTACACCGACGTTGACGGCGTATACACCGCCGATCCGCGCGTGGTAAAGAATGCAGTCAAGCTGGACGAAATTACCTATGATGAGATGCTCGAGCTGGCAACCCTCGGCGCGCAGGTTCTGCACAACCGCTCGGTCGAGATGGCGAAGCGCTATAATGTTGACCTCGAGGTCATTTCCAGTCTTACCAGAAATCCGGGAACCAAAGTGAAGGAGGCAGTCTCTGTGGAGAAGATGATTATCAACGGTGTTGCTTGCGATAAGCATGTCACCCGTATTGCAGTAATGGGAATTAAGGACGAGCCGGGGATGGCATTCAAGCTGTTCGGCCTGCTCGCAAAGGAAAATATCAGCGTAGACATTATCATTCAGTCCATCGGCCGCGGCGATCAGAAGGACATCAGCTTCACCGTCGCTGAGGATCTGGGCGAGAAGACGGTTGAGCTGCTCAAGGCAAACCAGAAGACCCTGGGCTTCCAGGATATCAGTATGCAGTCCGGTCTGGCAAAGCTGTCCATCGTCGGCGCAGGCATGGCATCCAACGCAGGTGTTGCTGCAAAGCTGTTTGACGCACTGGCATCCTGCATGATTAACGTCCGCATGATCTCTACCAGCGAGATCAAGATCTCGGTTATCATCAACGGCGACGAGGCTGACCGTGCCGTAAAAGCGGTTCACGCAAAGTTTTTTGACTAAGCTGCTCGACTCGCAGGAGCAAATCGGATAATATCACAACCGCTGCGGCGCAGGGCAATCTGCATCGCAGCGGCTGTTATGTTTTAGAATTTCTTGACAGCTCGGAAAAGATGCAGTATACTGAAAACAGAAAAGATATACCAAACAGCGGTATATCCCCAATTGGTTAAAGAGTAACCGCCTGAGTTTCCCGACTGGAGGCGGTTACTTCTTTTTTATCTGAACGATCAAAAGGATCAGATTGATGAGCGATACGATCATATTGCAGAACAAAAACAGTTCTGAAAATGTTACGTACATAGCTTCACCTCCCTCGTCTGAGACTAGGGAGCAAAGAAGTGTCACTCCCCGTATAAGGAAAGAAGAGGGACAGTGCCGCCTGATGTTTGGTATATCTTATGATTAGAATAGCAGATAGAGCATGTTTTTGTCAAGATTTTGAATGTATCACAACCGCTGCGGCGCAGAGTAATCTGCATCGCAGCGGTTTTTTGCGCCCTGCCGCCCGAATCCGTCAGAATTTTTCCGCTTTCCGCTGTTGCTGATAGGCGAAATATGCTATACTAAACATAAAATATGGATTTTTGTCAAAATCCGAACATGGAGCTATGACTATGAGAAAGAACGATAGAAGGAAACGAGAGCCGGACGAGCAGGAGCAGACCGCTCTGTACGAGGGCAGAAATGCAGTCACCGAGCTGCTGCGCGCGGGCAAAACCGTGGATAAGCTGTTTGTCTCGGCGGACGTGCGCGGACGCATGGCGGATATCTGCGCGATGGCGAAGCAGGCGGGCGCGGTCATTGTGGAGTGTGACCGCCGCAAGCTGGATGCGATGAGCGAAACCGGCGTGCATCAGGGCGTGATCGCACAGGCTGCGGCGCATGAATACGTGTCGGTCGCCGATCTGCTGGAGGTTGCGCGTGCGCGCGGCGAGCAGCCGTTTCTGCTGCTGTGCGACGGGCTGACCGATCCGCACAATCTGGGCGCGGTGATCCGCTCGGCGGAGACGGCGGGCGCACACGGTGTCATTATTCCCAAGCGCCGCTCGGTCGGTCTGACCGCGACGGCGGCAAAAGCATCCGCCGGTGCGATTGAGCACATCGGCGTGGCGCGCGTGACCAATCTCGCGGCGACGATTGATGAGCTGAAGGACGCAGGTGTCTGGGTATTCGGCGCGGACGCGGGCGGAGATAAAAACCTGTACGAGGCGGACTTCGTGGGAGCAACCGCGATTGTGATCGGCTCGGAGGGCAGCGGACTCAGCCGCATTGTGCGCGAAAAGTGTGATTTTATTGTGAGCATCCCGATGAAGGGACGGGTCAATTCCCTCAATGCCTCCGCGGCGGCGGCAGTGCTGCTGTATGAGGCGGTTCGTCAGCGCAGTCAGGAGGGATAAGCATGGAGCAGAAGCCGGAGGAGCGCATTCTGAGCGCACCGGCCGAGACGGAGCAGCCGGAAGACGGGCTGCCGGAGCCGGTCGCGGAGCTGGAGCCCGAGCTGCCCGTAGAACCGGAGCCTTCCGCAGAGGAGGAGCCGGAGTTTTTGGAGCCGGAAGCCGAACTGGAGGATTCGGAAGAATGGGAGGAGCCGCCTGCGCCTGAGCCGGAGGAAGAACCGGAGGAGCCTGCGCTGCCGGAACCCGCTGCGGAGCTGGATGAGGAGGATGCCGCGTCCGCGATGGAGGAGCAGGAGGAAAACGGCAACCGGGTGGTATACATTCCGATTGCACCCGAGGTACGCGAGGCGATTTTGAGGAGCGGCAGACCGGAGCCGGAACCGGAACCGGAGCCTCTGCCGCCGGAGCAGCCGGAGGAGCAGTACGAACAGCCGGAGGAATACGAAGAAGAACCGGATGAGGAAGAGCGTGCGCCGCGCTTTCAGGGGCTGCGCGATGCACTGGCGCGCCGCGCGGAGCGTCCGCCCAGAGCAAAGCGTACCCGCCCGAGCACGGAGACACCGGATGACAGCCGGAATTTCCGCGAGGCGGCGCATGGCTGGGAGCGCATCGCGGCGCGGATGCATATGCGGTCGCTGATTGTGCTGGCGCTGACCGTGATTTCTGCCTATCTGAGCTGTGCACAGTATACGGCGCTGCCCTGTCCGCTGCGGTACGATCAGAATCCGCGTCCACTGCTTGGTGTTTTGCTGGTGTTGGCAGCTGCCGCTGTGATCTGTGCGGGCGATGTGATGCGCACCGGTCTGCGTGATGTGTACTGGGGGCAGCCGGGAACGTACTCGCTGGCGGCGGTCACGATGCTGGTCACCATGCTGCACGCGGTCGTGCGTCTGATTCGACCGGCGGCGGATCTGCCGTATCTGTGCGCGGCGATGCTCATCCTGTACGCTGCCATGCGCAGTGCGGCGGCACTCGCGCGCGGCAAGCGCAGCACCTGTAAGGCAGGTGCCATCAGCAAGCATCCCGCCGCGCTCTATGAGTGGGAGCAGGAATCCACATTGATGAAGGACCGCGCAGAGGATTTCTCTTCCTTCTGGACGCAGATGAAAAAGCGCTCCTCCCTGCCGCAGACGGAATACCGCCTTGCGCCGGTGATTCTGATTGCCGCACCGATTCTGGCTGTCGTGGTCTGCCTGGGCGCGCGGGACATCGGACGGCTGCCGTATGCGCTGTCCGGCATCCTGATCGGAGGATGTCCGCTGTGTACGGTGCTGGCATCGTCCAGATTATACGAAAGCACGGCACGGCAGCTGCTCAAAAACGGCGTGAGCACAGCGGGCTGTGCGGCGATGATGCACATTCGGCGGCTGGAGGATGTCGTGATGACGGACGGGGATTTGTTCCCGCACGGCACGGTGCGGCTGGAGCGCGTGGAGCTGCGCGGACAGCTGGACGAGCGGCATGTGTTGGCGTATGCCGCGGCGGTCGCAGGAGAAAACGTGCTCGGAGACATGCTGCGCGAAGAGGCATATCAGCGCTATGCGGTCAACAGCCGCGCGCGCGAGCTGGAGTACTATGAAGGCGGCGGACGCAGTGCGTCCATCGGCGGTCTGAGCATTCTGTTCGGTCCGGCGGAATTTATGCGCCGCATGGGCGTGGTGCTGCCGGGCGCCATTGAGGGCAGTGAGCTGTTCCTCGCGGCGGATCAGCGTCTGATGGCGGTGTTCACCGTGCGGTATCTGCCGTCCAAGAAGATTCTGCGTGCGCTTCAGACCGTGGTTGCCCGCGA
>JAEDEU010000090.1 GCA_016293155.1 Clostridiaceae bacterium | reverse complement strand
TTGTATCAAGCACTCGTTCTATCATGGCGGAGAGTCAGGGATTTGAACCCTGGGTACGCTCATCACGCACACACGATTTCCAATCGTGCGCCTTCGACCACTCAGCCAACTCTCCATCTATTCATTTGTTTTGTTGATCGGTTTCCCTCACAACGATATTGATTATATACTATCTAACCCGTTTCGTCAACACTTTTTTTAAAAAAAATCAATGTTTTTTTCCAAAACCAAAAAACAGATTACGGATACAGATTTAACAGCAGCCGGGCGATCGTAAGCCGGTAAATCGCAGAGATCAGACACAGCACTGCACTGCTTCGCAGCACCGCTCCATAGCGTCCGATCGAGCGGATATACTGCCGCCGCCCGTTCTGCTGGCAGCACAGCAGAACGGCTGCTGCGCTGAATAAAAATGCCGGTACAGACAGCACTGCTCCCAGACCGGCAGTGACAAAGGACAGATAAACGCCCCACAGCCCCAGCTCCGCCGGAATCACACTCAGCGTAAATCCCAGCAAAAAGCCGCGTGCGGCAATCAGCAGCATCAGCAGCAGTCTTCGTGCAGGCAAAAAACCGATGACAAGCGCCGCCAGAAGCCATCCCAATGTCTCCGCCAGACGTACCGGGACTGCCGTCGTCCACGCCTGCTGCATGACGCTCTGCTCCTGTACGGACTGAGCCAACGGAGCAATTCCGGAGCTATCCGTATAAATTCCGGCATAGCTGCCTGCCGCAAGCCCGCACGCAAGACACAGGATAGCCAGCCAGAGAGCGCGCTCATTCCAGAGCATCCGAAATGCAGAAAAGCCGGGAACCCTTCTCATCAAATCGCCCCCTTGTGGGTTTGTCTGATTTAAGGTATTCCCGGCTGTGTCCGTTTATTCCGCCCGGTTATGCGTCCTGCGCCTGCGGAACCGCATCGTCCGGCTGAACCGTGCCGATGGTTCCGAGTATATCGAGAATCGGCGGCTTTTTCCAGTTCGGAAAATTCGGAGAATAGGTCACATAAACCTTTGTCTCCCCGTCCTCCTCAACGAGCTTTGCACAAACGACCTGCGTTGCCTTGGCAACACGATCCAAAATGTATTCACAATCACGGCCTTCCACCGTAGATACCAGAACCTTACTCCGCGTTGTTCCGCAGATTGCCGAAAGCATCGACGAAAAATCACGGCGAACGCTGTTCAGGAAAATGACCTCAGCCCGTGTCATGGGCGCGGTCAGCTCGGTATAGCCATGGATTCCGTATTCGGAACAGACCTCCAGCTTTTCCGGATTGGTATCTGCTACAAACATACAGTTGCGGGCGATCAGATTGCGGTCCATAATTCCGCGGAACATCTTTTCACCGAGATCGGTCATACCGATCAGCCCGACTCTGATGCTGTGTGGCATAAAAATCACCTCTTACCTAACAAAAAAACAGTTGTGTGTGCGTACACACTCAAGCGCATCGACACAGGCGATTCATATGCTCGTGCCTATACTCTCTTATCAATACACCTACATTATAGTGACTTTTCAGAAAAAAACAACTGAATTCTTGTGTTTTTGCGTTATTTTGTCGGGTTGACAAATTATTGGCCGGTCAATTCTGCCGCTTTGAGATAAATTGCACATTCCAGGCGTTTTTTCTCCAGTTCACATCCCATTTCATACGGATCTGTGAGATTTCCATTCATATTAAAGTTTGCTGCGGCGCAGCCTCCGGAGCAGTAAAACTTCGCCCAGCAGTCGCGGCACTTCGGTCTTGTGCACACATTGAGGTTCGCAAAGGTATCCGAAATGCCCTGGTCAAAGGACTTGTCAAACACACTGCCCTGACAGAACTCCGGCTTGCCTACGAACTGATGGCACGGATAAATCTCTCCGTCCGGAGTGACTGCAACGTACTCATAGCCCGCACCGCAGCCGCGCAGACGCTTGATGACACACGGCCCCTGCTGCAAATCCACCATGAAGTGGAAGAAGTTAAAGCTCTTGCCCTGTGCCTTGCGCTCGCGCATGATATCGCAGAGATGATCGTACTCATCAAAAATTGCCGGCAGGTCGCTTTCCTTCAGGTCATAGCCGGTGCCCGGCTCACTGGTAACCGGCTCGACTGAAAGCTGATCGAAGCCCGCGTCCGCAATGGACAATACATCCTTGGAAAAGTCCAGATTCTTGCTGGTAAAGGTTCCGCGGACATAGTAGTCGAGCGACTTATCGCGCTGATCTACCAGCTTTTTAAACTTCGGCACAATCAGGTCATACGAGCCCTTGCCGTTGACCGTCGGGCGCATCTCGTCATTGACCTCGCGTCTGCCGTCCAGCGACAGAACCACGTTATCCATGTTCTCGTTGATGTAATCAATATATTCGTCATTGAGCGCAACGCCGTTGGTGGTGATGGTAAAGCGGAAATGCTTGTTCTTCTCCTGCTCCAGCGAGCGTGCATATTCCACCGTTCTCTTGACGGTATCCATTGCCATGAGCGGCTCGCCGCCGAAGAAATCCACCTCAATATTGCGTCTGGAGCCGGACTTTTCCACAACAAAATCAATTGCCGCCTTGGCGGTTTCAAAGCTCATGATCTTGCGCTGATCGCCGTCATAGGTGCCTGTCGAGGCAAAGCAGTATTTACAGCGCAGATTGCAGTCGTGTGCAACGTGCAGGCACAGCGCCTTGACCGGTGCGCCCTGCGGAATCGCCTTTGCAATGTCAATATAATCGTCATCAGCAAACAGATAACCGTTTTGCTCCAGCTCATACAGCTCAGCATAGGCGCTGCGGATCTGCTCCTCGGTAAACTCATCGCGCAGGCTGCGGATCAGATCCTCCGGACATTCCTCCGTCATGCCGGGCGCAACCGCACCGGAGACTGCATAGGCAGCGTCATCCAGCACATGCACCGAGCCGCTGTTGATATCCATCAGGATATTGACGCCATTATGGGAAAAACGATGAATCATAATATGTATTCTCCTTGAAAAAATTTCGGGACTGACAACCGTCAGCCCCGTGTTCTGTCAATTCAGATCAACTTGTTACTTATCAGCGTGCTCGCACTTCTGATTTGCAACCGTGCAGGAAGTCTTGCAGGCAGACTGGCAGGAAGTCTGGCACTCGCCGCAGCCGCCCTTGCAGGCAGAATCCTTCAGAGTGCAGGTGTTGAGAGTCTTAACGTGAGTCATTGTGATTCTCCTCCTTCTATTTTTTTCTTCTTTTATTGGTTCGTGTGCGGACAGCCGCACCCGTTAAACCGCCGCATAATCCGCTCCCCAGTCCGACTGCCGCCGTAATACCGATGCGCACCGGCTGCATGGAGGTTCCCATCCAGCACAGGCTGAGTATCAGAAGCAGTCCGAACAGGATCGCACTTCCCAAAAATCCGACCGGGAGCTTTCGTTCCTTCGTCATGCGTGCCGCGAGCAGAGCCGTCAGCAGCGAGCCGACTGCATAGGGAATCAGGGCTGCCGCCGGCGCCGCGCCCTCTCCGATCCTGCCCGAATGGAGCAGAACCGCACTGAGAAGTACACCGCCGATGGTCACAGACAGACCGATCAGAACCGGAATGAGGATGTGCAGTTTTTCAGATTGATTCATATCATCCGTCCCTCCGCGCGTAGGTTATTTTACGCTATGCGGGGGAACGGCTGAATATGTTTTACTTTTCGTCCTTCTGCTCAGCAGGCTTGTCATTCTCTACGCTGCGGATTGCCCACTTGTAGAACTTGATCTTGCTGCGTGCGCTGGAAGTCTCGATGGTTACGGTATCCTCTGTCATGGATGTAACCTTGCCGATGATGCCGCCGATCGTGCAGATGTTATCGCCGATCTTCAGGCTTTCACGCATTGCCTTTTCTTCCTTTTCCTTCTTGCGCTGCGGACGAATCAGCATGAAGTAGAACAGGACGATCAGGAGGATCAGCGGAATAAAGCTTGCGTAAGCCTCCAGCCCCGGCATTGCGTTCAATGCAAATCGAATCATTTTCTTGTGCACCTCCTATGCAATACAACCATTATAAACAATCAACCTGCAAATTACAAGCATTTTCCCGACTGATTTCAAACTTTGTTTACTACTGCCGTATTTTCCGGTATAATAGAGGAAAAGAACCGACAAGGAGGCACACCTGCATGAAACTGACAAGCACTGCAATCGAAAACGGATACTGGGCAGACCGCTTTGGAAAGCACGGCACCCAACTCTCCGAAACCGGCAAAAACACCCGCTCCGTTCCGTTCACCATCCATGACGCACCTGAGGGCACCAAATGCTTTGCCGCGGTACTGGACGATATGGACGCCATTCCGGTCTGCGGGTTCTGCTGGATTCACTGGACGCTGTGCGGGCTGACGCGCACCGAGGTCGCGGAAAACGAAAGCCAGACCGCAGTCGATTACATTCAGGGCACCACCAGCTTCTGCTCCGCCGCTTCGGACGAAACCCGTGAGCAGGCCTCCTGCTACGGCGGCATGGCACCGCCGGATCAGGATCATTGCTATGATCTTACCGTGTACGCACTGGACTGCGTGCCCGACCTGAAGCCGGGCTTTTACCTGAACGAGCTGAAGCACGCGATGCGCGGACACGTGCTGGCACACGCACGCATCAGCGCGATGTACCGGGCTTAACTCCATACACAGACAAGACCGGCGGGAGCAATTCCGCCGGTCTTTTTGGTTTTATGTACCGCTAAATGTCTGAGGCGGCAGCGCCTCATATCGTTTTCTTGCGTGATTCCACGCGATGAGGAACAAAATACTGAGTACAACGCCCACAATCGCAAACAACATCAGTAAAATCGGAAGGAATGCGCCGACATAGACCAGCATCTGAACAATCGCCATGATTTTCCAGAGTGATTCCAGCTTCTGACCGTTCAAGTCTATCCCGTATCCGGTCTCCATCTCGCGCACACCCTGAATGATGACATAGGAAATATAGAGCGATACTACGGTTCCAACAATGCCGATCAGCAGCCCGAGCCAATCGAGCTGAACGGAAATGCCCAGAAGATCCAGCACATAAATCACGGCCGAATAAATCACCATTCCAATCACAAACGGACGGATCTGTACAAATCGCGTGCTCCGCGCCTCCAGCTCCTTCAAACCTCTGAGCAGAAAAAGATAGCCCACAAAATCCGGAAGCAGTCCGAGAACAGAGGTGTCAAAGGTCAGGTTTAAGTCCAAAAAAATCAGGAAAAATCCGATAAAAATGTTTCTCATATACTTCCCTCCTATCCATGCCCGCGACTGTTTTTACTCGATGGTGGTCAGTGTGGTGACAATCTCGGTTTCACCCGCATTCAGCCTGCGCACGCCGATCTTGTTCTCCAACGCCTTGTCCAGATACGCGCAGTCCGGCAGAGTCGTCCACGGCTCGATGCAGACATAGTTGGTCGCCTTGCCGGTATACTTCGTCCACAGCGCTACATACGGAAAATCCTCAAAATCCATGCGGATGGTGTGCGCGCTCTTATCGCTGCGAATGGTCAGATGCCGCGGGCTGATGTCATCCATGATGAGTGCATCCAGCGCAAACACCTCCGGGTCAAGATACAGCCGTCCGTCCTTCAGCGGTACGGCGCGCTTGTCCTTTGTCAGCATCAGATTCTCATCGTTGACGAACGGATACAGCTCGGCACGGTCTCCAAAGTCCACATAATAATCCTGCATGGTCTCGCCTGCGTCCAGCGCGACATTAAACGCATCGTGCCCGCCAATCTCATAGTACAGCGGCTCGTTCCCCTTGTTGGTGGTGATGTGCTCCTTCTTCAGGCGGTTGCCGTCCAGGGTGTAGCGGATGGTCAGCGCAATCGGGAACGGATACATGCGCTCTGCCTGCTCGGAAATCACCAGCGACAGGGCAATGCTGTTTTCGTTCTGCTCCATGCACACAAATTCGGAGTCACGCGCAAAGCCGTGCTGTGTGATATCGTAGGTCTGACCGCCCACGGTGTACTGCTTGTCCTTGAGCCGTCCGATGATCGGGAACAGCAGCGGCGCATGACGTGCCCAGATCTCCGGGTCTGCCTGCCAGATGTATTCGGTGCCGGTCAGATTGCTTCTGAGCGAGCAAAGCTCTGCGCCGTGGCTGTCGATCTCCGCAGTCAGCACTGCATTGTGAATGGTATATTTCATGGTCACTTCTCCTTTGCATTCCAGCGGTATGCACAATCCGCCTTATTCCAATGGTTCTGTTATTAGTATGTGTGACAAAGCGCAATCTGTCAAGCACATTGT
>JAEDEU010000089.1 GCA_016293155.1 Clostridiaceae bacterium | reverse complement strand
CCAGATGCAGGTGCAGACGGTTGGCGCCGGTCTGTGTTTTTTGGATATAGGTATGCGTGATCGTTGCCTGATAGCGTTCCGCGATCCGCTCAATTGCCTCCAGCACATCTGATGTATTGTCGCAGAACAGGATGATCTGCGTGCCGAGGTGGTTTCTGCCGCTGACCAAACGATGGATGCGCTCGATCAGGGTCAGCGTAATCATTGTGGCAAGCGCGGCGGCAAGACCGCCGAAAATAAAACCGGAGCCGACCGCCAGCCCGATGCACGCGGTTGTCCACAGGCTTGCCGCGGTGGTCAGTCCGCGGACGGTTACGCCCTCCTTCATGATCGTGCCCGCGCCGAGAAAGCCGATGCCGGAGATGACCTGTGCACCGAGGCGGGCGGGGTCGCTGTTGACCGTGCCGGCATAGACGGAGATCAGATACTCGCCGGTCAGCATCACGAGCGTGGAGCCGATTGCGACCAGCATATGGGTGCGCAGTCCGGCGGGACGGTGTGCCGCCTCCCGCTGTACGCCGATCAGTGCGCCGACGAGAATGGCCGCGCCGAGGCGGATCAGTACGGTCTGTACATTCATCAAAAACATAAGCATCCCTCCCGCAGTGTGCGAAGAAACAAAAAAACGGGGCAGCATGGCCGCCCCGCGATAGAGATGTGTTTACTTGGCGGTTCCCTCAATCGCCTTCAGAATGACTGCAACCACGCAGTCAATGCCCAGCTTGCCGCTGTTTAGGATCAGATCGTAGGATCCGCGTCCGCCCCAGGTGCAGTCCGTATAGTACTGATAGTATGCGCGGCGGCTCTTGTCGGTACGCTTCATGAGACGGGTTGCCTCCTCGCGTCCGAGCTTGTGCTCGTTCATAATGCGGCGGATGCGGACTTCCGGATCCGCGTGAATGAATACGCTCAGGCAGTCGTCGCGGTGCTTGAGCAGCTGGTCTGCACAGCGTCCGACGATGACACAGGATTCGGTCTCCGCCTTTTCGCGGATGATTTCTGCCTGAAGCTCAAAGACCTTGTCGTTGAAGCTCGGCATACCGACAACAGCAGGGGTATCCCATGGCTTTGCCTTGACCTCGTCTGCCTGCTCAACAACATCGGCGGAGATCCCGCGCTTCTGGGCAGCCAGAGCGATCAAATCGCGGTCGTAGTATGGAACATCCAGTGCAGCTGCCAGCTTCTTTGCGATTTCCAGACCGCCGCTGCCGTATTCACGACCGATTGCAATTACAAACTTGCTCATAAAATAACCCTCCTTGAAACAAGATATTACCTCGAAACTGTTGTTCAAAGTAAATAAATTTTGTGAGGATATTATAACATTTTCTGACAAAAAAGTACAGGGAATTTGAGCGGTTTTGAAAAATTAATAATTTGGACAAATTTATCTGTCTGCCTCGAACCGGATGCGGTATTCCTCCAGAAGCTCCTCGATATAGCAGCGCGACTGCGCGGGCGAGCGCATTTCCGCCTGCTGGAGCAGATAGGAGTAGTAATCGGACAGGGCGGCGGCGCTGACGAGCTCCGAAATAAGGGAATAGTGCAGGGAATCCTCCCCGACATACTGAAGCAGCAGCATATTGTTGGGGAAAAACATGATGCACCAGTGATCGGCAATCATAAATGCATCCCCGGAGCATAGATGCAGGACGAGCTGCCCGGACTCCAACTTCTCAAGCAGACGCTGTAACAGAAGCAGACGATCAGCGGGACAGAAGGGATGATAGAGTGCGCGCGGCAACAGATCCGTGCAGCCGGTTTCCAAGAATCGGCGCAGCCGCTGCGGGTGCAGAATAAAATGCTTTTTGAACGGTTCCAGCTTGGCATGATACTGCTCGATGAATGTGGTCAGGGTATCGAGCGCACGCTCCCTGTTTTCCGGCGCTGTGCGCAGATTGCGCTCCAGAATGGGGCGGTCCAGCAGCTGAAGCAGGTCTATGTCGGATTTAAAACAGAAAAATTCATTGCCGGACAGGTTGGGCAGCATCATCGCATCGGCATTGCCGGACACGATGAGCTGAGACAGTCCGGTGACATGATGCTGCTGTGCCAGCGGTGTGGTATTGCTGCGCATCCGGTCATACATGGTATGCAGCAGTGAGACCTGTTCGGGATCGGTGATGACAAGTGCGGAGCGGAAGTCGTGCGAGATCTGCATCGCGCAGTCTTTGGCAAGCACTAAATTGGGGAACGGCGTCATCGGGCTGAAACGAACCTCGCGGTTGTCATAATAATATTGCAAAAAATATTTGGGATAATGAATTCCGAGCTTGAGCAGTCCCGGCACGCAGTTCAAATTATAAAAGGTTTCATCCTCCTCCGTGCCGCTGTCGAAGCAGATAATATGATGGATACTGCCTGCGTCATGCGGATAGGAGGAGAGCAGTGCATCCAGCAGCTGATCCTCGGTGGGCTGGGCGATCAGATACAGATCGGAATGGATGGAAGCCGCATGGCGCAGCAGCTGACAGATATGAAGCAAAACCGCAGAATAGGAGCTGAGCGCCGCCTGCTGCGGCAGCTGATCCTGTCCGGAGAGGTGAAAGGACAGGGATTCGTCAATTGGGACAGGAAGATCCCGGATCAGCTGCTGCATGGTGCGGCGTTGATGGTAAAGGTGACTGCCGACACAGGCAATTTCCCATTTCTCGATCAGCTCATTCTGCTTCGAAGGAGAGAGCGTGAACACATGGGAAATCTGAATGATCTGTTCGCGCGACGGCATCCGCTCGCCGCGGCGGAACTGGTAAAGGGTGGAGCGGTCAATTCCGCTGCGCTTTGCCAGCATATGCATGGAGATATTCTGTTTGTTCATGTACTGTGCAATCAGTTCGAAGTATTCTGTCATGGTAAAAAGCTCTTTCGTGAATCGAGAAACAAATATAAAGAAACTAAATGAATGTTACGTGATTAATATCATTATAAAACAACTTTTCGTAAAACTCAAGAGCGGATCATGATGATTGGATGTCAAACTATATCATAAAAAAGTCTGCCACAGAATCTGCCACCCGTAGAAATGAGACACGGCAGACGGTATAATAATAATTACAGCACGGGCGGATGCAGCCGGACAGCATGGTGACGAAGCGAATACATGGGGGCATCGGCGCAGCAGGCAGCCCTGCGGGGGGCTCAAATGGGTCAGGGCGGCAGACTGAGCCGATGTGTTTTGCGGAATTCAGACGTGTTGGGCGACGGCAAAAGGCGGTTTGCACCGCGGTGCGGAAAGAATACTCCTGAGCAGGGAGTATTCTTTTTTGCATATTTTAGGAAGAAGTTTCCGGAATGGGTAGGGAATTTGAAAAAAATCCGTGAGATTTCGAAAAATATTGATACAACAGTGGAAAATCGACGTAAAATTGTGGTAGAATAAAAATCAGATTGAATGGGCAGCCCAAGCGGCTGTAAATTTAGATAAGGAGGATTCTCATGGAAAAGAAAAGGAGCAGTTTTACCGGACGAATCGGATTCGTTCTGGCAGCTGCAGGCTCCGCGGTTGGTCTGGGCAACCTGTGGAGATTCCCGTATCTGGCCGCGAAATACGGCGGCGGCATTTTTATTTTGGTATATCTGATTCTGACGGTTACCTTTGGCTTTGCGCTGATGATTACCGAGATCGCAATCGGACGCAAGACAGGTCTGTCCTGTATCGGCGCTTATCGGGCGCTGGATAAGCGGTTCGGCTTTTTAGGCTGGCTGGCGTCGCTTGTGCCGGTGCTGATTGTACCGTATTACTGCGTCATCGGCGGCTGGGTCATCAAGTATTTCTGGGAGTTTTTAATCGGAAACGGCGGCGCGATTGCAGAGCGCTCCGGTGATTACTTCAATGAGTTCATCGGCGTCGTCAATCCCGGACTTTCCGGCAATCCGATGCTGTGGTTTGTGATGTTCACCCTGCTGACGGCTGTGGTCGTTATCTTCGGCGTGCAGAAGGGCATTGAGAAGGTCAGCCGCATCATGATGCCGATTCTGGTTGTACTGTCCGTTGTGATTGCGCTGTTTGTTCTGACCATCCCGAACGCAATGGCAGGCATCAAGTACTATCTGATTCCGGATTTTTCTAATTTCTCGGTGACAACGGTGCTGGGTGCTGTGGGTCAGCTGTTTTACTCCATGTCTCTGGCGATGGGTATTATGATTACCTACGGCTCTTATATGAAGAAGGACAGCGGGCTGGAGAAGGCAGTTTCCCAGATCGAGCTGTTTGACGCAGGCATTGCACTGCTGGCAGGCTTTATGATTATTCCGGCTGTCGTTGCCTTCAACGGCGGCAGCGCAGAGGGCATCAATGCGGGCCCGGGTTTGATGTTTGTCACCCTGCCGCAGGTGTTCAATGCAATGGGCTTCGGCCGGATCATCGGCACCGCGTTCTTCCTGCTGGTGCTGTTTGCGGCACTCACCTCGGCAATCTCGCTGATGGAGACCGTTGTATCCATCCTGATGGATAAGCTGGGCTGGAAGCGCCTGCCGTCCACGATTGTGGTGGTTGTCATGATTCTGCTGCTGGGCACGCTGTCCTGCTTGGGCTATGGCCCGCTGGCGTCCGTCCAGATCATCGGCATGGCATTTTTGGATTTCTTCGACTTCATCACCAACTCGGTCATCATGCCGATTGTTGCCATCCTGACCTGCATCCTGATCGGTCATATCGTGGGTGTCAAGGTGGTTCACGAGGAGGTTCTGCTCAATGGCGAATTCCGCAGACAGAAGCTCTATGATGTCATGATCCGCTGGATTGCACCGATCCTGCTGGTGGCAATTCTGGCCGGAGAGCTGCTCAAGAATATGGGCGTCATTTCGATCTGATGATAAAATAATTTCGATTTTGCGGCAGAGCGTTTCGCTCTGCCGCAGTCTTTGAAAAACGCAAGAATAAGGAGATGGCTGGCGTGGCGGAAAAGACAAACTGTGAATGTTGCATCAATTATGTCTATAATGATGAGCTGGGCTACTATGAATGCCTGATGGATCTGGATGAGGATGAAATGAATCGTTTTTTGAACTATTCCTTTGATAATTGTCCGTATTTCCGGTTCGGAGATGATTACATGATTGTGAGAAAGCAGAACTAAGTCGGTGACATTCCTTTAAAAATGTCATGATTGCGGCACAATTGGTCAAAACGGTCGGCAACAAGTAGGGAAAATTGGCGATATTTGCAGTTTACAAAATATGGCGGGCGCACTATAATAAAACCATCATAATAAACCGGTTCCAAAAGAGCCGGGCCCCTTCTCAATTTGTGATTCGTCTGTCAGATTCTCTCTCCTTTATTTTAACATCTCTCTCCGCTTTATCATTGACAGAGGAACAACACATCAGAGCATCCGTCGAGTATTTCCGGCGGATGTTTTTTTGCGTCTGATTGCGGTTGTAACAGCGGATATGATATAATAAAGATGTTGTATCTCAAATAGGAGGGATTGATATGCTGTCTGAATTGGTTTCCGTCATTCGCAGGGAGCGGCTGCCGGTATTCCGCATTGCGGAATATGCGGACGGACGCACGGAGGAAGTGACACTGATGCCGTCCAATCCGGTCAATGCCGTGTATTCCATCTCGAAAAACGTCACGGCAACCGTGATCGGTATGCTGATGGATGACGGAGTGCTGTCGCCGGATGACCGGGTGTGGTCGCTGCTCGGACGGGCGGGCTGCTCCTGTGAATGGATGGATGTGACGGTCGGGCATGTACTGACGCAGACCACCGGCTACGGCGCGGGCTTTTTGGATATTGATGCGGATGATGTCCGAAGATATCCCACGAAGGATTATCTTCGGATCGCGCTGGACACCCGTCTGGAATATCCGGTCGGACAGCGCATGGTGTACAGCGATTCCAATTACTATCTGCTCTCGCGCGTCGCCGCAGAGGTGAGCGGAGAACCATTGCAGGAGCTTGCGGCAGAGCGTCTGTTTGAGCCTCTGGAATTTCAGGGCTGGGCGTGGGCGACCTGTCCGCACGGGCACGCGATGGGCGGAACCGGACTGTATCTGCGCCTGTGCGATCTGCTCAAGCTGGGTGTACTGTATGCGGAAGATGGCGTGTGGAACGGTCAGCGCCTGCTGAGCGGGGAATGGATCCGCAAGGCCACCGCGCCGCTCGTCCGGTGCGGCAGGCGGCAGTATGGATACAGCTTCTGGCGTGCACCGCACAGCCGTGCCTATTACGGCGCGGGCGTGTACGGGCAGATGCTGTATATTGACCCGGAGCGCCGGCACGTGGTCGCATGGCAGGGCTTTGATGCGGA
>JAEDEU010000009.1 GCA_016293155.1 Clostridiaceae bacterium | reverse complement strand
GGGATGTCGCCTGCCAGTACGGCACCAGCTATTCCTGCGTCATGGGAAAGGGAACCGCTGTGGTGGTAGAGGATGTCGAGGAGAAAAAGAAGGGAATGTCCATCCTGATGCAGACGCAGACGGGAAAGGAATTTTCTTTTAACGATCGACTGGTATCTGCGGTTCACGTGATCCGCATGGATATCACCGAATTTTCCGCAAAGCATCGTCCGATTCCGGCTTTGGCACGGGTGGAATGAGAACGTAAAAACAGCGCATCGGCGGATACCGGTGCGCTGTTTGCTGTCAGTGCAGAATTTTCAGCGTATTGTGCTTGATCTTGGAGGAGAGGTGAATGTACTGCGCAAGCTCCTCCTCGGAAAGATCTGCCGTTCGTGCCTGCTCGTAATCGCGCTGTGCGGTGGCCAGGTCGGAGAGAATCGCCTGTGCAGCGTCCGGAAAGGAGAACTGCAGCTGCCGCTCGGTCTCGTTCTCGCGGATATCCTCTGAACGAACAAAGCCTCTGGAGGTCAGCTTCTGAAGGGCAAGGATCAGATTGCTGCGGGGAATGTTGGTGTAATCCGACAGCTTTTTCATGCTCTCGGTCTGCGTAAACTCGGTGAGATACAGCAGCAGCATCGTATCCGTGAGTGCCAGATCATATTTCAGTGCGACCGGTTCGACATAGTATTCCAACAGCTTGCGGTTGCGCACGGACTCTGCAAAAAAGCTGTCACCATCCAGAGAATCCGGATCGGCGGAGGTGCGCTCATCCCCGAGCTTTTTGGTGCCCGGAAGCATCAGCGGCGGAACCGTGCCGTCATCCGCCGTGTCGATCAGAAAACGGTATACCTTCAATCGGCTCTTTTCATATTCCTCCTCGTCAAAGACGGACTGATAAAACCGGTTGTAGCATTCAAACACGGAGAGCTTCATCTTAATCATTCTGGCAAGTCCCATGCTCTTGGTGGCAAGCGAGCCCTTTGTTTTTACATAGTAGTAAATCGGCACCTGGAGGGCATAAAAGGTCTCGGCGTAGCGAATATATTCCAGATTAAACATAAAATCCTCGCACCAGCTGATGTTTTTGTCCATGTGCAGCTGGTGTGCTTGCACGATTTCGCGGCGATAGAGCTTGTTCCAGAGGACACCATAGTAAAAATCTGCGGGATTTTCCATCATATAGGATGCAAATTCCTCGCGGCTCAGAACGGTATCCTCGTCAATGCCGCCCTTGCGGGAAACGCGCTTTCCGATGACGCGGTAAAAATCCGAAATCACCAGATCACAGTGATGCTCTTCCGCCGCGCGCACCAGCAGGTTGGTGGCATCCGGCGTGATCCAGTCATCGCTGTCCAGAAACTGAAGATAGGTGCCGCGCGCCATGCGGATGCCGAGGTTGCGGGAATCGGATACACCGCTGTTTTCCTTGTGCACCACGGTGACGCGGGAGTCCTGCTCGGCATACCGGTCGCAGATGCCGCCGGAGGAATCCTGACTTCCGTCGTCGATGAGCAGAAGCTCAAAATCGGAATATTCTTGATTTAAAATACTGCTGATGCAGCGGTCCAGCTGCTTTGCGGCATTGTATACGGGTACGATAATGCTGACGGTCGGATTCACACGAACACTCCTTTTGCAAATAAAATTCCGTTTTGCTATACCATAACATGCCGCAGTGGTTCTGTAAATGATAAAAAATCATAATACATTCAGAAAAGAATATGTTCTGTGTCCGGCAGGAATGGAAACACCGCGTGTTTTCCGTCTGCAAACTCGGAATGGCGGCTTTGTACACGACAGAAAACCATCAGGCGGACTGCTTTTGTCGGATTTGTAAATATTTTTTGAAACAACCAATCCGTGCAGGTGTCAGCCTTGTTTTTTGGTGTCAAATACAGTAAAATAATACTGTTGTAATGGAGGTTTCGCATGTTTGGATTTGTCAGACCGTTTCGGGACGAGCTAAAAATGCGGGAATATGACCGTTTTCGCTCGGTTTACTGCGGCCTGTGCCATGAGATTGCAAGAAAATACGGTTTTCTGCATACACTGGCACTGAGCTATGACTGCGCTTATCTGGCGCTGGTGCTGATGTCCTGCGAAGCCGACGGAGGCACGGTCTGCCGCAAACGATGCATCGTGCATCCCCTGCGCAAGCGCGCATGTGTGTGCGGCAGCGAGGGGCTTTCTCATGCGGCGGCGGTCAGCGTTATCCTGACCTGCCATAAATTGTCGGATACCATTGCGGATGAGCGCGGCATCAAACGGCTGGGAGCGCGTATCCTGCGCAGGCTGTATCGCCGGGGCTATCGCAGGGCGGTACAGGATGCACCGGAATTTGACCGCACGGCAGGGCAGTGCCTTTCTGAGCTTGCTGTGCTGGAGCGGGAGCAGGCTGCCTCGCTTGACCGCCCGGCGGATACCTTTGCGCGGCTGCTTCGTGCGGCGGTGCCGGAGCAGACTGGAATCCGGCGGCGCGTGCTGGAGGAGCTGTTTTATCACATCGGCAGATGGATTTATCTGATCGACGCGTGTGATGATTTGAAGGATGATTTTGCGTCCGGAAGCTATAATCCGATTCGTCTGCGGTTTGCGCTTTCCGAACCGGATATTCAAACGGTTCGTCCGCAGCTGGAGCATACCCTGCTTCAGTCGCTTGCCGCAAGCTATCATGCATATCTTCTGCTGGACCCGGAACGGGACGGCGGCATCATAGAAAATGTTCTGTGTCAGGGACTGCCTGCTGTGACATATCAGGTACTGGACGGGACTTATCATAATAACGGAGGAAAAAACAGGCATGGATCCATATAAAGTTCTCGGCGTATCCCCCTCTGCGTCCGATGATGAGATTAAGAAGGCATATCGTGAGCTGGCGCGGAAATACCACCCGGACAATTATGTGAACAATCCGCTTGCGGATCTCGCAAAGGAAAAGATGCAGGAGATCAACGAAGCATACGATATGGTCACCAAGCAGCGGAAAAACGGCGGTTCGTCCGGTGGACAGAGCAATGGAGGTGCCGGTCACGGCGGAAATTATTATGGCGGCTTTCAAGGCGGCTATCAGAATCATGCCTATGGCAATGCGTACAGCGGCACGAATGCGTCCATCTATAATCAGGTGCGCAATGCGCTGAACGTGGGAAACATCGGCATGGCGGAGGAGCTGCTCTCCCGCGTGTCCAACCACGATGCAGAATGGCACTTCCTGCGCGGCAATGTCTGCTACCGCAAGGGCTGGTTCGATGAGGCAATGCAGGAGATCAACACTGCGGTGGAAATGAACCCGAATCAGATGGAATACCGCAGAACCCAGCAGATGATGGCGGCAAACGGACAGTACGGCGGCTATCGTCCGATGCAGGGCAGCGATGCCTGCGACTGCTGTGCACAGATGATGTGCCTCAACTGTATGTGTGACTGTCTGGGCGGCGGGTGCTGATGATGAAGCAGAATCGAATTGCACTGGGCGGACTGCTGACCGCGCTGGGTGTGGGGATTCTTTTGATTTCCTCTGTGCTTCCGGTGATGAAGGTCGGCATGGCGGCAGCTGCCGGTGTGGTCACGGCGATTGCTGTGGTGCGGCTCGGCATCGGCACGGCTGCACTGACCTGGATTGCAACCTCTGTGCTTGCGCTGCTGATTGTTCCGTCAAAGACCGCCGCACTGCTGTTTGCGGCGTTTTTCGGACCGTATGCGCTGGTGAAAAATCTGGTGGAACGGCATCTGCACGGCTGGACGCAGTGGCTTCCCAAGCTGGCATTTTGTACGGTGCTTTCCGCACTGCTGCTGCGCTTTTCGGCTCAGATTCTGAATCTTGTTCCGGACGTGCTCGCCGGAGTGCTGCCGCTGGCAGTGCTTCTGATTGACATCATTTTCGTTGTGTATGATGTTGTTTTTTCCAAGCTGATTTCATATTTTATTGTTAGAATTTCATGAAAATTGCCCGCATCCCATTTACAGAAAAGGATGCGGGCAGTTATAATGGAAAAGAACCCTTTTGAGAGCGCGGAAACGGCGAAGAAAAGGGTTTTTGAACTTTGTTTCTGGAGGGATTTTTGTGAAGAGCATGACCGGATACGGACGCGCACGCATGACGCTGCACGACCGTGATATTACCGTGGAAATCCGCTCGGTCAATCACCGGTATCTTGACTGCAATGTAAAGGTGCCGCGTGTCTATGGCTTTTTGGAGGAGGCAGCCAAGAGCGCTGTCAGCAATGTGATTTCCCGCGGCAAGACGGATGTATATATTTCCATCGATGCATCGCGTGCAGGCGATGTGACCGTCGTGGTCAATGAGCAGCTGGTGCAGGCATATATCGCGGCGCTGAAGCAGATCCGTGACACCAGCGGACTGCCGGATGATATCACCACGATGAGCGTGGCAAAGATGCCGGATGTCTTTCTGGCGCAGAAGCAGGAGCCGGATGTCGAGGAAGTCAAGGCGGACGTGCTCAGCGTGCTGAATGCGGCGGCAGAGGAGTTTTGCACGATGCGCGCACGCGAGGGCGCAAAGCTGCGCGAGGATGTGCTGGGACGCTGTGATACGATCCTGACGCTAGTCGGTCAGGTTGAGGAGCGCTCCCCGCAGTGCGTGGAGGAATACCGCGCCAAGCTAACTGCCCGCATGAATGAGGTGCTGGCGGAGGTTTCGATTGATCCGCAGCGCATTCTGACCGAGGCGGCGATCTATGCCGACCGCATTGCAGTGGCGGAGGAAACCGTGCGCCTGCGCAGCCATGTGGATCAGTTCCGCAAGATGGCGGATGAGGACAAGCCGATCGGCCGCAAGCTGGACTTCCTCGTACAGGAGATGAACCGCGAGGCAAACACCATCGGCTCCAAGGCGAATGACTTCGAGCTGGCACGCATCGTTGTGGATCTCAAGGGCGAAATCGAAAAGATCCGCGAGCAGATTCAGAACATCGAGTAAGCGATGAAGCTCATCAATATCGGCTATGGCAATCTGGTTTCATCGGAGCGCATGATTGCCATTGTATCGCCGGATTCCGCTCCGATTAAACGTATTGTACAGGAAGCGCGCGAGCGCGGTATGCTGATCGACGCGTCCTATGGACGGCGCACCCGTTCCGTGCTCGTCATGGACAGCGATCATATTGTGCTGTCTGCGCTTCCGCCCGAGACCCTGAGCGGAAGAACCGAAGGGGAAGAGAATGGAGGTACTCATGAATAAAGGTACACTGTTTGTACTGACCGGTCCGTCCGGTGTGGGAAAAGGCACGGTGCGCAAGCTGATGGAGCGGGAGCGGCTGAATCTGTTCACCTCGATTTCTGCCACGACACGTGCACCGCGCAAGGGTGAGCAGGAGGGCGTTCATTATTATTTCCTGACCAAGGAGCAGTTTGAGCAGAAGATCCGTGAGGAGGCATTTTTGGAATATGCCCAGTTTGCGGACAACTCCTACGGTACGCTGCGCGAGCCGGTGGAGGAGCACCTGAACAAGGGCGAAAATGTTCTGCTGGAGATCGAGGTGCAGGGTGCTTTGCAGGTGAAGGAACGCTGCCCGGAGGCGGTCATGATATTTATTCTGCCTCCGTCCATGGAGGAACTGCGCCGCCGTCTGATCGGACGCGGTACCGAAACCCCGGAAAAGATTGAAAAACGCCTCAAGCAGGCGGAATGGGAAATGAGCCAGCGCGATCATTTTGACTATCAGATTGTCAACGATCACGTGGTACGCGCAGCAGTAGAGCTTGTGTCCATTATTCGCAGAGAGGGCTGTTAAGCCGAATTTTTGTATTTGTAATTGATTGAAGGAGTGTATCATATTATGTTAAAACCGTCTATGCAGGATCTGATGAAGAAGGTCAATAACCGTTATCTGCTGGTCAATCTGGCGGCTCAGCGCGCACGAGACATCGCAGAGGACAAGGACTATGAGATTCCGAATCCGGATGAAAAGACCGTTCAGATCGCACTGGATGAGATTGCAGACGGCACCATTGAATACCGTGAGGGACCGCGTCCGGTTGTTGAGCAGCCGGTTCAGACCATCGTTCTCGGTTCTGCTGTTACCGAGGAAGCTCCGGAGGCAGAGGAAGCGGAATGAAAACAGTCGTTCTCGGCGTGACCGGCGGCATTGCAGCGTATAAGGCATGTGATCTGGTCAGCCGGCTGAGAAAGCAGGATATTGCAGTCAAGGTCATCATGACCAAATCCGCGTGTGAATTCGTTCAGCCGCTGACATTTGAGGTGCTGTCCGGCGCACGCGTGGTCACGGATATGTTTGACCGTGACTTTACGTGGGAGGTCGAGCACATTTCGCTGGCAAAGGCGGCGGATGTATTTGCGATTGTTCCCGCGACGGCAAATATCATCGGCAAGGCGGCGCACGGCATCGCGGACGATATGCTGTCCACCACGCTGATGGCAACCCGTGCACCGATTCTGTTTGCGCCGGCGATGAACACCGGAATGTATGAAAATCCGGCGGTTCAGGAAAATATTGCTGTGCTCAAGGCGCGCGGCGCGCTGTTTGTCGAGCCGGCATCCGGTCATCTGGCGTGCGGCGATTCCGGAAAGGGAAAGCTCGCGGATGTTGCAGTGATCGAGGAGGCAATTCTGTCCGCACTGACAGAGAAGGATATGGCGGGAATGCACGTCACCGTCACCGCGGGACCGACCCGTGAGGCGCTCGATCCGGTTCGGTTTCTGTCCAACCACTCCACCGGAAAGATGGGTTATGCGATTGCCAAAAATGCACTGCGCCGCGGTGCTTCGGTCACGCTGATCAGCGGACCGGTGGCTCTGGAGCCGGTTGCAGGCGCGGAAATGGTGCGCATCCAGTCCGCGTGCGAAATGCGCGAGGCGGTGCTGAAGGCGCTGCCGAAATCGGATTTTGTCATCAAGGCGGCGGCTGTGGGCGACTACCGTCCGGCACAGTTCCAGGATGACAAGATCAAGAAAAAGGAAGGCGATATGAGCATTCCGCTCGTGCGCAATCCGGATATTTTAAAGGAGCTTGGCACGCTGCGCCGCGAGGATCAGGTGATCTGCGGCTTCTCCATGGAGACCCGTGATCTGCTGGAGAATTCCACGAAAAAATTACAGAGCAAAAACTGTGATGTCATCGTGGCGAACAACCTCAAGGTTGCAGGCGCGGGCTTTGCCGGCGATACCAACGTGGTCACGCTGCTGTACCGCGACGGACGCGTGGAGCCGCTTGAGCTGATGGGCAAGGGCAGTGTTGCAGAAATTCTGCTCGACCGCCTGCTGGCGCTGAAGCAGAGCCGATGACGGTCTGCCGGGTGGCGGTCAGTCAGGCGACCTATGCGATTGACCGATTATATGATTATTACGTCCCGGAGCAGCTGATTCAAGATGTTGTTCCGGGCGTTCGGGTACTTGTTCCGTTTGGCATTGGCAACCGCAAATGTGAAGCGTTTGTCGTGACGATGGGAGAGGATACCGGACAATACAAACTCAAGACAGTTTTGGCTGTACTGGACGAGGCACCGGTGCTGTCCGAATCTTTGCTGCATCTGGCGGCGCAGATGTGCTCCGGACTGTACTGCACATTCTATGAATGCGCCAAGAGTATGCTGCCGACCGGACTGTGGTTTGACCGCCGTGAGAGCTGGAGCGTCTGCGAGGACATTTCGGACGAGCAGCTGGCAGAGCTGGCGGAGAAAAATAACACCTTATCACTGTTCAATAAGGGTGCACGCGAGCTGACCACCCGTGAGCTGGCGCAGGCGTGCGGCGGCAAGGTGCCGGCATCGGCGCTGAAAACGCTGCAAGAAAAGCATATTTTGCAGTTTCACAGCAGCTTTGACCGCAAAGTCGGCGATCAGACGATCCGGATGTATGCGCTGGATATGCCTGTCGAGGAGGCGATGCGCCGCGTGGAGCGCGGCAGAAGCACGGTCCGTCTGGATGTGGTGAGCTGCCTTGCTTCGGAGGGCGCGATGGCACGGCGCGAGCTGATGTATCTGACCGGAGTGTCATCTGACACACTGCGCTCGATGGTTCGTCAAAATATTTTGCGCGAATGGTATGAGGAAGCGTTCCGCCTGCCGGATTTTTCCAATATTCCGCCGGCGGAGCCGTTTGTGCTGAATGCGGAGCAGCAGCAGGCATATGACGGTATGCGTGTACTGCTCGACCGCAGGCAGGCGGCCGCAGCGCTGCTGTTCGGGGTGACCGGCAGCGGCAAAACACAGGTGTATCTGAGCCTGATTCGGCGCACGCTGGAGCAGGGCAGAGGTGCCATTCTGCTCGTTCCGGAAATCGGTCTGACGCCGCAGATGATTCGCAGGTTTGTCTCGCATTTCGGGGAGCAGACCGCGGTGCTGCATTCCGCGCTGTCGGTCGGAGAACGCTATGACAGCTGGAAGCGCATCCAGAGCGGCGCGGCGCGTGTGGTGATCGGCACGCGTTCCGCCGTATTTGCGCCGGTCAATAATCTGGGTCTGATCGTCATAGATGAGGAGCAGGACGGCGCATATAAATCCGAACATCCGCCGCGTTATCACGCGCGGGATATCGCCAAATACCGCGTTGTGCGTGAAAATGCACTGCTGGTGCTCGGCTCGGCAACGCCATCGGTCGAAACATACTACGGTGCGAAGTGCGGCAGATATCCGGTTTTTACGCTGCGTGAACGCTATGCAGGAACCGAGCTGCCGGAGGTTGTCATTGCGGATCTGCGCGGCACGGCACGCGAGGGCAGCATCGGAGATGTGCTCGGTCAAAGCATTGCGCAGACGCTGGCGCAGAACAAGCAGACCATTCTGTTTCTGAACCGCCGAGGCGCAGCGCGTCAGGTCACGTGCACCGCCTGCGGCTGGACGCCGGAGTGTCCGTCGTGCAGTGTGTCGCTGACCTATCATTCCGCCAATCATCGCCTGATGTGCCATTACTGCGGGCGTTCGATTCCGCTTCCGATGCGCTGTCCGGAGTGCGGCAGCACACACCTCAAAACCGAGGGCACCGGAACACAGAAGCTGGAGGAGGAGCTTACGGCACTGTTTCCGCAGGCGAGGATTCTCCGCATGGATGCGGATACCACGATGAGCAAAAACGCGCATGAGCGTCTGCTCAAGCAGTTTTCCGAGCACGAGGCGGACATTCTGATCGGTACCCAGATGGTGACGAAGGGATTGGATTTTGAATCCGTCACGCTGGTCGGTGTTGTGGATGCGGATCAGTCGCTGCACGCACAGGATTACCGTGCGCGGGAACGGGCATTTTCGCTCATCACGCAGGTGGTCGGGCGCGCAGGACGGCGCAGCACGCAGGGCAGGGCAGTGATCCAGACCTATTCTCCCGAGCATCCGGTGCTTCTGACTGCCGCGCGGCAGGATTATGAGCGCTTTTACGAGAACGAAATCGCCATGCGGCAGGCACTGATGTGTCCGCCCATCCGGCAGATTGTTCTGCTGACGGCAGTCGGCGAGCGCGAACGCGATGTGCTCGCGGCGATGATCCGCGTCAAACAGCGCATTGAGGGGCTGATGAACGGGGCGTTTGCGGACTTCCGCTATCCGGTGCTCGGACCGGCTCCCGCGGTGATTCTGCGCGTGAACAACCGGTACCGGTATCATCTGACCATCCGGTGTCCGGATGGAAAGCGCCGCCGTGCCCTGATCGGCGGAATTTTGAAGGAATTTGCCGGGGACAACCGAAACCGCGGTGTGTCCCTGTTTGCGGACGTAAATCCGCAGGATGTTTAAAGAACTCCCTGTTTAACAGGGGAAAATGGTGCGGAGGTGGAAAACACAGCATCTCTGCCCGCAGTTCTTTAGCTATTTTTACAGTTGATTTTCGCATCAAAAAGGAGAACAATAACATGAGTGTTCGCAATATTGTAATGGACGGCGATCCGATTCTGCGGAAGCGCTGCCATAAGGTAGAAAAATTTGACGCGCGTCTGCATTCCATTCTGGATGACATGAAGGATACCATGCTGCATGCCAACGGAGTCGGTCTTGCCGGACCTCAGATCGGCATTCTGCGCCGCATCTGCGTGGTGCTGGATACCCTGAACAACGACCGGATCATTGAGCTGATTAATCCGGAGGTCATTGCTTCCTCCGGCGAGCAGACGGACGGCGAGGGCTGTCTGAGCTTCCCGGGCAAGTATGGATATGTCACTCGTCCGGATGTGGTCACGGTGCGCGCACAGGATCGCAACGGCGAGTGGTTTGAGGTCACCGGAGAGCACCTGACCGCGCGTGCATTCCTGCATGAGATCGACCATCTGGACGGTCATGTGTTCATTGAGAAGGTATCGGAGTTTATAGAAACGGAGTAATTCATGAGAATTGTTTATATGGGTACGCCGGATTTTGCGGTTGCATCGCTCCAGCGTCTGATTGACGACGGGCATGAAATCGCGGGCGTGTTCACCCAGCCGGACAAGCCGCGCGGCAGAAAGAAAATCATGACGCCGCCGGAGGTCAAGGTGCTGGCGATGCAGCACAATCTGCCGGTCTATCAGCCGGAGTCGTTCAAAAACGAAAGCCAGCTGGAGCTGCTGCGGGAGCTGAATCCGGATGTGATCGTGGTTGTCGCATACGGCAAGCTGCTGCCGGAATACGTGCTGAATCTGCCCAAATACGGCTGCATCAACGTACATGGTTCGCTGCTGCCAAAATACCGCGGCGCGGCGCCGATTCAGTGGTCCGTGCTGGACGGTGAGGCGGTCACGGGCGTGACCACGATGTACATGGATAAGGGTCTGGATACCGGCGATATGCTGCTGACCGAGCAGACCGAAATCGGTGAAAACGAGACGGCAGGCGAGCTGTTTGACCGTCTGGCGGTGATGGGTGCGGATCTGATTTCCGAAACCCTGCGCCGTCTGCCGGAGGGCATGGAACGCCGTCCGCAGGACAGCACACAGTCTACCTATGCCTCCATGCTCGGCAAGGACATTGTAACAGTGGACTGGAGCAAGTCCGCACAGCAGGTGCACAATCAGGTGCGCGGACTGGATCCGTGGCCGGTTGCGGAGACAACGTACAACGGCGCGCGGATAAAGCTGTTCCAAACGAGAAAAACTGACCGTACCAGCCAAAAGCCTGCCGGAACGGTAATCGAAGCAGATCCGAAAAAGGGATTGTTTGTCGTCTGCGGCGACGGTGCTGTGCTCAAGATCGGTCAGGTGCAGGCGGTCGGCTCCAAGCGCATGAACGCGACCGATTATCTGCGCGGACATGCGATTCCGGAAGGAACCGTGCTGGGACAGTAATTCACCTTTTGAAAGAAGGGCGACCATGATGTATGGCTATTATGGATATGGATACGGTGGAGGAAATACGCTGTATACCGTTTCGATTGTACTGATTCTCGTCTGCGTGATTTTTACCGCGTGGGCGCAGTACAGTGTCAATTCCACGTTCAAGCGTTATTCCTCGGTGCACACGAGGCGCGGACTGACCGGCGCACAGGCGGCGCAGGCGGTTCTGCGTGCAAACGGCGTGGGGAATGTGCGGATTGAGCATGTGTCAGGCAGTCTGACCGATCATTATGACCCGCGGGGCAATGTGATCCGGCTGTCCGACACGGTTTACGGATCGGATTCGGTTGCCGCAGTGGGCGTGGCGGCGCACGAGGCGGGTCATGCAGTGCAGTACGCCAAGGGCTATGCGCTGATTCAGTTGCGCATGAAGATCATTCCGGTGTGCAATTTCGGCTCCAAGCTGGCGTGGCCGATTCTGCTGCTCGGCTTTGTGCTCAATTACGGCGTGCTGCTGTTTGCGGGCGTGGCGCTGTATGCACTGGCAACCGTGTTTCAGCTGATTACCCTGCCGGTGGAGCTGGACGCCTCCCGACGGGCATTGAAGGCGCTCGGCGGCGGTCTGCTGGGTGAAAACGAGCTGCCGATGGCACGCAAAACGCTGACAGCTGCCGCAATGACCTATGTTGCCGCACTGGCGGCCTCGCTCGCACAGCTGCTGAGACTGCTGGCGATGGTACTGGGCAGGAGGTCGAACAATGACCGTTGAACGACATGGCGCGCGCGAAGCCGCTGCGCTGGCGCTGTTTTCCATTCATGAGGAGGGCGCGTGGAGCGCGCAGGCGGTTGATCGCTACGCAAAGCATCTTTCCCCGCGTGATACCGCACTTGCAACCGCATTGGTGGGCGGAGTGCTTCAGCATCAGGCGATGTGCGATTGGTATCTGACCAAATTCTCGCATACCCGGCTGAAGAAGATTGAACCGCGCATTCTCGACCTGATGCGCCTTGCCGTGTATCAGATGGTGTGGATGGACAGAATCCCGAATTCCGCGGCGATCAATGAGAGCGTAGAGCTGGCGCGGCGGCTGTGCCGCGGACGCAAGCAGACCATCGGCTTTGTCAATGCCGTACTGCGCTCGGTAGACCGGCAGTGCGATGACCTGCCGCGACCGGACTGTCCGACCAAGGAGGAGTACTATGCACTGGAATTCAGTCATCCGCTCTGGCTGAGCACGCTGCTGTGCGAGGAGTACGGATACAAGCAGGCACGGCTCATGATGCAGGCGAACAATCAGCCTGCGCCGACCGTCCTGCGTGTCAACACCCTGCGTGCGCAGACGGAAAGCGTGCTGAAAACGCTCTTGGATGCGGGCATCAAGGCAGAGCTGCATGAAACCATTCCGAACTGCATCACCTGTACCGGCACCGGAAGCCTGCGCGAGCTGGCGCTTTTCCGAGACGGAGCGGTAACCGTGCAGGACGGCGCGAGCCAGATGAGCATCTGGGCGCTCGATCCGCAGCCCGGCTCGGTGATGATTGACTGTTGCAGCGCACCGGGCGGCAAGAGCTTTTTTGCCGCAGAGCGCATGAACAACACCGGAGCGATTCGCTCGTGTGATATTTTTGACCACAAGCTGAATAAGATCAGAGAGGGCGCAGCGCGTCTGGGACTGAGCATTCTGCATCCCGCTTTGCAGGATGCATCCGAGTTTGTTCCCGAATGGGAGGCTTCTGCGGATTATGTGCTGTGTGATGTGCCATGCTCCGGCTTGGGCATCATTCGCAAAAAGCCGGAGATCCGCTATAAGGATCCTGCCGAGCTGGAGCAGCTGCCCGAATTGCAGTATGCCATTCTGGAAAACTGCGCACGCTATGTGAAGGACGGCGGCACGCTGGTGTATTCTACCTGCACCATTTTGCGGCGGGAAAATCAGGAAATCGTAAAAAGATTCCAAAAAGCGCATCCGGAGTTTGAATTGTGCTCGTTTTCACTGCCGGTTTGTGAAGAAACGGTGGACGGCATGATTACACTGCTGCCGCATATTCATAAAACCGACGGATTTTTTGTTGCAAAATTTCGTAAAATGCCTTACTATCAATAATATATCGGAGTATGTATCATGAAACCAGAAATTAAATGCCGGAATCCGGAAGAGCTGAAGCTTGAGCTGAAACAGATGGGACAGCAGGCATTTCGCGCAAAACAGGTTTTTCGCTGGCTGCATCAGGGTGTCACATCCTTTGATGAGATGACCGATCTTTCCAAGGATCTGCGCACACAGCTGGCAGAGCATTATCTGCTGACTGCTCCGGAGATCGTCCGCAAGCAGGTTTCCAAGCTGGACGGAACGGTCAAATACTTATGGAGACTGCACGACGGCAATCTGATCGAGAGCGTATTTATGCGCTATAAGCATGGCAACAGCGCGTGTGTATCCAGTCAGGTCGGCTGCCGCATGGGATGTAAATTCTGTGCGTCCGGCATCGGCGGACTGGTGCGCAGCCTGTCTGCCGGTGAGATTCTGGATCAGATTCTGTTTATGCAGAAGGATACCGGCGAGCGTATCTCCAATATCGTGCTGATGGGTACCGGAGAGCCGCTCGACAACTATGACAATGTGCTCAAATTCATCCGTCTGGTCGGCGATCCGGACGGCTTGAATATCGGTCAGCGCCATATTTCGCTGTCCACTAGCGGTCTGGTGCCGATGATCGAAAAGCTCGCGCAGGAAAAATTACAGATCACGCTGTCGATTTCCCTGCACTCGCCGGACAACGAAAGCCGCAGCAGCACCATGCCGGTCAACAACAGCTATCCGGTGGAAATGCTGGTGCAGGCGTGCAAAAACTATTTTGATATCACCGGACGCCGTATTTCGTATGAATATGCGATGATTGACGGCGTCAGTGACCGCCCGTGGCAGGCGCATAAGCTGGCTAAGCTGCTCAAAGGCCGGCCGGCGCATGTCAATATGATTCCGCTCAACAACGTTACGGAGAGCGGACTGCGGGCATCGACCAGAAAAAACATCCTCGCTTTTCAGAAGATTCTGGAGAACAGCGGCATCACCGCGACGGTGCGGCGCACGCTGGGACCGGATATTGATGCGTCCTGCGGGCAGCTGCGGCGCAGAGTGGAGAGCGAAACAGTCGGAAGTGAGTAGTGAAACGATGAAAGCATACGGAAAAACAGACTGCGGTCTGGTCCGCGCCAATAATCAGGATACATTTCGGATTGATATCCGGGAGGAAATCGGATTCATCGTGCTGTGTGACGGCATGGGCGGCGCAAAAGCCGGAAATGTTGCAAGCGACAAAGCTGCTGAGCTGTTTATGGCGGTTCTGACCGAACGCGGCACCCCACAGATGGGTGAGACGGAGATGGCGAACCTGCTGGTCGAAGCGGCAGCGGCTGCAAATGCGGGTGTCTATGAGCTCGCCGGCAGCTCTCCGGATTACGAGGGCATGGGCACGACACTGGTCGGCGGAATCTGCGTGAATGAAATGGTCATGCTGATTAACATCGGCGACTCCAGAGCCTATGTACTGGACGATCATCGAATTGCTCAGATCACACGGGATCATTCCTGGGTGGAGGAGCTGATCGCACAGGGCAGGCTGACGCGCGAGGAGGCTGCAACCTATCCGGGGCGCAACCTGATTACCCGTGCAGTCGGCGTAGACCCTCAGACCGAGGGAGATCTGTACCGCGTAACGCTGTCGGAGGGGCAGAGTATTCTGCTGTGCTCGGACGGTTTGAGCGGAATGGTGACCGATGGAGAAATCGCGCTGTGCACGGCTGAGGCGGAATCTCAGGAACAGGCGTGTGAGATGCTGGTGCGTGCGGCGTGCGATCACGGCGGACATGATAATGTAACTGTAGTTTTGTATTCGATATAGGAGAGTTGAGAAATGGATAAATACATAGGACGTGTCCTCGGCGGCCGATATGAGGTAAAAGAGCTGATCGGAAGCGGCGGCATGGCACTGGTATACCGCGCACACTGCAATGTCCTTGACCGCTATGTTGCGATCAAGATCCTCAAGGAGGAATTTGCACAGGATGAGGACTTCCGCAAGCGTTTCTATAACGAGGCTCATGCGGTTGCAAAGCTCAGCCATAACAACATTGTTTCGGTATTCGATGTTGCACGCACCGAGGAGGGCGTGGAATACATCGTCATGGAGCTGTGTGAGGGCGTTTCGCTCAAGGAATATATGACCAAAAAGGGCAGACTGAGCTGGCAGGAGACGCTGTTCTTCGCGCAGCAGGTTGCCAAGGCGCTGGACCACGCGCACAGCCGCGGCATCATCCATCAGGATATCAAGCCGCACAACGTCATGCTGCTGCGCGACGGCACGGCAAAGGTGATGGACTTCGGCATTGCCCGCTTTGCAAACAATCAGGAAACCCGCGTGGTACAGGAGGCAATCGGCTCGGTTCACTACATCTCTCCGGAGCAGGCAAAGGGCGGCACGGTGGATTTCCGCACGGATATCTACTCGCTCGGCATTGTGATGTATGAGATGCTGACCGGCTCCCAGCCGTTCCAGGGTGAGACTCCGGTGGCAGTTGTCATGCAGCATATGATGGTCACGCCGCCGCGCCCGAGCGAAATTGTTCCGGGCATCCCGACGGCAATGGATGAAATTGTCATGCACGCGATGACCGCAAATGTATCCCGCAGATACAGCGCGGCAATCGACCTGTACAACGATCTGGAGCGCCTCAAGGCAAACCCCAATCTGGTGCTGCATTATGCGGCGGATGTTAAGGATTCCAATGCGGTTGATCTGGAGGAAACCCGTCCGATCGGCTATCATCCGGAGGAAAAGCCGGTATCCCAGTATCCGGAGGAGGAAACGCAGGTGCTGCGTCCGGTCACTCCGCCGCCGGTACAGCCGGAGCGCGGCTATGAGCAGCAGAATTACCGGCAGAATCCGCCGCGCCGCGAATATCGCGATTATGACGATTACAATGATTATGACGACCGCAGAGGCAGAAAGAAAAAGGGCAGCATTCTGCCGAAGATCATCGCAGGTGCAGCGGCTATCGTGCTGATCGGTGCTGCTGCGGCATTTGGTCCAAAGCTGCTCGGCGGCTCGTCCACGGAGGATGAACTGATTACGGTTGAAAATTTCATCGGCATGAACTATGCGGAGGAAATTTTGGGCAACGCCGAGTATGCGGAGCTGTACAATATTGTCATCAGCGATGAGCTGGTTGAGAGCGACAAATACGAGGACGGCGAGGTCGTTGCACAGGATCCGGATGCGGGTACGAAGATTGCAAAGGGCGATACCGTTACGCTGACGCTGGCAGGCAGCACGGTAGAGGAATACACCATGCCGGACTTCACCAACGACACCTATGAGGATGCCATTGCAGAGCTGATTCAGGCGGGCATCAAGTATGAGAAGGTGGAAGAGGAATCCGCAACGGTGGAAGTAGGCCGCATCATCCGCACGGAGCCGGCGGCGAATATCGTTGTGACACCGGATGATACGGTAAAACTGTATGTTTCGGCTACCCTGACGAAGAACACCACCGTTCCGAATCTGGAAGGCTCGACGCAGGACGCGGCGAAGCGCCTGCTGGAGGATAAGAAGCTGGTACTCGGCGAGGTGAAGACCGAGGAGAGCGATAAGCCGGAGGGCACGGTAATTGCGCAGACGGTTCCGAGCGGCACGCAGGTGGCCGAGGGTACGACGGTCGGCATCACGATTGCGAAGAAGGCGGCAGAAACGCCGGAGAATCCGAATACGGAGGAGCCGGGTGATACCACCGCTTCAGCGACTTATGACAGCAATAACAATATTCTGATTACATTGCCGAAACGTAGTGTGCAGGTGTATGTACAGGTTGGAGAACGTATTCTGTTTAATCAGACAGCATCCGGTGAGCATCGAAACGGCGAACCGCTGAAAATTAGCACGTCGTTCAGTTCGACACAGCATGTCACAGTTAAGGTGGACGGTCAGACATTGATTGATGAAGATCACGATTTCGGAGCGTAAGTGAATGGCTGTAGAAGGCATTATTTTGAAGGGAATCGGCGGGTTTTACTATGTCGATACCGCAGAGGGACTGATCGAGTGCAAGGCACGCGGCAAGTTCCGTCTGAAAACCGGCAAGCCGGTGATCGGCGACCGGGTGGAAATTGAAATTCAGCCGGACGGCACGGGCTATATGATGTCCATTGCCGAGCGGCGCAATCAGCTGATGCGTCCGGCTGTAGCGAATCTGGATCAACTGGTGGTTGTGTGCGCGGCGGCTCCGCCGCGCACCGACCCGTTTCTGATCGACAAGGTCACGGCGATTGCGGAGCACAAGGAAATGGATGTGCTCATCGTTATCAACAAGACCGACATCGACAGCGGCGATGAGCTGTTCCGCATTTACACGCAGGCGGGTTTTACGGTTCTGCGCGTCTCAGCGGAAACCGGAGCGGGTGTGGACGAACTGAAAGCACATTTGAAGGGCAAAACCTCCGCCTTTGCGGGCAATTCCGGCGTGGGCAAGTCCAGTCTGCTCAACCGCGTTGATTCACGCTTTGCGCTGAAGGTCGGCGCAATCAGCCAGAAGATTGAGCGCGGCAGACATACCACGCGCCATGTCGAGCTGATGAAGCTGGAGGACGGCGGATATATTGCGGATACGCCCGGATTCTCCGCCTTTAATCTGGAGCAGATGGATCTGGTGCTCAAGGACGATTTGCAGTATACGTTTCGTGAGTTTGCGCCGTATCTGAATCAGTGCCGCTTTACCGGCTGTGCACATGTCAAGGAAAAGGGCTGTGCGGTGATTGCCGCCGTGGAAGCAGGGAAAATTTCAAAAGAGCGCCACGAGAGCTATTGCAGGCTGTATGACAGCGTCAAGGACATCAAGGAATGGAGCCTGAATAAATGAGAGCAGTGATTATCGCATCCGCGCCGGAAACCGACATTGACTATGTGCGGGAGCTGATCGACGAAAATACCCTCGTAATCTGCGCGGACGGCGGACAGCGGCACGCGCGGGCGCTCGGCATCGTACCCGATCTGGTGATCGGCGATTTTGATTCCGGCAGTGCGCCGGAATCGGGCGATGTGCTCCGCTTGAAGCCGGAAAAGGATGACAGCGATTTGCAGTGCTGTATGCGAACGGCAATCGAGCGCGGCTGTGATGAGGTGATTCTGACCTGCGCCTCGGGCGGACGGATGGATCATTTTCTGTCCAATCTGTTCTCGCTGGAGGAGTTGGCGGAACGCGGCGTTTCCGGTGCGCTGTATGACAGCCGAAACCGTGTGCGTTTTCATACGGGAACACACACGTATCAGACGGACCCGCAATATCGGTATATCGGCATCATCCCGCTGGATACAAGGCTGTACGGCGTGACCCTGTGCGGGCTGAAATATCCGCTGGAGGACGCAGAGGTCAGCCGCAGCAGGATGATTACCATATCCAATGAACCGACGGCTCCGGAATTTACCGTTTCGGTCAAACAGGGCTGCGCGCTGCTGGTGGAAAGCAGCGATGAAATGAGATCCCATTCAATACAAATATAATATATGGAGGAAAAGACGATGAACGTATACAAGACCAGAGGTACCTGTTCCAGAGAGATTCGGTACAGCATTAAGGACGGCAAGGTAGAGGATATTCAGATCATCGGCGGATGTGCCGGCAACCTGAGCGGCATTTCCCGTCTGATTAAGGGTATGCCGGTGGAGCAGGTCATCGCTGCATTCAAGGGCGTCGACTGCGGCGGCAGAGGAACCTCCTGCCCGGATCAGATTGCCCGTGCACTCGAAGAGGGCATGAAGGCCTGAAAACCGACAATTGACGAAGAAAAGACCGGTGCGGCAGCAGCTGCGCCGGTTTTTTGATGGAAGAATGGCAGGAGACTTTCATGGATGAGTGTAAAAATGCAGGAAATGATGTATCAAGATTTCATTTTGTGCATAGTGACATGGAAAGACACGGATGGACACAATTTTTTTCAGCAACCTGAAGAACTTGCAATTTTCGCAAAAAAACGGTTGATTCCGGACGATAGATGCAATATAATAAGGAAGAAAGATGAGAATTACCCTTTATGAGTATATGCCAGATGAAATGGTCTTACTTGCGGGTTGATAGAAAGGAAACGAAAGAAATGGTTAAACCGATTTCAAAAATTGCATCCGGTATCAGCGCATCCGTCACGCTGGAGATCAACGCACTGTTCAAGCAGATGAAGGCAGACGGCATTGACGTCGTAGGCTTCGGCGCAGGCGAGCCGGATTTCAATACTCCGGAAAACATCAAGGAAGCCGGCATCCAGGCAATTCGTGACAATAAGACCAGATATACTCCGGCAGCAGGCATTATGGAGCTGCGCCAGGCAGTTTGCGACCGCCTGCGTGAGGATCTGAATCTGGACTATCAGCCGTCTCAGGTTGTCGTTGCATCCGGCGCAAAGCACAATGTTTATGCAGCAATCATGACCGTCTGTGATCCGGGCGATGAGGTTGTCATCGCTGCACCGTACTGGCTGAGCTACTCCGAGATGGTTCGCATGGCAGGCGCTGTTCCGGTTGAGGTATTCGCTTCCGAGGAGAACCACTTCAAGATTACCGCAGAGCAGCTTGAGGCAGCAATCACCGACAAGACCAAGATGTTCATGCTGAACTCTCCGTCCAACCCGACCGGCATGGTTTACAGCAAGGAGGAGCTGGAGGCTCTGGCAGCTGTCTGCGTCAAGCACGGTCTGTATATTCTGGCAGATGATATCTACTACAAGCTGGTATACGATGGAATCGAGTACACCTCCATCGCGTCCCTGAACGAGGACATGAAGGAGCACTGCATCGTCATCAACGGCGTATCCAAGTCCTACGCAATGACCGGCTGGCGTATCGGCTATGCTCTGGCAAACCCGCAGGTTGCCAAGGCAATGGCAAATTACCTGAGCCACTCGACCTCCGCTCCGGCTACCATGGCACAGTGGGCAGCTGTGGAGGCACTGACCGCTCCGCAGGATTCCGTTGAGGAGATGCGCAAGGTATTCGAGCAGAGAAGAAATCATCTGGTTGAGCGCATGAACAAGATCGAGGGCGTTTCCTGCATCCGTCCGCAGGGCGCATTCTACGTCATGATGAACATGTCCAGCTTTGTCGGCAAGACCATGTACGGTCATGTCATCGAAAGCGATGTTGACTTCGCAAAGCTGTTCCTCGAAAAGGGTCTGGTTGCAACCGTTCCGTGCACCGGCTTCGCAGCACCGAACTACCTGCGCTGGTCCTATGCAACCTCGATGGAGCAGATCGACAAGGGTCTGGACAGACTGGAAAAGTTCATCGCAGAGGCTTGACATCCGACTGCGGACTGATTATTATTATAAAATAGAAGACTTTTGGAAACCACTGGACAACATTCAGTGGTTTCTTCTGTCACGAAAGAAACGATTCGCGGCGGAACCCGCCGGAAAGGAAGTTCTCTCATGAGCAATGCAATTTACGAAAGCCCGTTTTGTTCCCGTTATGCCAGCCCGGAGATGCTGTATGTATTCTCTCCGGACATGAAGTTCTCCACCTGGCGCCGCCTGTGGGTTTCCCTCGCAAAGGCAGAGAAGGCACTGGGTCTGAACATCACCCAGGAGCAGATCGACGAGATGGAAGCCAATATCGACAACATCGACTATGAGGTGGCACGTCAGCGCGAGAAGGAAGTGCGCCACGACGTCATGGCACACGTTTACACCTTCGGCAAGGTCGCACCGAAGGCAGCCGGCATCATCCATCTGGGTGCAACCAGCGCCTATGTCGGCGACAACACCGATATCATTCAGCTGCGCGAGGGTCTGAAGATCGTCCGCAAGAAGCTGGTTTCCGTCATTAAGAAGCTGTCCGCCTTTGCGGATGCGCACAAGGCGCAGCCGACCCTCGGCTTCACCCACTTCCAGCCGGCACAGCTGACCACCGTCGGCAAGCGCGCAACCCTGTGGGTCAATGAGCTGCTGATGGATCTGGACGAGATCGAGTTCCGCATCGAGAACCTGCGTATGCTGGGCTCCAAGGGTACCACCGGCACGCAGGCAAGCTTTGTCGAGCTGTTTGACGGCGATCACGACAAGATCAAGAAGATGGAGCAGATGATCGCAGACGATTTCGGCTTTGCAGGCGTTGTTCCGGTTTCCGGTCAGACCTACTCCCGCAAGATCGACGCGCAGGTTGTTGCAACGCTGGGCGGCATCGCACAGTCTGCGAGCAAGTTCGCAACCGATATGCGTCTGTTACAGCACCTGAAGGAGCTGGAGGAGCCGTTTGAGAAGCATCAGATCGGTTCGTCCGCAATGCCGTACAAGCGCAACCCGATGCGCTCCGAGCGCATTTGCGCACTGGCACGCTATGTCATGGTGGACACCCTGAACCCGGCGATCACCTCTGCAACTCAGTGGTTTGAGAGAACGCTGGACGACTCCGCAAACAAGCGTATCTCTGTTCCGGAGGCATTCCTCGGCGTGGACGCAATCCTGAACATTATGATTAACATTGCCGACGGCATCGTGGTTTATCCGAAGGTCATCGAGCAGCGCGTAATGAACGAGCTGCCGTTCATGGCAACCGAGAACATCATGATGAGCGCCGTCAAGCGCGGCGGCAACCGTCAGGAGCTGCACGAGCAGATCCGCATCCACTCCATGGCAGCGGGCAAGCGCGTCAAGGAGGAGGGTCTGGACAACGACCTGATCGACCGCATTGCGGCAGATCCGATGTTCGGACTGACCAAGGAGGAGATCATGGCAGAGCTCGACCCGAGCAAGTACATCGGCCGTGCACCGCAGCAGGTCGAGGACTTCATTGCGGACGCAGTCATGCCGCGCATTTCCAAGTACAGCGAAGAGGAAGATATGAAGGTTGAGATCAACCTGTAATTCGCAGAATCAAAACGATACGACCGGTCGGACACTGTTCCGACCGGTTTTTGTGTTTGTTTTGTGTAGATGAGACAAAAAAGATGCAAAAAAATTGACTTGCATCCGTTCATCGTATATAATTATTGTGTTATGCGAACGGCAAATATGATTTTGCTGAATTTTAGGAGGCGACTGGTTTTGAAGAAAAGTATCATATCCTTCATTGCAGTTCTGCTTGTGATTGTAATCCTCTGCCTGACGGCAGCGTTTGGACTGAATCTCGGTCCGGTCAGCATTCCAAGTGTTCTGGATGAAGAAAACGGCATCCGCCGCGGTCTGGATCTGGTCGGCGGCTCGTCGATTACCTTTGAAGCGGTTCTGCCGGACGGTTATCAGTCCGAGAATCTGAGCAGTGATATGGCATCGGTGCAGGCGATGATGACCAAGCGTTTGGATGCGCTGGGCTATACCGAGGCAACAGTTACGCTGTCGGGAGACAAGCGTATTGTCATTGAAATTCCGGCGATCAACGATCCGGAGGAGGCAGTTAAGGTGCTGGGCGCAACCGCACAGCTGACCTTTGAGGATGCGGACGGAAATGTGATCCTGACCGGATCGGATATTGTCAAGGCACAGGCGGGCTATGGTCAGCTGTCCCAGACATCGCTCGGCAGTCAGCATTATGTTGAGGTTACCTTTGCAGAGGACGCCGTAGAAAAGTGGACGGAAGCGACCAAAAAGGCGGCAAATGCGGAGTCCGGAAAGAATATCATTTCGATTCGTCTGGATGATTCCGTGCTGTCCGAGCCGGGTGTCGGCAGTGAATATGCAGAGACCGGCATTACGGGCGACACCTGTGTGATTTCCGGCAGCTTCGACGCAGACAGCGCAAAGCTGCTTGCGGAGCAGATCAACATCGGTCAGCTGCCGTTTACACTGAATCAGGTTCAGATGAGCGCGGTCGGTCCGCAGCTCGGTGAAAAGGCGCTGTCCACCAGCCTGATTGCAGGCGGTATCGGCGTGCTGCTGGTCATGCTGTTCATGATCTTTATGTATAAGCTGCCGGGTCTGGTTGCCGCGATTGCGCTGTGCTTCTACATCGCACTGGAGGCGGTTGTGCTGACTCTGGCGCATGTCAATCTGTCCCTGCCGGGCATCGCAGGTATTATCCTGTCCATCGGCATGGCGGTTGACGCAAATGTCATTATCTTTGAGCGCATCAAGGAGGAGCTGAAGAACGGAAAGACCATTCGCTCGTCCATTGATTCCGGCTTCAGCCGTGCATTCACCGCAATCTTTGACTCCAATATTACCACTTTGATTGCGGCTGTCGTGCTGTACTTCTTCGGCAGCGGCACAGTCGTCGGCTTTGCAATGACTCTGGGTATCGGTGTTGTGATTTCCATGTTTACCGCACTGACGGTCACGCATTTCCTGCTCAACCGTCTGGTTGACTTCAAGATCCGCAATCCGAAGCTGTACGGTGCGTGAGAAGGGGGAACAGACATGAGAGCAAAATTTGAGATCGTCAAAAACTTTAAGATCTTTGCAATTATTTCGCTGGTGCTGATTGCGCCGGGTCTGATTGGACTGATTACGCTGCCGTTCGGCATCAATCTGTTCAATATGGATATCGACTTCATCGGCGGTACCAGCATGACCTTCCGCATGAATACGGAAGTCACCAGTGAAATGGTCAATGAGGAGATTCCGGAGCTGTTTGAAAACGCAGCCGGCATTGCACCGTCCTCGGTACAGCAGTCCGGTGACGGAGACGCAGTGGTGATTAAATCCACTGCAATCGACACGACCAAGCGTGCCGCAGTTATCAGTGCAATGCAGGAGACCTATGGACTGACGGACGATGATACGCTGGGCGTCGAGGATGTCAATGCGACCATCGGCAAGGAGATGCAGCAGAAGGCGCTGACCGCGGCATGCTTTGCGGTTCTGCTGATGCTGATCTATATCAGCTTCCGCTTTGAGCTGACCTCCGGACTGGCGGCAGTGCTTTGCCTGATCCATGACCTCTTGATTATTCTTTCCGCCTATGTTATTCTTCAGATCCCGTTCAATACGAAGTTTATTGCAGTTGCGCTGACCATTCTGGGCTACTCGATCAACGCGAGCGTGATCCTGTTTGACCGTGTGCGTGAGAATCTCAAGTATGCAAGACGAGAGGTGTTTGCGGATACCGTAGAAAAGAGCATTTGGCAGACCATGAAGCGCACCATCAATACGTCGATCACAACGATGCTCACCATCGGTATGATCTTTATCTTTGGCGTTACTTCCCTGCGTCAGTTTACGCTGCCGATGATCGTCGGCATTGTCTGCGGCGCATATTCTTCGATCTTCCTGTCCGGCTCCCTGTGGACGCTCCTGCGCAGAAAGTTCAGGAAACAGAAGATCCGTTAAAAAATATCCGAGAGCTGCTGCATACGCAGCGGCTCTTTTTCTAAGGAGAGATCCGTATGAAGTTTGGAATTTCCACGGCGTGCTTTTATCCGACCCCGATTGAGCGGGGGATTGAATACATTGCCGCGCTCGGCTTTGAGAATGTGGAGGTATTTGTCAATGCGCAGAGCGAATACAGACGACCGTTTTGTACGGAATACCGGCGTCGTCTGAATGCGCTTGGGTTGAATGTGGTCTCGGTGCATCCGTTTTCCTCCGGTGTCGAGGGAATTTATCTGTTTGCCGACTACGAGCGGCGCGTACAGGACACGCTGGACGATTATGAACGCTACTGCGAATGTGCAGCGGAATGGGGTGCGCAGTTCCTGACCTTCCATGGAGAACGGAAGGTTCCGCTCGGTCTGCCGATGCGTCAGGATAACGCGCAGCGGCGCTATGAGATCTATCATCAGCTGTGCGAGCGGGCACAGCGGTGGGGCATGGCGATTGCGCAGGAGAATGTTGCGTGGTGCAAATCGCATGATCCGGAGTTCCTGCGCGGTCTGCATGATAATGTTCCGGAGCTGAAATTCACACTGGATCTCAAGCAGGCAGAACGTGCGGGGCACGACTGGAAGGATTATGTGGATGCGGTGGGCGACCGCATTGTCAATCTGCACATCAGCGACCACACGCAGGATCGGGATTGTATGCTGCCCGGAGCCGGAACATTCCGATTTGAGGAGCTGTTTGACCGCATGAATGGGCTGGGCTATGACGGCGCGGCGCTGATTGAGGTCTATTCCGGGGACTATCAGGACCGCAGCGAGCTGAGCGATTCCCTGCATTATCTGAACACAATTATCCGCGAATAAATACGGGAGCGCAGACCTTTGTCTGTGCTCCTTTTGACCGATAGAAAAAAGCAAAAAGTTATAAAAATATTCCAATTATTGTACTATCATCAAACAAAGTAATGAAAAAATAGATAAAAGTTACGGCGGTACTGTGCAGTCTGCTCCTTTTTTGTACCGGAAAGATGTATTATAATAATTCAGGTACAGACCGCGGAAGCGCGGAAGCTGTACCGAGAATTGAATGGATGAATGGAGGATACATATGCAAGGAAATGCTGCCGCGCGGGAAAACGGGCGGGACGCGATGTTCGACAACCTGAAGGGAATCCTGATGGTGCTCGTGGTTTATGCGCATGTTTATGATAATCTGGGCGTGCAGTACGGCTGGCTGAACTGGCTTCGCGTCGGTCTGCTGATGGTACTGATGCCGCTGTTTCTGTTTATCTCCGGTTATTTTGGCAAAAAGCTGGAAAAGCGCCGTGCAGGCACGCTGGAAGGATGTCTGCTGCCGTTTCTGATCTTCAATACGCTGTTTTATCTCGCATCCCTGCCGTTCGGCGGAGGATTTACGTACAATCTTCTGACTCCGCTCAAGATGTACTGGTTTCTGGTGGCGCTGATGCTGTATCGCCTGCTGCTGCCGGAGCTGTCCAAGATCCGCGGACTGTTTGTGATTTCAATTGTGGTCGCGCTGATTGTCGGTGTGGATCCGAACGTCGGCCGCGTACTGTCGCTTTCGCGTGCAATCTGCTTTTTCCCGTTCTATTTGATGGGTATTTACTGCTCCAAGGAGCGCATGGACAAGCTGCGCCGCACGCCTCCGGCTCTGGCGATTGGACTGTTTGTGGTATGTACCGCGGCGGGTGTTCTGCTGGGCAATGCATTTGATGCACTCAGTCCGAGCAATTCGCACCATCCGTATCACATGGTAAACTGCTACTGGGATCAGTCGCTGAATTTTGCCGATGTCGGCGGACCGGTGATGCGCGCGTCGCTGTATGTGCTTGCACCGCTCATGTGTCTGGTGTTCCTGTCCTGTACGCGCAGTAAGGAGGGTATCTTCACTGCAATCGGACGCAACAGCATGGCGGTATATCTGTTCCATGCATTCCCGCAGTTCATTCTGGACTGGGTTGTGCGCGACATTCTGCACATTGAGTTCAGCGGCGTGATCGGTCTGGTGATTATGCTGGCGTATTCGTACATCGTGGCGCGTATTCTGGCGGTTCAAAAGATCACGGATGTCTACAATAAGGTGATGGATCGGCTGAATGCAGCTGTATTCCGTTCCAAAGAAGCCGCAGCTGTCAAATAAAAGATGAAATCAGGATCCCTTCTCAGTGGCTGAGGAGGGATCTTTTCTATTGTCCGTTGATGCGCGTCAACAAAAAATGACAAAAATATTTGTCAAAATCTATTGACAAGGAAAGTTGTCAATGATAGAATAATGACAACAAAAGTTGTCAACTTTGTTTTCAAATTCAAGGGAAATGATAAAAAAGAAGAGAGGGTGATCGGATGCCGTTATACAACAGACTCAAGGAATTTCGGGCGAAGGCTGGTTACAATCAGCAGGAGATGGGGCGACTGATTGGTGTGTCCCGTCAGACCATCAGCCTGATTGAACGGGGGGATTATTCGCCGTCGGTCACACTGGCGCTCAGGCTGGCACAGGTGCTCGGCACAACGGTGGAAGAAATTTTTCGGTATGAGGAGGATGAATCATGAATCGTAACAGAAAAGGGATTCGCTGGGTGCACTTTGCACTGGTTCTGATTATTTCGGGGATTGTCGGCGGCGTGATCGGATTTTTTTCGCTCGTAGGCACGGCGATGGTAGATGTACAGGCGGTATTGGCACAGCTGGAGCAGGGAATGGCAGTCCATGTCAATGCACTGCTGGTTGGTGGCACTGCGGTGCTTCTGGCAATTGCGCTTCTGCTGTTTGGAACAGGATATCGGATGTATGCGGACGGAGTCCGAAGCGAGGATGACGCGCGCATTGAGTCCGGCGATAGGCGTATGGGACTGGGGCTTGGTATCACTACACTGGGATTTATCTGGGATTTCTTCGTTTTTGGTACAGCATGTGGAGCGGAGAATCTTGGAATCGTGTTTGTGGCAGTATTTCTGGTCTGTGCGATTATGATCTGTGTTGTACAGGTCAAAATGATCGACTGGACCAAAAAGCTCATGCCGGAAAAGCGGGGCGATGCCACCCGCATGAATTTCCAGAAGGAATGGATGGAAAGCTGTGACGAGGCGGAACAGTATGCGGTTTTTAAGGCGTGTTATCGTACCCATATGTTTATGCAGAAGCTGATGCTGGTGCTGATCGTGCTGTGCCTGCTTGCGCGTCTGATGCTGGGGATCGGGATGTCCGCATTGGTTGCGGTTTCACTGATCTGGGCGGCGCAGACGATTGTCTACACAATATTTTCTTCCAAGTACAGCGCGGAAAAACTGAATTAAAAACTTTTCTTTTTGCTCCGGAAATGGTATAATATAACTATAAACTGTGATTCAACACCGGAGGTAATCGTAATGAAATGTCCGTTCTGTCATCATATCGAAAGCAAGGTGATCGACTCCCGACCGACCGATGAGAGTGCGTCCATTCGCCGCCGCAGAGAATGTCTGCGCTGCGGGAAACGGTTTACTACTTATGAGACCATTGAGGCAACTCCGCTGATGGTCATCAAACGGGACGGTTCACGCCAGCAGTTCAGCCGCCAGAAGGTCATCAGCGGACTGATTAAATCCTGCGAAAAGCGTCCGGTGACAGCGGCACAGATGGAGGCAATCGCACAGGAGATCGAGCAGAGCTTGTATGGCAGTATGGAAAAAGAGGTTTCCACGGTGCGCATCGGTGAAATGGTGATGGAGCGGCTCAAGGATGTGGATGAGGTCGCCTATGTGCGCTTTGCCTCGGTCTATCGTCAGTTCAAAGACATCAATACCTTTATGGAAGAGCTGAATAAGCTCATTGGAAATCACTGAATCAAAACAGCCCCTCGCCGCGAGAACTGGTGAGGGGCTGAATTTTGTATTTGGAATTGCTTTTTCCGTCCAGAGCGATCAAAACAGGTTGGAAAAGGAGAGGCTTTCGCTTTCCGGAAGCAGGCGAATGCGTGCCTTCAGCTCGGAGCTTTCGGTCATAAATTCCGAAAAATCTTGGTTTTCTGCGGCGCGAATGGTGCGGTCAAAGCTCACGGTAATCATATCAAGCGACTGATGGGAAAGCACGAGACTCAAATAACCGCGGCTCTGCTCGAAAATATGAAGCGCAGCCTGTGTGTGCGCCGAAGCGCGGGAAAGATCATTGCGTTCCGCAGCCTGATATGCAGAGGAAAGCGTGGTATTCAGCTCATTTACCGTATTTTGAATGCAGAAATAATTCCAAATTCCCGCTGTGGTTATGGCGAAAAGCAAAAATGCGGCAATCCAGACGCGCTTCATGCGGATCGCTCCTTCTTTTGAATATACTGCTTGCCGGTTTCATCCAGTGTAAACAGAAAGACATCTGAAACCGAACGGATTCCCTGATTCCGACACTGCTGCTCGA
>JAEDEU010000088.1 GCA_016293155.1 Clostridiaceae bacterium | reverse complement strand
GACCGCGGTTCCTGCCGCGGCTGCCAGAGACAGTGCGAGCATCAGAGCAAGCACGCCGCTTTCCGTGCCGTACAGCTCCGGCGGGATGCATAGAATCAGCGTCAGTCCGGCGAACAGCCAGACCCTGCTCCGTTCTCTGCGGCGCAGAAACCACACGGATACCGTCAGCAGTCCGAGCACGAACAGCAGCGCGGTGCGGATTTCCGTCCAAAAGGGCAGCACTGCCGTGCCCGTCCAGTTGTTTGCAGAGGTGATGCACATCAGCATCCGGAGTCCCGCGCAGGCATCCGCCGCGAGCGTGAGCGTGCGGTTGTCCGAGCCGGCTGCACCCTCCTGAAACAGCAGCAGAAAGAAAAAGGTCAGACACAGCGCCGTCAGCATCCGCGCGAGCGAGGACGGAAACAGCGCCGGAAGCTGCGGAATCAGCGGCAGGATGTGAGACAGACAGTCGATCAGCCCCGCGCCGCCCAGCAGCGCCGAAAGATAGCCGATTTTACCCGGCTCTCCGCTGCGGAACCGGCGGCAGGCGAGACCCAGCATCAGCCCGGAGGCAATCAATTCGATCGGAATAGAAGCAATCAGTGTGGGATAAGACATAAAACAAGGTCCTTTCTATCATCTGACCCATATTATACTATATTTCGACACACAGCGGGAGTCTTTTTGCAAAAATGCGGGAAAACCGTCTGTGGCACCAGGGAACAAACGTGTGTTTGAACAAAATGCCGATATTTTGGGGGAAAATAATAGGGATTTTTTACAAATATGGTTGACGGGAAAATTGCCTTCATGTTAAAATTACAAAAGAGTAACAAAATGGGGTGGTCCTTATTTACACAGTCAGGAGACAGAAAGGACATCACAGACATGAAGCAGAGAATTGCTGCGGCCATGCTGATGCTGAGTATGCTGTGCTCCGTCCCCGCGTTTGCAGTGGAGACCGAGCCGGAAGCAGCGCCTCAGGAGCAGACCGTATTCACCGAGGTGACCGGAGTGGAGGAAATCGAGCCGCCTGTAACGGAGGAGCCGGGGGAGGCTCTGACGGCAGAGGCGGTGGAAGTGCAGCCGGAGACCGAGCCGGAAGAGGTGCAGGAAGCACAGCCGGAGGCAGAACCGGAAGAGGTGCGGGAGGCACAGCCGGAGACCAAGCCGGAAGAGGTGCAGGAAGCACAGCCGGAGGCCGAAGCGGAGGACAACGGCACGGTATGGGCATCCGCTACGATGGAGGAGAGCGCCGAGGCGACTGATACCATGCAGGAGGCATTTGCGCTGTATACCTCGTTCACCACGCGCAAAAGCCCGTGGAAGGACAATACATATACCGTTCCGGCGGATTATAACGTATTTGACGGACTGGATCTGTCCAAGTGGCAGGATACCATCGACTGGGCAAAGCTGAAGAAGGACGGCGTAGAGTTTGTCATTCTGCGCTGCGGCTACCGCGGCTACGGCACGGGTGAGCTGGTCGAGGACGTATGCTACGACGACCATATGGCGGGCGCTGCAAAGCAGGGCATTCCGGCTGGCATCTATCTCTATTCGCAGGCAATCACTCCTGCGGAGGCGGTTGAGGAGGCGGATTTCTGCATCGAACGGGCGAAGAAGTACGATGTCAAGCTGCCGCTGGTCATTGACATCGAGTATGCGGAAAACGAAAACGGCTTTACCGGACGGCTGTATGAGGCGGATCTGAGCGTTGCCGCACAGACCAAGATCGCCAAGGCGTTCTGCGACCGCGTGGAGGAAGCAGGCTACGTCCCGATGATCTATGCCTCCGCGAGTATGCTGCGCGATATCATGGATGCCGACGCGCTCTCCGAGGAGGGCATGATCTGGATGGCGCACTACACCACCAAGACCAGCTATGATGGTGTATATCAGTACTGGCAGTATACGGACAGCGGCACCGTGGACGGCATCAGCGGCAAGGTGGACTGCAACTTCTATTTCACCAAGGGCGATTCGCCGACCGATCTGGGCAGCTGGAGCAAAAAAGAAGGCACCATCCTGTTTGAGACCAACGGCGGCAGTGCGGTCAGTGCGATCACCGCGGACGTTGGCACGACGGTCACCCGACCGAAGGCGCCGACCAAGGACGGGTATCTGTTCGCCGGCTGGTATACCGACAGCGATCTGACCGAGCCGCGCACCTCGTGGAAGATGACTGCGGACACCACCACGCTGTATGCCAAGTGGGTTCCGGAGTCCATGCTGAACACCAAGGCGCAGCTGAGCAGCGGCACCGAGGACAGCAGTGACAAGACCTCGATGCGTATTCTGTCCTCGGTGGATTCGACGCAGTATAAGTCGGTCGGCTTCGTGCTTTCGACAACCGAGAACGGCAACATCACCAGCAGCAATGATTCCTGCACCACGGTCAATACCACCACGGTGTACAGCAATATCCTGGCAGATGATGAGCTGCTTTCCGTGGATGAGATCGGCTCACAGTATTTCTGCGACGAGTCGAAGTATCTGTTTGCGCTGACGCTGAATGATATTCCGAACAGCAAGTTCGCTTCGGAAATCTATCTGCGCCCGTTCTTCATCACCAAGGACGGCACGACGGTGTACGGCACAACCTCGACCCGTTCGGTCGGAGATATGCTGCAAAACTAAAAAAAGAATCCCTTCTCCGAGCCTGCCGGATGGCAGGTGGAGAGGGGATATATTTTTGTGTGTGTATCAGTATGTTATGCCAGACGCTTGAGCAGACCGTTCATGTATGCGGAGGCGAGCTGCTTGTCCTGCGAGCTGAGCGCATCCCACATGGCGAGGCACTGGCGCTGATCCGGCGTCAGCTCGGAGAAGCTCTCCTCCGGCTCAAAGAACTGTGCCATGGAGATGCCGAAACCGTTGCACAGACGCAGCAGCGTGGGCAGGGTCGGCATATTCGACTTGAGCATCATTGTATTCAAGGTAGAGTACGGAATACCGGATTCCCGGGACAGCTGATAATAAGACCATCCGCGTTCCTCGCAGAGCTCGCGGATGCGGTCCAGTGGATGAAATTCGTTCATATAACAGGGTTCCTTTCGCGGTTGTCTGTCTCTATTATAGCGGATATTCGCGGGAAAGAAAAGAGAAAAACGGAATATTATACAAAATATTTATGTTTTTTTATTGCAAACTGCTCAAATACGGGTAAAGTAATGCTTTAAATAATACAAAAATGGAACATTGTGCGAAAAAACAGCAGGGAAGGAAAACTCCCTGCTGCTGTTGGTTTAGTTGTCCTCGCGGCTGTAATCGTAGCTGGAGAGCGCATCATAAATGCGGCTGACATTCGGCATGAATGCACCGCCAAATTCGTCCTGCTCGCGCGCCATAAAGATAACCGCATACTTCGGGTCATTCGCCGGAGCGAAGGAGACAATCCAGCCGTTGCTGGTGCCGTCGCCGACCTGTGCGGTACCGGTCTTTGCCGCCAGCTGCCAGCCCTGCGCGCCGACGTAGGAGTAGCCATAATGCTCCGCCGCGCCGACCATCGCCTCCGTGACCTTGTTGCAGGTATCCTGACTGGTGACCTCGGAGAGCACCTTGGTGCCCTCGACGTTTTCGCTTTCGCCCTTGGCGTTGGTCATGCCCTTAATCATGTACGGGCGCAGCATCTTGCCGCCGTTTGCGATGGTCTGTGTGGTCATCGCCATGTGAAGCGGGGTGATTGCGGTTTCGCCCTGACCGAATGCGGTCGAGACAAGCGCGTTGTCGTCCTTGCCGCCGCCGGTGTTGTAGCTGCTCTTGAGGGTGGTGAAGTCCAGCTGGATGTTCTGACCGATGAGCAGCTTGTCCAGCGTCTTTTTGTAGTTGGACTCGCCCATGGAAAGCGCCTGCTTGATGAAGTAGACGTTGGAGGAGACGCGGATGGCATCGTTCAGTCCGATGGAGCCGTAGGCGCGTCCCGCATAGTTTTCGATGGTCTGACCATTGACGACCACGCTGCCGTCGTCCTGCACGCGGGTGTCATACAGTCCGTTGTCCACGACCGCAATCGAGGAGACCGTTTTGAAGGTCGAGCCGGGGGCGAACTGCTGCTTGTAGGCGTTCGGCAGGAACAGACCGTTGATCTGCGTCAGCTCCGCCCAATCGGTGTCGATGCGGGACGGATCATAGGACGGGGTGGAGGCAAGCGCGAGGATTTCGCCGCTCTTGACATCCAGCGCGACTGCCGCGCCCTTGACGCCCGCGTTAATCAGCTGCTGATATGCGGTCTGCTGGACATCGGGATCGAGGGTCAGCGTGATATCGTGTCCGCGCTTGTCGTCGCTTTTGCTGTCACTGGTGGTCAGTTCGACATCCAGCGCGGCCTCCAGACCGGAGGTGCCGTAATTTTTAGAATAGTAGCCGACGACCGAGCCAAATGCCGCGCCGCCGTTATAGGTGCGCGTGCCCATGACCTCGGAAGAGGAGCTGAGCACATTGCCGTCGCGGTCGAGGATGGAGCCGCGGAGATAAGTGCGCCTTGCGGCATCCGCCGCCGCTGCCTCACGGCTTTCCGGATCGCCCAGCGTCGTTACCAGAACCGCGGTTGCCAGCGCCATTGCGCAGACCAGAAACGCGCTTAACAGCACGTTCACCCTTTTTTTGAAGCTTAGCTGCATAGGTGTGATAGATCCTCCTTCCATCCCAGAGTCGATTGGTCGAGATGACCAGAATGAGTGCAATCATAATACAGGTGCTCATCAGCGAGGAGCCGCCGCGGGAAATCAGCGGGAGCGTAATGCCGGTGAGCGGCAGGACGCCGATCGAGCCGCCGATGATGATGTAGGACTGGAGCACGAGCTGGCAGACCAGTCCGGCGGCAACGCACGCATGATAGCGGTCCTTGCTGCGGAAATAGATGCGCGTGCCGCGGATGAGCAGGAACGCGAACAGCAGGCAGACCGCCAGCGCGATGCACAGACCGCAGCGCTCGGTCAGCGCCGGGAACACCATGTCGTTGCTGGAGTTCGGCATATAAGTCGAGGTTTCGCTGCCGAAGAAGTGTGAATTGAGCAGCGCCTTGCGCGCCTGATGTACCTGATAGCCCGCGCCGTTCGGGTCGGAATCCGCCGTGATGAATACGCGGTTGTAGATCTTGATGAGCTGGCGCAGGAAGAAGTTGCTGCTCTTGCCGCCGGTTGCGGCGTAAACCGCCTTGACGACCACCACACCCGCGCCGCCGCAGACCGCCCAGAAGCCGAAGTACATCGCAAACATCTTGGTGTCCACGAACAGGAACATCAGGCAGATGGAGGTGGCAACGATCAGCAGGATGGTGCCGAATTCGCCCTGAAGGGCGAGAAAGCCGAGGTTGGCGAAGGTGACGCCCACAGCCGCAATCACGCGGCGCGGGGACGGATTTTCCGTGGTGCACAGCAGGCCTGCCATGATGAGCACATAAAATACCTTGATGAACTCGGACGGCTGAACCGTACCCAGACCGGGCACGCGGATCCAGTTGGTGACGCCGTCGCCCGCGCTCGCGCCGATGAGCAGGGTCATCACATACAGCAGGACGCTCAGTCCGAATAAAATGGTCGTACCGCGTGCGGAAGCGATTGCCGGCACCTTTTTATACGCAATGCCGCACGCCACCGCAACAATCATCGAGAGGATGAGCTGTACGATAAACGAAACGGGCGGTTCGTTCTCCTTGAGCAGCATACACTGAATCATTGCGCCGAAGGTGAGCAGCATGGCGGCATCCAGAAACAGAGCAATATCGCCCCGCATACGCGAGACGATCAGCCAGCCGCCGAAGATGAACACGATCAGCGGAACGCAGGTATAGAGATAAGCATTGCCGCGGCCGTCGCTTGCGAGCACGAGCAGCGCGGTCAGCTCAAACAGCAGAAACAGAACGACCAGAGAAGATTGTCTTTTCTGAGTCATTAGAATTTCCTCCGGACATACATGGTCTCGTCCGAGACCTCGGTGGGTGCGGTGCGGATGACCAGCTTGGTCTGACCGAGCGTGACGGTCTCGCCGCCGACGATGCGGGTTTCATGGCAGGGCTTGCCGTTGACCAGCGTGCCGTTGAGCGAGCCGAGATCCTGAAGCAGCACAGCAGTGCCGTTCTGGGTCTGCTTGGCCACAATCTGCGCGTGATGGCGGCTGACGGTCGCATCCTGAATGACAAGGTCATTGTCCGAGCGCTGTCCGATGGTGTACGGATAGTGCATGATACGCTCGGTGCGGCCGTTGTAGTCAATGACAAACTGCGCTGCCGCCAGACGGGTCGAGCTGCCGCCGGGAACCGGAGGCACAGGCTTTTTTCTGCTGCGGCTTTCCGGCGCCGGCGCCTTGGACTGGCTGTCGTCCGTGACGAACGAGTTTGCCTTGATAATAATGAGAACCGCCATCAGCACAAGCAGGCCGATGAGAACCGGTTTAAGAATACCCATAAAAATATCCCCTCCTGAT
>JAEDEU010000087.1 GCA_016293155.1 Clostridiaceae bacterium | reverse complement strand
AACAGAAAGACATCTGAAACCGAACGGATTCCCTGATTCCGACACTGCTGCTCGACCCATGCCGCAGATTTATTCAGTGTTTTTAAATTGGTGTGCATGATTTTTCCGTCGCAGATAATGACCAATGGCGCATCCTCCTCCTGCGGATGCAGCTTCATATCACTACAGGTGGCGGGTCGGTCCTTGGAGTTTAGAATAATGCTCAGCTGTCCGTTGGTTTCTACAATCGCGCGGCGCACCTGCGAGATGTCCGTGACACCGGAAATACGCAGCTCCTCCAGTACATCGTCAATGGACAGGCGCATCCGGCGCAGCATGGGCTGATTGAGCTTGCCGTGGTGAATGATGGTGCAGGGATTACCGTTCATAATCCTCCGCATACGCGGCCGGTTAAAGCACAAAGCGGACAGGATGACCTCCCAAGCGACCAGAGTCAGCACCGGCGTGATGCCGGAGAGCAGCGGGATGGAGTAATCCTGCATCGGAACCGCTGCCAGATCGGAAATCAGAATTGCCACCACCAGCTCAGAGGGAGAAAGCTCACCGAGCTGCCGTTTGCCGGTCAGCCTCAGCGCCGCAATCACGATTAGGTATAGAATACTGGTGCGAAACAAAGAAATGAGCAAAATGAAACACCGCCTTTCTGCAAAAGTATGCGCAATTTCACCTCAAATTATCCGAATGCGGCTCCGGATGAAAAAAACCTGCAAAAGCAGTTGACATTTTGAAGATGGATTATTATAATAAAAACAATGTCAGTTTCAATAGGCAGAAAATACATATGTGACACGAAAATGCAATGATCGGAAGAGTAGCATCCGAAGCCCTTTCAGAGAGCCGCCGGGCGGTGTGAGGCGGCAGGGGGAGGAATGTGAATGTCATCCGGGAGCAGTTCGGGCAAACGGGCATTCCCCCAGTAGTTCGAAACGGAATAACCTACGTTACAGGGTCAGCATTACGTGCAAAATTGTGCCGATGCGTTAGAGTGGCTGTCCGGACGGACGGCAACAAGAGTGGTACCGCAGAGCTTGGTCTTTGTCTCTTCCGAAGGGGCAAGGACTTTTTTGTTGCACGTGTTGCACGCTGTATTTGATATTTATTGCAGGAGAGAAAAGACATGAAACTCAATGGCTCACAGATCCTCATCGAGACACTGCTCGAGCAGGGTGCCGATACGATTTTCGGCTATCCGGGCGGTGCAGTTCTGAATATTTATGATGAGCTGTACAAGTATTCTGACCGCATCCGTCATATCCTGACGGCGCATGAGCAGGGCGCTTCCCATGCGGCAGACGGCTATGCACGCGCAACCGGTAAGGTTGGTGTTGTACTCGCTACGTCCGGTCCGGGTGCAACCAATCTGGTCACCGGCATCGCGACCGCATACATGGACTCCGTTCCGATGGTTGCCATCACCGGCAACGTCGGCACCCCGCTGATTGGACGCGACAGCTTCCAGGAGGTCTATATTGCCGGCATTACCATGCCGATTACCAAGCATAACTTCGTCGTGCGCGACGTTACCAAGCTGGCAGATACCATCCGTCAGGCGTTTGAAATCGCACAGAGCGACCGCCCGGGTCCGGTTCTGATTGATATCCCGAAGGATGTCACCGCGGCTGTCTGCGAATTTGAGCCGAAGGCTCCGGTTCAGGCGCGTCCGATTCCGGTCGTTACCGACGAGGAGCTGCGTGAGGTTGCGGAGCTGCTGAACAACGCAGAGCGTCCGGCAATTTACTTTGGCGGCGGTGTCATTGCCTCCGGTGCGAATGATGCGCTGTATCAGGTGATGCACAAGGCAGGCATTCCGGCATGTTACGCAATGATGGGCGCAGGCGCTTTGGATTGCAAAGACCCGCTCAACTATGGTATGATAGGTATGCACGGCTGGGTATCCGCCGGCCGTATGGTTGACAACTCGGACGTACTGGTTGCCCTGGGCACCCGTTTCTCCGACCGCGTTGCAACCAAGATGGGAGACTTTGCCAACAATTCCCGCATTATTCATATTGATATTGATCCGTCCGAGATCAACAAAAATGTCGAGGCAGTCAAGTCGGTCATCGGCGACGCAAAGGATGTTCTGGAGCGTCTGCTGCCGCTGCTGGAAGAGCGCACGCACGATGACTGGATTGCACAGCTGAATGAGTGGAAGGCAAAGCTGGATTACAGACCGAAGGATAATGATGCGGTCATCCGTCCGCATCAGCTGATGGGCGCGATTGCGGATGCAGTCGGCGAGGACGGCATCATTGCAACCGATGTCGGTCAGCATCAGATGTGGGCAGCGCAGTTTACCCGCCGCGTTCAGCCGCGTTCCTTCCTGACCTCCGGTGGTCTGGGTACCATGGGCTACGGCTATGGCGCAGCAATCGGTGCGCAGATTGCGCATCCGGAGCGCAGAGTGGTTCATATCACGGGTGACGGTTCCTTCCACATGAACCTCAACGAGATGTGCACCGCAGTCAGCTACAATCTGCCGATCATTACGGTTGTTGTCAATAACTCCGTTCTGGGTATGGTTCGTCAGTGGCAGACCGCGTTCTATGAGCACCGCTATTCCAGCACCGATCCGCACAGAAAGACCGACTTCGTCAAGCTGGCAGAGGCGTTCGGTGCAACCGGATTCCGCGCAGAGACGCTGGACGAGTTCCGCGATGCCATGCAGAAGGCACTGGCAGTCGGCGGTCCGTGCCTGATTGATGCACGCATCGACAAGGACGAGCGCGTTCTTCCGTTCATTCCGGCAGGCAAGGGTCTGCGCGACGCAATCATCGACTAAGGGGGAGCGCAATATGGAAAAGTATATTATCTCCGCGCTGGTTCAGAATAACGCCGGTGTACTGGCGCGTGTCAGCAGCCTGTTCGGCCGCCGCGGCTTTAACATTGATTCCCTGACCGTATCCCCGACGACGGATCCCAAGCGGTCCCGCATTTCCATCGTGGTCATCGGTGATACCTATATTCTGGATCAGGTGCTCAAGCAGATGGCAAAGCTGGAGGAGTGCATTCAGGTCACGCATATCGACGATCAGGATGCATTCTGCCGCGAGATGGCGCTGGTGAAATTCGCCGCTGACGCTTCGGAGCGCAATGCGATCCGCGAGGTTTGTGACATTTATTCCGCGAACGTCGTCAGCGAGGGCGATGACTTTATCATCATCAGCATCTCCGGTACGCCGTCCGAGCTGGATGTGTTCCTGTCGGTTGTATCCAACTTCAACATCATTGAGTCCTCCCGCACGGGCGTGACTGCGATGTACAAGGACAAGCGCACCAAAAATTAATTTGCAGAGAACGTGATTCTCTTTCAGAGTTCGTTTTCAATATATTTTCATACGTTATGGTTATTAGGAGGATATGAAAATGGTTAACATGTATTATGATTCCGACTGCAACCTGAGTGTTCTGGACGGCAAGACCGTAGCAATTATCGGCTTCGGTTCTCAGGGTCACGCACATGCGCTGAACCTGCATGATTCCGGCGTAAACGTTGTTGTAGGTCTGCGCCCGGGCTCCAAGCACGAGGCTAAGGCTAAGGAGGGCGGTCTGACCGTCATGACTCCGGCTGAGGCTGCTAAGGCTGGCGACATCATCATGATGCTGGTACCGGACGAGAAGCAGGCTGACATCTACAAGGAAGTTGTAGAGCCGAACCTGGAGCCGGGCAACGTTCTGGCATTTGCTCACGGCTTTAACATTCACTACAAGCAGATCATCCCGCCGAAGGATGTCGATGTTATCATGATCGCTCCGAAGGGCCCGGGTCACACCGTTCGCCGTCAGTACCTTGAGGGTCACGGTGTTCCGGATCTGGTATGCGTTGAGCAGGACGCTTCCGGCAAGGCAATGGAGATCGCTCTGGCATACGCTTGCGGCATCGGCGGCGGCCGTGCCGGCATCCTGGAGTCCACCTTCCGCACCGAGACCGAGACCGACCTGTTCGGTGAGCAGGCTGTCCTCTGCGGCGGCGTATGCGAGCTGATGAAGGCTGGCTTCGAGACTCTGGTTGAGGCTGGCTACGCTCCGGAGAACGCATACTTCGAGTGTGTACATGAGATGAAGCTCATCATCGACCTGGTAAACGAGGGCGGCTTTGCGAAGATGAGATACTCCATCTCCGACACCGCAGAGTACGGTGACTACCGCACCGGTAAGCGCATCATCACCGAGGAGACCCGCAAGGAGATGAAGAAGATCCTGCGCGAGATCCAGGACGGTACCTTCGCTTCCGAGTGGATTCAGGAGAACCGTGCGGGCGGCCGTGCAAAGTTCCTGGCTACCCGTCAGCTTGAGGCTGAGACCGAGGTTGAGAAGGTCGGCACTGAGCTGCGCAAGATGATGTCCTGGCTGAAGAAGTAAGACATATCTTATTGGAACAAAAGGGACAGGTCTCGCGGTCTGTCCCTTTCTTTCTATTTTGTAAAAGGGAGGAAACCCCAATGGCATTAAGAAGTGCAAATATCACGCAGGGCATTGAGCGCGTTCCGCATCGTTCGCTGCTGCGTGCCATCGGTCTGACCGATGAGGAGATGAACCGCCCGATCATCGGCGTCGTTTCCGCACACAGTGAGATCATTCCGGGTCATATCAACCTGGATAAGATCACCGAGGCTGTCAAGGCGGGCGTACGCATGGCAGGCGGTACCCCGATCATGGTTCCGGCAATCGGTGTCTGCGACGGTATCGCAATGGGTCACATCGGCATGAAGTATTCTCTGCCGTCCCGTGAGCTGATTGCGGATTCCGTCGAGTCTCTGGCGCAGGCGCACCAGTTCGACGGTCTGGTACTGGTTCCGAACTGCGATAAGATCGTTCCGGGCATGGTGATGGCGGCTGCCCGCCTGAACATCCCGTCCATCGTCTGCTCCGGCGGTCCGATGCTGGCGGGCCGTGTAGACGGCGAGAAGGTCAGCCTGTCCTACACCTTCGAGGCAGTCGGCGCACGCAAGGCAGACATCATCAATGACTGCCAGCTGCACCAGATCGAGGCAGATTCCTGCCCGGGCTGCGGCTCCTGCTCCGGCATGTACACCGCAAACTCCATGAACTGCCTGTGTGAGGCAATCGGCATGGCACTCGGCGGAAACGGCACGATTCCGGCGGTTTATTCCAACCGCATTCATCTGGCAAAGCACGCCGGCATGAAGATCATGGAGCTGGTAGAGAAGAACATCTGCCCGCGCGACATTCTGACTCCGGACGCATTCCACAATGCGCTGTCCTGTGAGATGGCGCTGGGCTGCTCGACCAACACCGTCCTGCACCTGCTGGCAATCGCCAAGGAGGCAGGCGTAGAGCTGAACCTCGGCATTCTGAACGAGATTTCCGCTGTTACCCCGAACCTGTGCCATCTGGCACCGGCAGGACGTACCTATATCCAGCAGCTGAATGAGGCAGGCGGCATCTATGCCGTTATGAACGAGCTGTCCAAGAAGGGACTGCTCCGTCTGGACGCGATGACCGCAACCGGCAAGACCGTCGGCGAGAACATTGCGAACTGCATCAACAAGGATCCGGATGTCATCCGTCCGATCGACAATCCGTATTCTCAGACCGGCGGCATCGCAATCCTGTGGGGCAACATCGCTTCTCAGGGCTGTGCAGTCAAGCAGAGTGCGGTTGCACCGGAGATGCTGAAGCACAGCGGTCCGGCTCGCGTATTCGACTCCGAGGAGGCTGCAATCGCAGCAATCTACGGCGGCGAGATCAAGAAGGGCGACGTTGTCATCATCCGCTATGAGGGACCGAAGGGCGGTCCGGGTATGCGCGAGATGCTCAACCCGACCTCCGCACTGGCCGGCATGAAGCTGGACAAGGATGTTGCTCTCATCACCGACGGACGTTTCTCGGGTGCATCCCGCGGTGCCTCCATCGGTCATGTCTGCCCGGAGGCAGCAATGGGCGGCGAGATCGGTCTGTTACAGGACGGCGATATCATTGAGATCGACATTCCGGCACGCAAGGTCAATGCGCAGATTTCCGATGAGGAGTTTGCGGCACGCCGTGCAGCATACGTTGCTCCGGAGCCGAAGATCAAGACCGGCTGGCTGGCACGCTATGCCCGTCTGGTCACCTCTGCAAACGAGGGCGCAGTGCTCAAGTAATTGACTGCGGTCTTTGACCGTGTAAAAAATAAACGGAAGCTCGGTTCGCTTGATGCGAAATCGGGCTTCCGATTTTTTTCAATCTATGAATTTATCCAATCAGGCTGCAAAAATATTCATGAACTGCACAGCTGTCGTTCAGCTCCGGATGGAACGCAGTGACCAGCTGATTTCCCTCCTGCGCTGCGACGATGTTTCCGTCCACCGAGGCAAGCGCACGCGCCGTTCCGGATACGGATTCGATATACGGTGCACGGATGAAGGTCATCGGGATGGTGCCAAGTCCGTCCATCTCCGCCTC
>JAEDEU010000086.1 GCA_016293155.1 Clostridiaceae bacterium | reverse complement strand
AAAAAGCCCTGAACAATCCTCGTTCAGGGCTTTTCATATGAAAAGAGAGATGTTTTACAATGTTACAACATTACAGATTCGCCAGAATCTCCTCGCTGTTCTTGCGGGTGTCAATCGAACGGATGACGCTGCGCAGCGGGAGAACCGCGGACGGAGATACGCTCAGCTCATCCACGCCGATTGCGAGGAAGGTCTCGGTCAGCGAAGTATCCGCGCCCAGCTCGCCGCAGATGCCCAGCCAGATGCCTGCCTTGTGTGCATTGTCCGCAGCCTGCTTAATCATGCGGAGCACTGCCGGATGGTGTGCATCAAAGAAGCGGTCAAGATTATTGCCCTGACGGTCTACCGCGAGGGTGTACTGGGTCAGGTCATTGGTGCCGACGGAGAAGAAGTCAACTTCCTTTGCCAGCTGATCGCTCATCATAACCGAAGCCGGAGTCTCGATCATAATACCCAGCTCGACCTGCTCGTCAAACGGGATTTCCTCGGCTCTCAGCTCAGCCTGAACCGCCTGACAGATGCGCTTGATCTCGCGTACCTCCCAGACAGAGGTAATCATCGGGAACATGATTGCGATCTTGCCATAGACGGATGCGCGGTACAGCGCACGCAGCTGGGTCTTAAATACCTCCGGACGGGTCAGGCAGATACGGATTGCACGCAGACCCATTGCCGGATTTTCTTCCTTCTCCAGCTGGAAGTAGTCCGCCTGCTTATCTGCGCCGATATCCAGCGTGCGGATGATGACACGCTTGCCGCCCATGCGCTCCGCAGCGGTCTTATACGCCCGGAACTGCTGCTCCTCGGTCGGATAGGTATCATTTTGCAGGTAAAGGAACTCAGAACGGAAGAGGCCGACTCCGCCGCCGTCGTTGGCAAGCACAGCATCCAGATCGTCGGGTGAACCAATATTACAGTAAACCATTACCTTTTTTCCGTCGATCGTGATGTTGGGCTGTCCCTTCAGCTGGTCGAGCAGCTCCTTCAGAGCGCGCTCCTTTGCCTGCTTCTTGAGCAGTCGCTCGGATGTGATTTCATCCGCTTCAACTGCAACTTCACCGGTCTCGCCGTCAATGATGACGTCCTTGCCGGAGTAAGCTTCCTTTAATTTCTCGCCTACGCCGATGATGGCCGGAATGCCCATCGTGCGCGCAAGAATTGCGGTGTGAGAATTGCCGGAGCCGCCGCTGGTGACAAAGCCCAGAATCTTGGACTTATCCAGCTGTACGGTTTCACTCGGTGCGAGATCGTCTGCCGCCAGAATGACCGGAACCTCCGAATCAATGCCGCCTGCGACAGCACCGCTCAGGATACCGACTACACGGGTGGAGATATCCTTGACGTCCGCAGCGCGTCCCTGCATATACTCATCGTCCATTGCCAGCAGCATTTCTGCAAACTGCTCTGCCACTTCCATGACAGCAGCCTCTGCATTGACGCCGCTTCCGATGACATCCTGGATTCCCTCGACGTAGTCCATATCCTCCAGCATCATCTGATGTGCCTCAAACAGTGCGGCGCTTTCCTCGCCGACCTCTGCAAGTGCCTTTTCGTACAGCTCCTGGAGCTGTGTCATCGCGGTCTGACGTGCTTCCTCAAACCGTGCCAGCTCTGCCTCCGTGTCCTCAATCTGAGTGCGTACAATCTCCGCTCCGCCGCGCTGATAAAAATACAGCGGACCTGCTGCTACACCCTTTGACACGCCTTTGCCTTGAATCAATACCATATTCGTCTCTCCTCTTAATAAAATATATCAGAATGTCTATATAAAAAATCTCTAACGACAGTATGATGATATCTGGCAGAGCCGAGAGAGAGGGACTCTGCCGCAAGCATCCCGAAGCATATTCGGAAGGAGCGCGTCCGAGATCGGATATCATCGTCTGGGAGTCTGACTCCCCAAAAAATGAGATAAATTTGCGAATTGAATGGTTCCAAGCCGCCGGAAACAGCCCCTTTGCACGCAGATTCTGTTTCCGGCCGCATTGAGAACAATAGGTGTGGTATATTTCGCCGCATTCGACAGCGAAAAGCTGAAAATGTAACTTAATGATGATACAGGCACGCCGCAATCGAAACATCAATGGTGATTGAATAACGGTTGCTCTGCCTTTTTTAAGTCTGCCGCCACCGCAGAAATGGGCGGCAGACTCCGGCTTTCCCGCTCTGCTGCGGGATGATTTTTTTCTTACAGATTTTCTTCCAGAACCTTCTTGAACTCAGCCAGAGCAGCCTCGTTCTCGCTGGAAACGGTGATGGTCTCACCGCTCTTGATGCCCAGACCCATCAGGGCGAACATCTTCTGTGCGTCAACGGTCTTCTCACCCTTGGTGATGCTCAGACCGCCGCCCAGGCTCTTTGCAGCCTTGGTGATGATGCCTGCCGGACGAGCGTGTACGCCTTCCGGATCCTTAACAGTAAACTCAAACGAACTCATAAGAATAATCCTCCTGTATGTGTATTAAAAAATTATTAAAACCATCAAAAAATGGTTGTTAACACATGTCGTATCGCCTGTATGGCTTCCTGCTCGTCCGCACCGTCTGCAATGAGCTCAATGCGTCCGTTTTTCAGAGCGCCGAGCCGCATGAGAGCAATCGGATTTTTGATATCCGCTACCAGCTCCTCTGCAATCAGAAAAATCACACTCTGATATTTTTTTGCCTCCTGCGCCAACTGTGACGACGGACGCGCGTGAAACCGAATCCGGACGGGCAGCTCAATGACCTCTGTCAGCATAATGTGCCCTCCGTTCCGTTTCTTTCCTGCAACAGCTTACGCCGTTACTTCGTTGTATGCCTTCTCGACCTGCGCCAGGATTGCCTCATCCTCTACGCCGGAAACCTCGCGGAATGCTGCGACAACGCCCAGATCCGCAATCTTCTGCTGGAGCTCAACGCTCTGCTTATCGTCCGGATTGTTGTAGTGGAGTGCGGCGCCGATGCCGACAATCAGCTTGTCAACCGGCAGTCCGTAGCCCAGAGCGGTCATCATCGGCTTCACCAGACGGTCGGTTGCGCTCAGCTTGCGCAGCGGCTCACGTCCAACACGGGTGACATCGTCACGCAGATGCGGGTTCTTGAATCTGCCGATGATCTTGTCGATATAATGAGCATGTGCTTCCGGATCAAAATTATGCTTCTTGATGAGGCCTGCACCGGACTGCTCCATCGCTGCATGAACCAGCGCATAGATTTCCGGATCGTTGATTGCCTCCTCAATCGTGCTCTTGCCCTTGAGCACGCCGAGATAAGCGGTGATGCAGTGTCCGGTATTCAGTGTGAACAGTTTGCGCTCAATGTATGCCATCAGATCCTCTGCCAGGTTCATGCCCGGGATTGCCGGGATCTCGCCCTTGAAGGAAGCCTTCTCAACATTCCACTCGTAGTATGCCTCTACCGCAACGTCGGTCGGAATCTCGCTGTGTACCGGCGGAACGATACGGTCAACCGAGCAATCCGGGAAGCCGACGTACTGGTCGCAGTATGCCTTCTCCTCGTCGTTCAGCAGTCCGTAGACATGCTCCTTCAGCTGGGAGCTTGCACGGATGGCATTCTCACAGGCGATGATGTTCAGCGCCTGCGTGCTGCCGCTCTCCTTGCGCGCGCGGATGCCGGCAACGATGGTCGGCGCAATGCGCGGAAGAATGACCAGACCTACCGCAGTCGTAACGACCTCTGCCGCTGCGATCTCATCAATGATTTCCGTTCCGGTCGAAAGAATGCCGGTCACATTGGTGATCGGGTAATCGACCTGCTCAACGTCCGTGACATGAACGGTATATCCTCCGTCCTGCGCCAGACGATCAATAATAGTCGCATTCACATCGGCAAACACAACACGATAGCCTGCCTGTGCCAGCAGCATACCAATAAAACCGCGTCCGATATTGCCGGCACCGAACTGAATGGCTGTTTTCATAAATCATTACTCCTTTGAGATCAACCGGTGCGCCCCATACCACAGCGCACCGGCCGCCAATTCCATTTCTGTTTACTTAATCTTGTTCATGATGAAATCGACATCCGTCGTCGTCTTCATCTTCTCCAGATCGTCCTCGTCCTCGAGAACCGTGCAGATATTGCTCAGCAGATCCAGATGCTCATCGCCTACGCCGGCGATGCCGAATACCAGCTGTGCCTTTTCGTCGCCGAACGGAACGCCGTCCGGATACTGGAGCACAACAATACCGCTCTTCTTAACCGTGCCCTTTGCCTGGGAGGTGCCGTGCGGGATCGCAACGCCCATGCCCATGTAGGTGGTGACGATCTTCTCACGCGCCTGCATTGCGTCAATGTAGGATGCGTCAACATAGCCCAGCTTGCAGAGCAGCTCGCCTGCTGCCTGGATTGCTTCTTCCTTGGTTGCAGCCTTCTGGCCAACCTTGATGCCTGCCTTGACCAGAACGCCTTCCTTGGTTGCCTTCTTGGTCTCCACTGCGGTAGCGGTTGCCGCCGCTGCCGGAGCAGCCGACTCCTTAGTGGTGAGCTGATTGTACAGCGCGTCCAGATTCGGGTCGGTCAGGAAGTTGCCGATGGTGACCAGCTGTGCCTGCGGTGCGCTCTTTGCTGCGCGGTCCGCCAGGATGGTCTGGCATACAACGATGTCTGCATCGCCCGGTACGTCGTCAACCGAGGTGTTGATTACGGTGATATCCGGACGGACACCCTTGATGCGGTTGCGGAACTTGGTTGCGCCCATTGCGGAGGAACCCATGCCTGCGTCGCAGGAGAATACAACCTTCTTGACCTCGCCTGCGGCCTTCTTCTCGCCGCTCGGAATTGCAGTGCCCTTTGCCTCTGCCTTCATGGCAGCCATCTGATTCTGGGACTCTTCCAGATTCTTTGCGCCGGACATCTTAACAATCGGTGCAGAGATGAGGAAGGATACCGCGGTTGCGATTGCAACGCCCGCAATGGAGATAATCATGGACTCTCTCGGGGACATTGCCAGGAATGCGATGATGGAGCCCGGTGCCGGGGGACCATTCAGACCAGCGTTGGTGATCGAGAAGAACAGAATTGCACATGCGTTACCGATCATCGGACCAACGATAACCAGCGGGTTCATAAGAATGTACGGGAAGTAGATCTCGTGGATGCCGCCGAAGAAGTGGATGATGATTGCGCCCGGAGCGGAATCGCGGGTCATCTTATCCTTGGAGAAGAACCAGTATGCCAGCAGGACACCGAGGCCCGGGCCCGGGTTGGTCTCCAGCATGTACATAATGGACTTGCCTGCCTCTGCAACCTGATCTGCGCCAAGCGGAGTGAATACGCCGTGGTTGATCGCATTGTTCAGGAACAGTACCTTTGCCGGCTCGATGAAGATGGATACCAGCGGCAGCAGACCATGATTGATGAGGATGTTAACGCCTGCGGACAGAACCGACAGGATCGCGGACATAACCGGTCCAATTGCATAGTAACCGATAATGGCCATAATCATACCGAAGATACCGACCGAGAAGTTGTTAATCAGCATCTCGAAGCCTGCCGGCATATGACCATCCATTGCCTGGTCAAACTTTTTGATGACCCAGCCTGCGAGCGGGCCCATAACCATTGCGCCCATCAGCATCGGCTGACCGGTGACAATGCCGCCGTCCGCGCCGGTGGTTGCCACGCCTGCGATACAGCCCATGACTGCGATTGCACCCATGACGCGACCGCGTTCGCCGCCGACCATCTTACCGCCCTGAGAAGCAATCAGGACCGGAATGAGGAAGTGCAGCATGAACGGCTGAATGGATGCAAGCTGCGCGTTCGGAATCCAGCCGGCCTCAATGAACAGGGCGGTAATAAAGCCCCATGCAATGAAGGCGCCAATGTTAGGCATGACCATGCCGGATAGGAACTTGCCAAATGCTTGTACTTTGTTTTTCATTTCCAATCGACTCCTATTCGTTTTGTGGTTTCGCTTTGATAGTATTTCACAAGCGCCTTTTCAGCCAAAGCAACACCCGCGGTTGTGTCGCCGCCTTGAAGCGCTTTTAAGAAATCATTGCTCTCCACCAGCAGGACGCTCATCCTGCTGATGACCTCCGCATACAGCGATCCGCCCTCCTCGGGCACAAGCATAATCACTGCACCGGAAACCGTCCCCTTTTCCATCTGAAACGGCTTGCTCAGACGCAGATAGCCAAATCTGCTGTGTTCCACCGCCGTGGTGCGGCAGTGCAGCAGATAGACCTCCATTTCGGGAATAAAGGTATCTGCCAGCTGTTCGCGCTTTTCCATGGCGGCAGCAATCACACGCTGATCGGCGGCAGTTTTGGCAAACAGCCCCGCCGCCTGACGAAGCAGATCGTTGCGATTTGCAACGCACTCAAGCTGGAGAATTTGAAAGTTTTTCAAAATTTCCGCAATCTCAATGCCAATTTGAGAGATGCGAAGGATGGAGTCTAAATCCGGTGTCGGAACCTGACGGAT
>JAEDEU010000085.1 GCA_016293155.1 Clostridiaceae bacterium | reverse complement strand
GGAATATGGCATTTTTCAACAGCGCAGTAGGTGTTCTTCAGACTCTCGTTATCGCCCTGGGCGCAGGTCTCGCAATCTGGGGTGTCGTGAACCTCATGGAGGGTTACGGCAACGACAACCCCGGTGCCAAGAGCCAGGGCATGAAGCAGCTCATGGCGGGCGGCGGCGTGGCCCTCATCGGCATGACCCTTGTTCCCCTGCTTACCGGTCTTTTCGGTTAATCGCCGCACAGCAAGACAGAAGTGAGTAAAATCCAGGGCTTCCCCCTGCCATAGCGCAGGGGGAGCCGGAAAGGAGGTCGATGCCGATTGGATTTATTGCTCAACACGCTGACCGAATGGCTCAAGGAGCTTCTTGCCGGAGCGATTGCATCCAACCTGACGGGGATGGTGGACTCGGTGAATACGAAGGTCGGAGATATTGCGGCGCAGGTCGGTCAGACCCCGCAGGGCTGGAACAGCGGAATCTTCAGTATGATTCAGAACCTTTCCAACAACGTGATCCTGCCCATAGCCGGTATCATTCTGGCGCTGGTCATGACCATGGAATTCATCCGCATCATCATGGATAAGAACAACATGCATGATTTCGACACCTGGTCGATTCTCATGTGGGTGTTCAAGACAGCCTGCGCCATTCTGATCGTGTCCAACACCTGGAATATCGTCATGGCGGTGTTCGATGTTTCTCAGACGGTGGTGAACAACGCCGCCGGCATTATCGTGGGCAATACGGATATCGAGCTTGTCACAGAGGGACTTGAGGAAACGCTGATGGCCATGGAGCTTTCCAGCCTGATCGGCCTGTGGTTCCAGTCCATGATCGTGGGCGTGACCATGCATATCCTGTCCATCATCATTATGCTGATCTGCTTCGGCAGAATGATCGAGATCTATCTGGTCACATCGGTTGCGCCGATCCCCATGGCCACCATGATGAATCACGAGTGGAGCCAGATGGGTCAGAACTATCTCAGAAGCCTGTTCGCGCTGGCGTTTCAGGGCTTCTTAATCATCGTCTGCGTGGCAATTTATGCCGTCCTTGTGCAGAACATGGTCGTGGAGAGCGATATCTCCATGGCAATCTGGACGGTTATGGGCTACACCGTGCTGCTGTGCTTCACGCTGTTCAAGACCAGCTCGCTGGCAAAGAGCGTGTTCAACGCACATTAAGGAGGTGGAATCAGAATGGCATATGTACCCGTACCCAAGGACATGAACGCAGTCAAAACCAAGGTCGCCTTCAACCTGACCAAGCGCCAGATCGTCTGCTTCGGCGGAGGGCTTCTGGTGGGGCTTCCGGTCTTTTTCCTCATCAAGGGACACGTCAGCAGCAGTACGGCAACGCTTCTCATGGTGCTTGTCATGCTGCCTTTTTTCATGTTCGCCATGTATGAGAAGAACGGACAGCCGCTGGAAAAGATCATCCGCAATATCGTGCAGGTCAGTTTTATCCGCCCGAAGGAGCGGCCATACAAAACCAACAACTTCTATTCTGCCGTAGTACGGCAGGAAAAACTGGATAAGGAGGTACAGAAGATTGTCCAAGGCGAAAAAGCTCACAAGAGCGGAAAAGCAGCAGATTAACGCTGCCATTCAGAACGCCAGACGACAGGACAAAAGACACAAATCCGCACAGGATTCCATCCCCTTTCAGCGCATGTTCCCGGACGGCATCTGCCGCGTGACCGATCATTACTACACCAAGACGGTGCAGTTCCAGGACATCAACTATCAGCTGAATCAGAACGAGGACAAGGCCGCCATCTTTGACGGCTGGTGCGACTTCCTCAACTACTTTGACAGCTCCGTGCGCTTTGAGCTGTCCTTTATCAATACGGCGGCAAACAAGGATACCTACTCGGAGCGCATCGCCATTCCGTTAAAGGGCGACAGCTACGACAGCATCCGCGCCGAATACACCCAGATGCTGAAAAATCAGCTGGCCAAAGGCAACAATGGCCTTATCAAGACCAAGTACCTGACCTTCGGCATCGAGGCCGATTCGCTGAAAAGCGCCAAGCTCCGGCTGGAGCGCATTGAGACCGATGTGCTGAACAACTTCAAGCGGCTGGGCGTTCAGGCTGATCCGATGAACGGAAAACAGCGTCTGGAGCTGCTCCACGGCATCTTCCACATGGACGAGCAGCAGCCTTTCCTGTTTGACTGGGACTGGCTGGCTCCCACCGGGCTTTCTGTGAAGGACTTTATCGCGCCCAGCTCCTTTTCCTTCCGGAACGGCAAAAACTTCACCATGGGCAGGAAAATCGGGCAGGTTTCCTTCCTGCAGATTCTCGCGCCGGAGCTGAATGACCGGATGCTGGCCGACTTTCTGGATATGCAGAGCAGTCTGATCGTGACCATGCATGTGCAGTCGGTGGATCAGGTCAAGGCCATCCGAACCATCAAGCGCAAAATCACCGATCTGCAGAAGATGACCATTGAGGAACAGAAAAAGGCCGTCCGCGCCGGATATGATATGGACATCATCCCCAGTGACCTGGCCACGTACGGCAATGAGGCGAAGAAGCTCCTGCAGGATCTGCAGTCCAGAAATGAGCGCATGTTCCTGCTGACCTTCCTGGTGCTGAACGTGGCGGAGACCAAACAGCAGCTGGAAAACAATGTGTTCCAGGCGGGCTCCATTGCCCAGAAATACAACTGCCAGCTGACCCGGCTTGACTTCCAGCAGGAGGAAGGGCTGATGAGCAGCCTGCCGCTGGGGCTCAATCAGGTGGAGATCGAGCGCGGCATGACCACATCCAGTGTGGCGATTTTCGTGCCGTTTACCACGCAGGAGCTGTTTCAGAGCGGTAAGGAGGCGCTCTACTGCGGCATCAACGCCCTGTCCAACAACCTGATTATGGTGGACAGAAAGCTCCTCAAGAACCCCAACGGCCTGATTCTCGGCACACCTGGTTCCGGCAAATCCTTTGCCGCCAAGCGCGAAATCGCCAATGTATTCATGGTCACCGATGACGACATCATCATCTGCGACCCGGAATCGGAGTACGGCACACTGGTGGAGCGCCTGGGCGGGCAGGTCATCAAAATCTCGCCCACATCCAGCGACTACATCAACCCCATGGACTTGAACCTGAACTACAGCGACGATGAGAATCCGTTATCGCTGAAATCCGACTTCATCCTCTCCCTGTGCGAGCTGATCGTAGGCGGCAAGGAGGGCTTGCAGCCGGTGGAAAAGACCATCATCGACCGCTGTGTCCGCATGGTCTACCGGGATTATCTGGCCGACCCCGTGCCGGAAAACATGCCGATTCTGGAGGATCTGTACAATGCGCTGCTGACGCAGGAGGAAAAGGAGGCGCAGTACATCGCAACAGCTTTGGAAATCTACGTTCACGGCTCTCTGAATGTGTTCAACCACCGCACCAGCATCAACATCGAAAACCGCATCGTGTCCTTCGATATCAAGGAGCTGGGCAAGCAGCTGAAGAAAATCGGTATGCTGATCGTGCAGGATGCAGTATGGAACCGCGTGACCATCAACCGCGAGGCGCACAAATCCACCCGCTATTACATCGACGAGATGCACCTTTTGCTCCGCGAGGAACAGACGGCGGCGTACACGGTGGAAATCTGGAAGCGCTTCAGTAAATGGGGCGGCATTCCCACCGGTATCACGCAGAACGTCAAAGACCTGCTTTCCTCCCGCGAGGTGGAGAACATCTTTGAAAACTCCGACTATGTGTTCATGCTGAACCAGGCGTCCGGCGACCGGCAGATTCTCGCCAAACAGCTGAATATTTCTCCCCATCAGCTCTCGTATGTCACCCACAGCGGTGAAGGCGAAGGGCTTCTTTTTTACGGCAGCACGATTCTTCCGTTTGTAGACCACTTCCCGAAGGATACGGAGCTGTACCGGATCATCACCACCAAGCCGCAGGAGCAGGCTGGATAAGAAAGGACGAAAAGATATGGAAAACAGGATGCAGATATTTCAGAATGAGGAGTTCGGAGAACTGCGGACGGTGCGAAAAAACGGCGATCCGTGGTTCGTCGGAAAAGATGTGGCAAAGGCTCTCGGATACAGTAATCCGAGAAAAGCCATTATTGACCATGTTGATCCGGAGGACCGTTACTGCGGAGATGGGGTAACGATTCATGACTCCATCGGCAGAGAGCAACACCCCGTAGTCATCAATGAATCCGGGCTTTACAGCCTGATCCTCTCCAGCAAGCTGGAAAGCGCCAAGCGCTTCAAGCACTGGGTGACGAGCGAAGTTCTTCCCTCTATCCGCAGGCACGGAGCCTATATGACCGATGCGCTGCTGGAACAGGCGGCAGGCAATGCCGATGTGGCGGCGCAGGTCGTGCGGGCGCTGTCGGAGGAACGGAACCTCAACAAAAAGCTGGCCGGGCAGCTGAAACAGGCCGAGGCGCAGCTGACCGTGGCGCTTCCCAAGGCAGCGTATTTCGATGCGCTGGTAGACTGCCCCGACTGCACCGGCATCCGGCTCACCGCCAAGGAACTGGGTGTTCCCCAGAGCATGTTCACGGCCTATCTCGTCAGGAAGAAATATGCCTACTATGACAGCAAAGGCATCATGCATCCTCACGCCCTTCCGTACCGCAACGGCCTGTTCGTTGTCCGTGAGTTTATCGCGCCCAACGGGCATCGCGGCACACAGATGCTGGTCACGCCCAGAGGCAAACAGGTATTCCTGGCAGAAAGGTCCGAGATCATCGGCTGAACAAAACAACAACCATACGAATCGAGGTGATGCACATGGCAAAACGCTCGCCCCGCCTTCTGTTTACAGAGGAGGAGCTGGAAACGCCGGAGCTTCAAAAGCCCATCCGAAAGGCGGAAAAAGCAGGCAAGAAGCTGGAAAAGGCTGAGAGCAGAATCCCCAAAAAGAAAATCGTTCAGAAACAGCGCGTCTATGACCCGAAGGAAAATCAGGTCGTGACGCGCCTTGTTTTTGAGGAAACCGAGAAAAAGCGCCCGTCCAAACTCACGCATGCCGCAGCGGCCACTCCGCTCAATGCGGTTTCGGCAGCATCCCACCGGGAACTGCATGAGGACGCGGACGGCAGCGTTTCCGCATCGGTCTCCCATGAGGTCATCAGCAGCGCCGAGGGCGGCATCCGCACATTGGATACCGCCCACCGCACATTGCAGGATAAACCCTATGCCAGAGCGCTGAAAGCAGAACGCGCCGCCGACCGGGCCAATCTGAAGGCGCTGTATAAGGAGGCGGAGCTTCAGAATCCGGAATGGGGCGCAAGCCCGGTCTCCCGGTTCCAGCAGAAGCGCGCCATCAAGAAAGCCTATGCCGAGGCCAAGGCCGGAAAGGCTGCGGACAACACGGTCAAGGCGTCCGAGGCTGCGGCCAAAGCCGTGAAGAAAACCGGTGAGGAAACCTCCAAAGCCGTTCAGTTTGTCGCCCGGCACAAAAAGGGCTTTGTGATTCTCGGCGTCATCGGAATGATGTTCCTGTTTGTTTCCGCTGTGATGTCCAGCTGTTCCGTGATGATGAGTTCGCTCACATCCTCCGGCGTGCTGACCACCTATCCCAGCGCCGATGCGGATATGCTGGCGGCGGAGGCGCAGTATCTGGCGCTTGAGGCAGAGCTTCAGGAGTATCTGGACAATTACGAAAGCACCCATGATTACGACGAATACCATTTTGACCTGGATGAGATCGAACATGACCCCTATGTGCTGATTTCCATGCTGACGGCGCTCCGGGAGGGAGAATGGACGATTGATGAGGTGGGCGACCTGCTTCAGACTATCTTCGACCGCCAGTACACGCTGACGGAGGATGTGCAGGTTGAAACCCGCTACAGGACGGAGACCCGCACCGGCTATTACACGGTTACAGACCCGGAGACCGGCGCGACCAGCATCGAGGCATACGAATATGAAGTGCAGGTTCCCTACGATTATTACATCTGTACGGTGACGCTGGAAAACTTCAATCTGTCCCATCTGCCGGTCTACCTGATGGATCAGGATCATCTGTCCCTGTATGCCTCCTATATGTCTACGCTGGGCAACCGGCCCGATCTGTTTGCCGGTTCTTCCTACGTTGACCGCTATTACGGCGACCAGTACCGGTACGAAATCCCGGCGGACGCGCTTGAGGATGAACAGTTCGCGGCCATGATTCAGGAAGCGGAGAAATACCTGGGCTATCCGTATGTCTGGGGCGGCAGCTCGCCCAGCACCAGTTTTGACTGTTCCGGCTTTGTCAGCTGGGTCATCAATCACTGCGGTGTGGGCTGGAATGTGGGGCGGCTTGGTGCCGAAGGACTGCGGAATATCTGTTCCTATGTTTCCCCGGCCAACGCCAAACCGGGCGACCTGATCTTCTTTGAGAAAACCTACGACACTTCCGGTGCGTCGCACGTCGGCATCTATGTGGGCAACAACATGATGATCCACTGCGGCGACCCCATCCAGTACACGAGTATTGATACGAACTACTGGCAGCAGCACTTCCTGCAGTTCGGAAGGCTGCCCAGCC
>JAEDEU010000084.1 GCA_016293155.1 Clostridiaceae bacterium | reverse complement strand
AGATAGGATATCCGTTATGAAAACGAATATACCATTGTATTATTTGCATAAAATATGAGACAATATTTGTGCATTAAGGCAAAAATCATCTTTGGGTAGGGCGCTCGATTGACAAATGTGCAAAGCTGTGATACTATAATATCGTAAAAAGTTGGAATGTTACCGGGAAGCGGGCTTGACCGACTCTATCTTAGTTAATACCCTAAATTGAATTTATGGGGAAACTGGGTGGAGCTGGTTATTTTTTTGCAGAAATGGAGGACAGGGGAGCAGGATGAGGATCAAAAAAGTTATTAACAATAACATCCTGTGTGTAGTAGATGCAAAAGGCACCGAGCTGATTGTTACCGGACGCGGACTTGGATTTGGGAAAAAACGCGGAGAACGCATTGATCCTTCGCTGGTGGAAAGCACCTACCGCATGGAGGGACGTGAGGAGCAGCGCAAGCTGCGCGAGCTGGTCGAGCAGATTCCGATTGAGGATCTCCAGCTGACGCAGGAGCTGATTGATTATTTCAAGCTCCAGATTCCGCAAAAGCTCAATGAATCCCTGATGATTACCCTCGCGGATCATATCAGCTTTGCGATTAAACGGAAGCATGACGGCATAGAGTTCCAGAATCCGCTGCGCGGAGCGATTATGTGCTATTATCCGGCGGAGTACCAGCTGGGACGATACAGTCTGGATAAGATTCAGGAACGGTATGGCGTCGAGCTTCATGAGGATGAGGCGGCATCCATTGCACTGCATATTGTCAATGCGGAGCTGAACACGAACATGAGCGAGATGTACGACATCACGCATCTGATCGAGGACGTTGTCGCCGTAGTGGAATGCTACTATAACAAGAAGTTCGAACGCAATTCGCTGGATTTCAGCCGATTTGTGGTACATTTGAGATATTTTGCACAGCGCCTGTTCCAAGGGAAAATCATGAAGGACGGCGCGGAGGAGCGGGACGAGCTGTTCCGTCAGCTGATCGCCCGCAACTGCAAGCAGCATTATGAATGCGCAAAGCAGATTGCAGCGCATATCCATAATGCCTATCAGAAGGAGCTTTCCGAAGAGGAGCTCATCTATCTGACCATTCATCTCAAGCGCATCAACCTCAGCGGGGATGACGGAGATACAATTTGATACCTGCCCGCAGCTGGACTGCGGAGAAGGGATAGTTACCGTTCGGCGGGCTAAACCCATATGAATGCACCGGAAGGTTCTATCTGTGTGTATTCGTATGGGTTTTTTCTTTTGCATTTCGGGAATGCTGAAAGGAGAAGTGCGCAGCTTCTTTGGGGATTCCGGGAGTAGATACATCATTGGAAAAAAGAGGAGGAATTATCGTGAAAGATCAAATTTTTGGTGTTCTGCAGCGTGTCGGTCGATCGTTTATGCTGCCGATCGCACTTCTTCCGGTAGCAGGCCTGCTGCTTGGTGTCGGCTCGTCCTTCACCAACCAGACCATGCTGGAAGCGTACAACCTGACCGGAATTATTTATCCGGGCAGCATTCTGTACACCATTCTGGACATTATGAACCAGTGCGGCAGTGCAGTATTTAACAACCTTGCTCTGTTGTTTGCAATGGGTGTTGCAATCGGCATGGCAAAGAAGGAAAAAGAAGTTGCCGCTCTCGCCGGCGCAATTGCATACCTGGTCATGAACACTGCCATCAGTGCAATGATCAGCGCAGCAGGCGGCGTAGAGGCAATGGCGGAAAACACCACCACTCAGATGCTCGGCATTACGACCCTTCAGATGGGCGTATTCGGCGGTATCATCGTCGGTCTTGGCGTAGCGGCACTGCATAACCGCTTCTATAAGGCACAGCTTCCGCAGGTGCTGTCTTTCTTCGGCGGCACCCGCTTTGTCCCGATTGTTTGTACGGCAGTTTATCTGGTCGTCGGTATTGCAATGTTCTATATCTGGCCGGTTGTCCAGGCTGGTATCGCAATGCTCGGCAATCTGGTGCTCAACTCCGGCTACTTCGGAACCTGGATCTACGGTATCATTGAGCGCGCACTGATCCCGTTCGGTCTGCATCATGTATTCTATATGCCGTTCTGGCAGACCGCTCTCGGCGGCACCGCTGTCATCGACGGCGTCACCATTCAGGGCGCACAGAACATCTTCTTCGCAGAGCTGGCATCCAAGTCCACGGAGGTATTCTCCGTTTCCGCAACCCGCTTCATGGCTGGTAAGTTCCCGTTCATGATCTTCGGTCTGACCGGTGCTGCTCTGGCAATGTACCGCAATGCAAAGCCGGAAAAGAAAAAGGTTGTCGGCGGCCTGCTGATCTCCGCAGCGCTGACCGCAATGCTGACCGGCATCACCGAGCCGATTGAGTTCACCTTCCTGTTCGTTGCTCCGGCAATGTACGCAGTACACTGCGTATACGCAGGTCTGTCCTATATGCTGATGCACATCCTGAATGTCGGTGTCGGCATGACGTTCTCCGGCGGTATCATCGACCTGACCCTGTTCGGCATCCTTCAGGGCAATGCGAAGACCCACTGGATCTGGATCGTTGCGGTCGGTGTTGTGTACTTCTTCCTGTACTACCTCACCTTCTCGTTCATGATTAAAAAGTTCAACCTGAAGACCCCGGGCCGCGAGGACGAGGGCGAGGAGACCAAGCTGTTCACCCGCTCCGACTTCAAGGCAAAGACCGGCATCGGTCCGGACGGCTCCGCACCGGCTGGCGGCGGATATTCCGACCCGGTTTCCGCACTGATTCTGGAAGGCCTCGGCGGCAAGAGCAACCTCTCTGACGTAGACTGCTGCGCAACCCGTCTGCGTGTTACGGTTGTGGATCCGGAGAAGGTCAGCGACCCGACCCTCAAGCAGTCCGGCGCATCCGGCATCATCCACAAGGGCAACGGCGTTCAGGTCATCTATGGCCCGCAGGTTGCTGTCATCAAGTCCAATCTGGTTGACTTTATGGATTCTCCGGAGTCCGACCGTGTCGGCAGCGTACCGGCTGCACCGGCAGCAGCACCGGCAGCAAAGCCGGCAGCGGCACCGGCTTCTAATATGAAGAACGAAGTGCTCGGATCTCATATGACCGGACGTGCGATTCCGATGAGTGAGGTTCCGGATGAGGCATTTGCATCCGGCGCAATGGGCGACGGCGCGGCAGTAGAGCCGACGGTCGGCAAGCTGTTTGCACCGGCAGACGGCACGATTGAAACCGTATTTGACACCAAGCACGCGGTCGGCATGACCACGACGGACGGCGCAGAGCTTCTGATGCACATCGGCATTGACACGGTCAAGCTGGGCGGCAAGCATTTTGAGACGCATGTAAAGCCGGAGCAGAAGGTCAAGAAGGGCGACCTGCTGGTATCCTTCGATATGAAGGCAATTCAGGCGGCAGGCTATTCTCTGGCAACTCCGCTGATCGTCTGCAACACCGAAGACTATTCCGCAGTCGAGATGATCGCTTCCGGCGACATCAAGGCAGGACAGGATCTGGTCGAGGTCAAGGCATAACCACCTCCCGAAAAGCAAGATTGCAGTAATCTGCTTTTCTGCTTCAACTACAGTCTGCCGGAGCCCTTAATCCTGGCTCCGGCGGGCATGATTTACAGACAGCATTACACTTTATTTTGTAGTTTCGCTTTGATAGGGATACGCCGCAGCAGCTGCTGCGGCGTGTTTCTTTGTGTTTTCGATGCGGTACGGCTGTGATAATTGACAATCCGGCAGAGCGTGCTTTATAATTATAAGATAAAGTACGAGTATGGCAGGCGCGTGAGCACGCTTGCGGAGAGGAGCTGCGGATGGAGCGGAAGCAACGGAGCTGTCTTTGGGATAACATCAAGTTTATTCTGATTTTACTGATGGTACTGGGGCATTTTGCGGATTTATATACAGAAAAACCCTTTACAACAGAAAGCACCCAAACCATTTATTTTATCATCTATGGGTTCCATATGCCGGCATTCATTTTTATCAATGGTCTGTTCGCAAAAAATACGATCCGCCAGCGGAAATGGCACAAGCTGTTTGATTATTTTGTGCTGTATGTGGCGGTCAAGGCGGTGTGGATGATTTCCAGCCGTATCAATGGCGGCGGACGCAATTTCTGGCTGCCGGACGGCGGCGGCATTGCATGGTATGCGCTGGCGCTCGGCGCGTTTGTCCTGATTACCATGCTGCTTCAGCATTGCAGCCCAGTCTATGTGCTGTGCTTTTCCATTGTGGTCGGATGTCTGTCCGGCTATCACAGCGCGGACGGCGATATTCTGGCGCTCAACCGGATTTTGGCATTTTATCCGTTTTTCTATCTGGGATATCTTTGCGATCCGGAAAAAATCCGCCTGCTGCTGAGCGGGTGGAAGGCAAAAGTGATTGCAGCGGCGATTGCGGCGGTCTATCTGGTTTACTGCATCACCAACATCGAGGAGATTTACTGGCTGCGCCCGCTGCTCACCGGACGCAATTCCTATGATCTTTTGGAATTTTACCCGGAGTGGGGCGGCATTTTCCGGCTCATTCACTATATCGTGATCGGGGTGCTGCTCTGCGCGCTCATTGCGCTGGTGCCGAACAGAAGATGCATCATCACGAAGTGGGGCGAACGCGCCACCAACGTCTATGTGCTGCACTATCTGGTGATTCAGTCGTTTCAGGATTCGTGGGGCGGAGCGGAGTTTATCACCGCGCACTGCCCGGAGCATCCGGAGCTCGTGCTGATTCCGGTTTCCATTGCTGTGACCATTTTCTTCTCACTGGGCTTCTGGGAGCGCCCGATGAAAGCCCTGCTGCATCCCAAGTGGGATCAAGCGCAGGAGGTCAGAAGGCAATCGCATTGACAAGCGAACGCTTTTGGCTATAATAGAATGAAAGCAAAGCAATGATATGATTCGTGTGAAACACTGGATAAATAATGATGGAGGCAAAGCAGTCATATGATAGTGCAATGGGCAAAGAAATTACAGCGCGGTCCGATTGGAGATGTGTACCGGCTTTTGAAAAAGGTCAAAAACCGGATTCATAAATACCGTATGCTGCGCTGGGTTTATCCGCGGACCTATGCAAAGTACGCGAAGCAGCCGGTGAACGAAAATAAGGTTGTCTTTATCGAGATTCGCCTTCCGGGACTCACCAACAGCTTTAAGCTGCTGTATGACGAGATCGTAAAGAACTATACCTATGAGGTGCATTCCCACTTCCTGCGCAACACCTTTGTGCCTCGCAAGGAGTACGAGCAGCGCTGCCGCGAAATGATGCAGGACATCGCAACGGCGAAGTATGTCTTTGTCAATGAGGGCTCGAATGTTGTCAGCTGCATCAAGGTGCGTCCGGAGACCATCGTGACCCAGACCTGGCACGGCTGCGGCGCATTCAAAAAATTCGGCTTCAGCACGGCGGATCTGATTTTCGGCGATACCCGTGCGGAAATGAACCGCTTCCCGTTCTATAAAAACTATACCAATCTGACGCTGAGCAGTCCGGAGATCGCATGGGCATACGAGGAGGCGATGAACCTTTCCGACCGGAAGGAGGTCATCAAGCCGATCGGCACCAGCCGTACCGATGTATTCTATGACCAGACGTTTATTCAGCACGCATATGACAAGCTGCATCACATCATGCCGGAAAGCGTGGGCAAAAAGGTGATTCTGTACGCTCCGACCTTCCGCGGCAGAGTTGCAAAGGCGCAGGCACCGGATATGCTGAATGTGGAGATGTTCCGCGAGAGCCTCGGTGAGGACTACGTCCTGCTGATGAAGTATCATCCGCTGGTCAGAAAGCCGCCGGTGATTCCGGCAGACTGTCAGGCGTTTGCGCAGGATCTGACGGATGCCATGTCCATCGAGGAGCTGCTGTCCGTCAGCGATATCTGCATTTCGGACTATTCTTCCCTGGTATTCGAGTATTCCCTGTTTGAGAAGCCGATGATCTTCTTCTCCTATGACCTGTCCGAGTACTTCGACTGGAGAGGATTTTACTATGACTATGACGAGCTGACTCCGGGACCGGTATTCAAGACCAACCTGGAGATGATTGACTACATTCAGCATATTGAAGAGCGGTTTGACAAGCAGCGCGTGGTGGATTTCCGCAATAAGTTCATGAGCGCGTGCGACGGTCATGCGACCGAGCGCATTATGGAGCTGGTATTCGGCGACAGCATGGCACAGCACCGCAGACCGATTCCGCTGGAGGGCGAGTTCCACATGGTACCGAATGCAGATGTGCTGTATTCGGACGAGGAAAAGCGCCTGAACACCCTGCACGAGGCAAAGAAGACCTGCCGCAAGCAGTACCGCGAGTATGCACAGCAGCCGGTTCAGGAGAACAAGGTTGTCCTGCTGTATGAAACTGAAATGGGCATTACGCTCGCGCGCATGGAGCAGGAGCTTCAGCGCCGAGAGGGTCTGACCGTCACGGCGGCGGACGTATCGCTGAACAAGCTGCCGGGCGCGGAGACGATGCGCGAGATTGCCGCGGCGCAGTACATCGTGCTGGCGGCGGAGTGTACGCTGGTCAGCCTGCTCAACCTCCGCGAGGA